>JBDTMC010000254.1:0-11156 GCA_039934475.1 Bryobacteraceae bacterium | reverse complement strand
GGACGTGGAACGGCACCGGATTCGAATACATTACGGATGTTCTGGGCGTGGCTCCGTTGGGGGCTACCAACGGCGACGGGCAATATTTCCCGACGGACCATGACGAGTATGTCTTCATCGCGGGCAACCAACTGAAGGCGGTGAATGGAAAGTATGAGATCCGGCTGACCGAAGAACTGAGCGAGGCCGCCTTCATCGACCAGATCCACTTGCTGGCGATCGACCATCCCGCAGGAATCGATATCTTCAGCAACGACAAATGGACTGGCGAACCGCCGTTTCCGGAGTACCGCCTGTGGGGTACGAAAGACCGCATCTATCCGAAGTCGGCGCGCGATGATTTGGGAAATGTAGTGACCGCGAAGTTGTCGGCGAAGGACCACACGTACCCGGATGCCTTTCCGCGGACGATTGTCGGCGTGGCGCAGAAGCACACTCTCGAGATCGACTTTGGCAAGTCGGCAGCGCGTGACGGGAAAGCCGTTATGGTGATGAACGGTTGGGTGGATTGGGCCGACGGCAGTACGTTCCTGGCGATTGCGCAGGAGAAACGCGGCGGGCTGGTGCCGCCTCAATTGCAGATGCGCGATAGCAAGGGCGAATGGAAAACCGTGATCGAGAACATGGGAATGCCGGCTGGCAAGCCCAAGACCATCGCCGTGGACTTGAGCGGGAAGTGGTTGTCGGACTCTCGTGAAGTTCGCATTGTCACCAACCTGTGCGTCTATTGGGACGAGATCTTCCTTAGTGAGAAAACGACGGCGCCGGAAGTTCAGCAGACAGAGTTGATGGCGGCTGATGCGGCGGTGCGATTCCGCGGCTTCTCAGGTAATAAGGTACATCCAGAGCGGAAACAGCCGGAGCAGTTCTTCTATGCGGATTCGTCGCCGGTTTCGTTGTGGAATCCGACACCGGGACTGTATACGCGGTATGGCGATGTGCAGGAGTTGCTGACCGATGTGGACGACAGGTTCGTGATTATGGGGTCGGGCGATGAGATCCAACTGCACTTCGATGCGGCGCGATTGCCGGTGCTGCCTGTGGGTTGGAAGAGGGATTTTCTGTTGAAGGTGGATGGATGGGCAAAGGATCGCGATGCCAATACGGCGCATTCGCAATCAGTGGAACCACTGCCTTTCCATAGCATGACGCAGTATCCGTATGGGGCGAGCGAACATTTTCCGGATGACGAAGCGCACGTTTTCTGGCGGCAAAAGTACAACACAAGACCCGCGCTGCGGCTGATACGGCCGCTGGTGGGCGACCGTACGACTCCGCCGCGCATGAAGCTGATGGGTATGGGGATGGGGATGGGGGACGATGACTAGACTTACCCGCTGGACGGCTATCGCCTTCCTGGTTTTGCTGGTAAACACGGCTTACCTGGCCGCGTTTGCCTCACCGACGGTTTTCTACATGTCGAACGTGCTGCTGCATGTCGGCTTGGGGATGGCCGTACTGGGTGGGTACGCTCTTTTGTTAGTCCGCGTACCGCGTCTACGAGTTCCGGCGGCGGGTTTCCTGCTGATTGGTGCGGCGCTTGGCATGTACTTACTGCGGGCGTATAACACGTTTAACAACCGTTGGATTCTGTGGTCGCATATTGGCTTCTCCGTAGTGGGCGTGCTGCTGCTGATTTGGTTTGCACGCGGCACCGGATACAGACAATTTTCCCGCTGGGGCGCCTATGCAGCGGTATTGCTGTTCGCCTTCCCCGCCCTGACGCTGACCGTTCAAAAACTATTCCCGGACGCATCGGCTTCGATTCGCAATCCACTGCTGGTTTCCGTTTCGATGGAGGAGGAAGGCGGCGGGCCGAAGTCCCCCTTCTGGCCTTCATCGGCAAAGACGAATGTCGGTGGGACGATTCCCTCGAACTTCTTTATGGATTCGAAGCTGTGCGGGGAGTGCCACAAGGACATTTACGAGCAGTGGAACTCATCGGTGCATCATTTCGCCTCGTTCAATAACCAGTATTACCGGAAGTCGATTGAACATATGCAGGAGTTGTCGGGCACTAAAGGAAGTAAGTGGTGCGCCGGGTGCCATGACCACGCTGTGTTCTTCAACGGCCGGTTCGACAGGCCAATCAAGGAACAGATCGACACGCCTGAGGCGCAGAACGGACTGGGCTGCGTTTCGTGTCACTCCATCGTTCATGTAGAGGGATCGTTGGGCAATGGCGGGTTCACTATTGAGTATCCGCCGCTGCACGATCTGGCTTCGAGCCATAACAAGTACGTTCGCATGCTGGATCGATTTCTGACTTATACGGAGCCGGAGCCGCACCGGAAGACGTTCATGAAGCCGTTTATGCGTGGTGCCAATTCGGCGGAGTATTGTTCGTCGTGCCACAAGGTTCACCTGGACGTTCCCGTGAACAACTACCGCTGGATCCGTGGATTCAATGAGTACGATAACTGGCAGGCGAGCGGGATTTCGGGGCAGGGTGCGAGGAGCTTTTACTACCCGCAGAAATCGCAGACCTGTTCGGAATGTCACATGCCGGTTGTGGATTCGAAGGACCCGGGTAACAAGGATGGTAAGATCCATTCGCATCGCTTCCCGGCCTCGAATACCGCGGTGGCACAGGCGAATCAGGACTATGCCCAGATGGGCGTGACGGAGAATTTCCTGAAGTCCGGGTTTATCACGGTAGATATTTTTGGCGCGACGCCGGTGGACGCGACGGGCGGGGGCGAGATGCGGCGGCGATCCGATGGACCACAGGTTTCCTCGACGTTTGCCGTGGGTGAGGAAGCCGAACAGGGCGGACAGGTGATGATCCGCGAAGTAGGTAAACTGTCGGCGCCTATCGATCAGGCGGGAGCGCGATTCAAACCCGGCGATACGGTTCGTGTTGACGTGGTGGTACGCACGCGGAAGATCGGCCATTTCTTCCCCGGCGGTACTGTGGACACGGTGGACGCGTGGCTGGAACTGCAGGGCGCGGATTCGGCAGGGCACATGGTGTTCTGGAGCGGCATGGCGGAAGACGGCGGCCGCGGTCCGGTGGAGAAGGGCGCGCATTTCTACCGGTCGTTCCAGCTGGACGGCGAGGGCAACCCTATTAACAAGCGCAATGCGTGGCAGACGCGGAGCGTGTTGTATGTGCGGCTGATTCCACCGGGCGCCGCCGATGTGGGACATTACCGTGTAAAGATACCGAAGGACGCGCGGGGGCCGATTACTCTGACGGCAAAGTTGAACTATCGTAAGTTCTCACACTTCTACTCGCAGTATGCGTTTGCGGGTAAGGCCGTGAGCGGAGAGGCCGCGCTTTCGCACGACAGCCGCGAATACTCGCTTTCGCCTGCTAACATCCCGGCGAACGTATCGAGCAAGATCAAGGGCGAGATTCCGGATGTGCCTACGGTTGTGCTAGCAACGGCTCAGGCACAGCTACAAGTGGGCGATGAGAAGACGGAGACCGTTTGGAAGCCGGTGGTTCGCAAGCAGGACCGTGAGCGATGGAACGATTGGGGCATCGGGCTGCTGCTGCAGGGCGATTTGAAGGGCGCTGAGTATGCCTTCAAACGCGTGACAGAAGCGGAGCCGGAGTATGCGGATGGTTGGTTGAACGTGGCTCGCGCCTTGATTCAGGAAGGCGAGACGGACGCCGCTAAGGCCTATATCGAAAAGGCCCTGGCGTTGAACTCGAAGTTAGGCCGCGTTCACTTTTTCAAGGCCATGATTCAGAAGGCAGACGGCGATTACGATGGAGCCGCAGCGAGTCTGAAGACCGTGTTGGCGCAGTATCCTCGAGATCGGGTGGCGTTGAACCAGTTAGGCCGCGTCTTGTTCCTGAAGCGCGAATATAAGGATGCGGTTGAGGCGCTGCAGGGCGTCCTGGCGGTGGACGCGGAAGACGTTCAGGCGCACTATACGCTGATGCTGGCGTATCGCGGGCTAAACGAGTTGGAGAAATCGGCGCGGGAAGAAAAGCTGTTCAAGCGATTCAAGGCAGACGAATCGTCGCAAGCTATTACGGCCAAGCGGCGCATGGTGAGCGCGGAAGACAACAACGAACGGCAGACGATTCACGATCACGAAAGCTGCTTGAAAGACCTGGATGTGAAGCCGGTGAAGCTGACGCGCCGCAAACCGGCGTTGACTGCGCGAGGAGCGTTTTAGTGAAAGCGATAGCAATTGGCGTGCTGGCTGCGATGGCAGCGTCAGCACAAGTGAAGTTTGTAGACGTGGCAGCGGCGGCGGGCGTGAAGTTCGTCCATAACAGCGGACGCGCCGGTAAGAAGTATCTGCCTGAGACGATGGGCTCCGGCGTGGCGGTGATCGATTTCGATGGCGATGGGTGGGCAGACCTGCTGTATATCAACAGCAAAGACTGGGCTCCACGCGGCCGAAAGTCGCTGCCAGCGTTGTATCGCAACAACAAGAACATGACCTTCACCGACGTCACGGCAGGCAGCGGCCTGGATGTGGAGATGTTCGGGATGGGCGTGGCGGTGGGCGATTTTGATAACGACGGTAAAGACGATGTATTCGTCACTGCGCTTGAGGGCGACCGCCTGTTTCACAACTTGGGCGGCGGCAAATTCAAGGATGTGACGGCGGCTTCAGGCATCAAGAATTCGGGGTTTGGAACGAGCACGGCATGGTTGGACTACGACAAAGACGGCAAGCTCGATCTCTTTGTGGCGAACTATGTGCAGTGGACTGCGAAGGCTGATTTGTGGTGCTCCATGGACGGTTCGACGAAATCGTATTGCACGCCGGAGTCGTACAAAGGGATGTCCGTTAAGCTGTATCACAACCTCGGAAACGGCAAGTTTGAGGATGTGACGCAGAAAGCGGGCCTGGGCGACACCAGCAGTAAGTCGCTGGGCGTGGTTGTGTTCGATTACAACGGTGACGGATGGCCCGATCTTTTCGTGGCCAACGACACGCAACCGAACAAGCTGTATCGCAATCAGAAGAACGGCACTTTCGTGGAAGAGGCGGTGACGGCGGGCGTGGCGTTCGGTGAGGACGGCGTGGCGCGCGGCGCGATGGGTGTGGATGCGGGAGATTATGATCGCACGGGTCGCGCGCACCTGCTGGTGGGCAATTTCTCAAACCAGATGCTGGGGCTCTATCACAACGAAGGCAACGGGCTATTTGTGGACGAAGCGCCGAAATCGACGGTAGGACGCTCCAGCTTGCTGCGCCTGGCGTTTGGTGTGTTCTTCTTCGACTATGACCTGGACGGGCTGACGGACATCTTTGCGGCGAACGGACATATTGACGAAGAGATCGGGCGCGTGCAGCCGAAGATCACGTTCCAGCAACCTCCGCTGCTGTTCCACAACGTGGGTAAGGGAAAGTACGAAGACGCCAGTTCGAAGTCGGGTGCGGGAATGCAGAAGCTGATGGTGGCACGTGGCGCGGCCTATGCGGACCTGGACCACGACGGCGATCTGGATATCGTCATCAACAACAACCATGGCCCGGCTGTGATCCTTCGCAATGACGGCGGCAATGCGAACAACTGGTTGAGCGTGAAACTGGTAGGGAAGACTTCCAATCGCGACGGCCTGGGCGCGGTGGTGCGGGTGGAGAGCGCGTCCGGCAAGCAGATGCAAACGGTGCACAGCGGCTCCAGCTATTGCTCGCAGAGCGACATGGCGCTGACATTCGGACTGGGCAAGGACGCCACTGCGACCGTCATAGACGTGGAGTGGCCGAGCGGCAAGAAACAGCGCCTGACGAACGTGGCGAAGAACCAGCGCCTGGTGATCGAAGAGAAGTAGGTCCTACCGCGAGAACGGAACCTCAAAGAAGAATAGTTCTTTGTTGGTGGCGGCTTCGTAGATGCCCGCGAGATATAACGACGACCCGGACCGGTGCCCGGTCTGGAAGTAGAAGAAGCCGGAAGCGCTCTGGCCAGGCAACAGCATCTTTGCGGCAAAAGAGCGCGCTTCAATTTCGAACTTCTGTAGCGGGTTCTTTCCAGCACGGCGGGGAAAGGGAAGGGGGTTGGATACGTTAGGCCTCTTCGGGGCGTGGGTGAAGGGCACATCCGCAGCCGGCGTGGCTTCGATTCGCTCGCCGCGATAGGCATATTCCACCTTCATTCGATCGAGGCGCAGAGGCTTGTCCCCATCGTTCTGCATCACTACCAGGACGGGTAGGATACCGTATTCATAGGGGTTGAGTTTTCCGAAGGCCTCACGCGTCTTATCGTCGGACATGTACGGCTCAACCGCGATGGTGAGTTTATCCACTGTCAGCTTGTCTGCGAAGGACGACGCGGGACCCGGTTTGAAGGGTGTATCTTTGTCGACACCATAAAGGGCGACTATACTCAGGGAAAGAAATAGTATTTTGACTAGCCGGCTCATCGACTACCTCTATTGGTTCGTTCAGGCACTAGGATTCCCCTTCATCGTACTGTATCTGCTGCGGCGGAGCCTGCGAGACAGGCGCTACTTTGCCGGGTTAGGACAGCGCTTCGGCAGACTGCCGGCATCGTTGGAGCAGACGGCCCCGGGGTGTATCTGGTTGCATGCGGTATCGGTAGGAGAAGTGTTGACGGCAACGCCGCTGGTGGCGCGATTGAAGGCGGAGATGCCAGGAACCGCGGTGTTTGTCTCGGTTTCCACACTGGCCGGTTTTGAGACGGCACGGGCGAAGTTTGGCGAAACCGTGTTCTTCGCGCCGCTGGACTATCGATTCGCCGTGCGGGCTGTGCTGCGGCGGTTGAAGCCAGCCGTAGTTGTGGTGATGGAAACCGAAATCTGGCCGAATCTCTATGGCGAGGCGAAGCGGTTTGGGTGTGGGTTGGTGGTGGTGAACGGGCGGATCTCAGACAAGGCCATTGGCAAGTACGAGAGGCTCGCATGGTTCTTCCGGAGGGCGCTGTCGCGGCCGGATATGATTCTGGCGCAGGATGAGACGGCGGCGGCGCGATACCGTCGCTTGGGGGCGGCGCGGGTGGTGGGGGCCGGGAATCTGAAATACGACTTTGACCCGATGTCGGTGCAAGTAGCGGCGGAGCTGGAGCAATGGTTGAAGTGCAGCGGTGCGGAGTCCGTGTGGATTGCGGCGAGCACGATGCCTCCGGCGCGAACGGGCGATGTGGACGAAGACGATGTTGTCATTCGAGCGTTCGGCGGGTTGGCGGCTCGGCATCCGAAACTATTGCTGATTCTGGTTCCGCGGAAGCCGGAGCGGTTTGATGAGGCGGGCGCCAAGTTGGAGTCGGCGGGCATCCGCTATGTGCGGCGGTCCCGACTGGCAAGCCCGCTGGAATTGCCCGGTGTGTTGCTGTTGGATTCGATCGGCGAATTGAGCGGGTTGTTCGGATTCGCCAGTGTGGTCTTCATGGGTGGATCGCTGGCAGAGCGCGGCGGGCACAACATCCTGGAGCCGGCGGCGTTTGGCAAGCCAGTGATTGTGGGCCCTCATATGGAGAACTTCACGGAGATTGCGGCCGCGTTTGAGGCGGCAGGCGCGCTGGTCCGGATTTCCGATTCGGATGCGTTGGAAGCGTGCGTGGAGCGGCTGTTGCGTGATGGAGCGGAGCGTTTGGCGGTAGGGGAGGCAGCGGCGCGACAGTCTACGCTGCGGCGAGGGGCGACGGCAAGGGCCGTGGAACGAATTCGTGAGTCTCGCGAAGATGCGATTTTCGCGGAGCCTGCCAGTGTCCTTTTACGGATACTGAGCGACGCCTGGGCCGATGGCGCCGAGCGAAGGAAGTGGAAGGACCTGGCACGAAGCAAAGGCCTGGCAGCGCACGTGGTCAGCGTCGGCAATTTATCCATGGGCGGCAGTGGCAAGACGCCGTTCGTGCTTTGGCTGGCGAGACGGTTGGAGGGTTCCGCGATTCTGACGCGCGGGTACCGCCGACAGTCACGGGAGATGGCGATTGTCCCTCGGGGTGAGGCGGCACCAGTGAGCGTCACCGGCGATGAGGCGCAGATATTCGTTCGGGCGAACGTGGCCGCGGTGGGAATTGGGGCGAATCGTTATGAGGTGGGACGGCGGATGGAGGCGCAACTTCGTCCGCAGGTCTTCCTGCTGGATGACGGTTTTCAGCACTGGCGGCTGCGGCGGAATTGCGACGTGGTTTTGATCGACGCTTTGGATCCGTTTTCGCGAGGTGTGTTTCCCGCCGGGCGGCTACGCGAGCGCGAGAGTGCGCTGAGCCGGGCCGATGTGTTCGTGATTACTCGGGCAGAGGCGGGACGCACCTATGACGGGATTGTAAGGCGCCTGCGGAAGTGGAACTCGACGGCGCCGATCTACCTGGCGCGGGCAATCGCCACGCAATGGAGAACCCTTAGCGGCGAATCAGTGGAGGTTCCAGCGGGACGTGCCGGAGCGTTTTGCGGATTGGCAAATCCGGCGGCATTCTGGAGGTCGGTGGCGGCATGTGGGATTGAGCCGGCGTGGCGGCGCGAGTTCACGGATCACCACAAGTACACCAAGGCGGAAGTGGCGGAGATGGCCGCCCGAGTGGATGTCTTACTGACTACTCAGAAAGACGTGATGAATCTTCCCGAGGGTATCACCGTGCCGATCCTGTGGTTGGATATCGATATCCAAGTGGACGATGAGGCGGCGCTGCTGCGGCACGTCTCCGGACGCTAGAGTGGAAGTAGCGTTCGATGCGAATCTCTGAGATCTTCACTTCCGTGCAAGGCGAGGGCACGCTGGCCGGAGTGCCGTCTGTCTTCATCCGAACCACAGGCTGTAATCTGCGCTGCGTGTGGTGCGATACCCCGTATACGTCGTGGCGGCCCGAGGGAAACGCGATGACGTTGGATGAGATTGTTGCCGAGGTCCGAAGGCAGCCACAGGTCCGTCACGCTGTTGTGACTGGCGGGGAACCGATGATCGCACCGGGCATTGGAGAGTTGACAGGGATGCTGCGGGAGGCCGGGCTGCACGTGACCATCGAGACGGCGGGAACGGTCTCTGCACCGGTGACGTGCGATCTGATGAGCATCAGCCCAAAGCTGGCAAATTCGACGCCACTGGAACGGGAGGGCGGAAGATGGGCCGTGTGGCATGAGCAGCGGCGATACCGTCCCGATGTGCTGCGAACGTTGATGGCGGGCTACGAGTATCAGCTGAAGTTTGTGGTGGCGGCCCCCGGTGATTTGGATGAAATCGGGCGGATTCTCCGTGAGCTGGACGCGCCGGCGGAGCGCGTTTGCCTAATGGCTGAAGGAATCACTCCACAGACGCTGCGGGAACGTGGAACCTGGCTGTGGGACCTTTGCATACGGGAGGGGTATCGTTATAGCCCGCGGCTTCACGTGGATCTGTTCGGCGACCGGCGCGGCGTTTAGTAAGGCGGACGATCGTCGAGGGCGCGGCGCAGTTTCACTCCGGTGTAACCGGCAACGGTGAAGAAGAACAACAGGCTGAGCGAAATGGCAGCAGCGCGGCGACGGGGAGAGGCATAGCGCACGGTGAGGTCGCGGTCATCGCCGAAGACCATCGAGGCGGTGAGGTGCAGTTCCACGTCGCTGCGGTTCTCCCGGTTGTCCACAATCAATTCGTATTGGCCGATGGAGCGGATGGGAAACCTCAGCGTGCCCTCGGCGGCCATGCTTGTGGCGGCTAGTTCGGTGTGCGGCTCAGCATGACGCAGGGCGTCACCTTCCTCTTTGGAAGTGAGCGCGAGTCGGACGGAGGGATCGCCGTGAATCACCCGGTAGGAGGATTCCAGGTGGCCGGGCTGATCCACAAGGACAATGGGGAGCGCGCGCCATTCGCCATGGGGGACGGAGACAACATCGTCCATCATGGTGAGCCGCGTGGGTGCGACGGCCAGCAAAAGCAGGGCGGCAATCATTCCCGGTACACTACCTCGCCGTTCAACACGGTCATCGTGACCTTAGTCTTGAGGATATCAAGAGCGGGCTGAGTCATGATGTCTCCGGAGAGAACGACGAAGTCAGCGAACTTTCCAGGCGTGAGCGATCCTTTGATCTTCTCTTCGAATGCGGCGTAGGCGCCGCCGGTGGTCCAACTGGCCAGCGCTTCGGCGCGGCTGAGGCGATCTTCGGGACGCCAGCCGCCGGGCGGATTACCTTCATGATCCTGGCGTGAGACGGCGGAGTAGAATCCCCACAACGGGTTCGGATTTTCGACCGGGAAATCGGAGCCGTTGGCGAGCGGGATTCCCATCTTCAGGAAGCGCTGCCACGCATAAGCACCCTGCAAACGGTCGGGACCGAGGCGGAGGTGAGCCCAACGCATATCGCTGGTGGCATGCGTGGATTGGACGGAGGCGATGACGGAGTTGTCGGCGAACAGTTTGAAGTCGGGCAGGCTGACTACTTGCGAATGTTCGATGCGAAAGCGTTTGTCGTTCTTGCCCCCGAGGACGTCGGCGTAAGCTTCGAGCGTCACTTTGTTAGCGCGATCGCCGATGGCATGTGTATTCACCTGGAAGCCCGCTTTTACGGCAGCGCGGGCGACGCGCTCGATGTCCTCGCGCTTGAGGATGAGTAAGCCGCTGTTGGTCTTGTCATCGGAATAGGGCTGCCACATGGCCGCGCCACGGGACCCCAACGCGCCATCGGCAACCAGTTTGACGGAGCGAATGGTGAGGTAGTCGCCCAGTTCCGGACCTTTGGCGAGATACTGACGAAACAAGTCGCCCTCTCCGCCAATCATGGCGTAGACACGAACGGGCAGTTTCTTTTCGGCAATGAGTTCGCGGTAGGCGCGCAGATCTTCGGCGGGAACGCCTGCATCGTGAACGGAAGTCATGCCGAGGCGGGCGCATTCGCTGGCGGCGAGGGCGATGCGGCGTTTGACCACGTCGAAGGTGGGCTGAGGAATCACCGAATAGATGAGTCCCTGGGCCCGATCGACGAAGACTCCGGTGGGTTCGCCATTGGCGTCGCGGATGATCTTTCCACCTTGCGGGTCCGGTGTGGCTTTAGTGACTTTGGCCAGGGCCATGGCCTTGCGATTGGCCCAGCCGGCGTGGCCGTCCACACGCGCCAGAAAGATTGGATGGTTGGGCACGGCGTCGGACAGAGGTTGGGCGGTGGGGAATTCCCCGCCCCAGTTGGTTTGGTCCCAAGCGCGGCCAGTGATCCATTCACCGGCAGGACGCGAGGCGGCAGCCTTCTTCATCAACGCAGCGATGTCGGCGACGCTCTTCTCGTGGCGGAGGTCGAAGGTCTCCAGTT
>JBDTMC010000253.1:0-11167 GCA_039934475.1 Bryobacteraceae bacterium | reverse complement strand
GCCGGGCGTCAATACCGGAAGCAGCCCGCAGGCCTTCAACGCCCGCATTAACGGCGGCTTGAAGATGGGTGATGAGGCCATCATGGATGGTGTCAGTATGCAGGAAGGCGCCATGTCCCAGAGCGGCATGGTTTCGTTCTTCGACTTTCCGACGACACCCGATATGGTCTCCGAGGTCCGCGTTCTCACCTCCAGCTACGAACCGCAGTACGGCATCACCACCGGCGGCGTGCTAATTGTGACCACCCGCAGCGGCTCCGACCAATTCCATGGCGGCGGCTTTGAGTACTTCCGCAACAGGGATTTGAACTCGCTCCAGTTCACGAATGATAGAGGGCCTGGCGACCAGCGGCCGAAAGACAATGAGAACGAATACGGCGGCTTCATCGGCGGTCCGGTAAAGCTCAAGTTCCTGCCGTTCGTCTGGGGCAACAAGCATAAGACGTACTTCTTCCACGATCAGGAATACCTACGCAGTCTCGGCGGCACCAACCGCCCGACGTACACCATTCCGTCTCTCAAAAACCGCGCTGGCGACTTCTCCGATTGGGGCACGCCGATCTACGACCCCGCGACCACGGTCAACAATAACGGCGTCATCACCCGTACCCCGTTCGCCGGTAACATCATCCCCACCAACCGCCAGAGCGCGCTTGCCCTGCAATGGGCGAAGTTCCTGCCCCAGCCAACCAACAGCAACGCGACAAACAACTACCTGGGCCAGCCGGTTTCCGACGGCATTCTCTCCAACGTCGATCACTTCCTGTATAAGATCGACCACTATTGGGGCGACAACGATCACATGTTCCTCACCATCTGGCGGCAGCAGACGCACCCCAATAATCAGTGCGCCTTGCCCGTGCAGCTTTGCACATCGAGCCCTGCCGATCCGGAAGACGCCTGGGTCAACCGCTTCAACTACGACCACATCTTTACGCCGACACTGCTCAGCCACTTCGCCGTTGGCTATCTGAACCGCAACGAGGGCTACGGCTCGGTGCCCGGACAGGATCCCAGCCAACTGCCTCAGATTCCCAACGCCGCGGCTTACAACGCATCTCCGGCAGCGAACTTCAGCGGTAATGGCGTCACCACATACCCCGGATGGGGCAACACCCAGGGCTTCGGTCCGCTGAATAAAACCACCCGGCCGACCTACATTGCCAACGAGCTCATAACCTGGGTTCATGGAGCGCACACGCTGAAAGTGGGCGGCGAGTTCCGGCACCTGCAGGAAGTCAACCGCAGCAACGGCAATCAGTCGGGCACCGTGGGCTTCTCTCAGAAGAGTACGGGACTACCCGGAGCTCTCGACAGCGGCAACCCCTTCGCCAGCTTCCTTGTGGGAGCCGTGGATAACGGCAACCTCGCCGTTTTGAACGTCACCAAGCTCGGCCCCATCCAGCGCGCGTACTCGCTCTATGCGGGCGATACCTGGCAGATGACTTCCAAGCTCACCGTCAACTATGGTCTTCGCTGGGACCGCTTCTCGCCCACCTTTGAG
Organism: Bryobacteraceae bacterium; assembly: GCA_039934475.1. GTDB lineage: Bacteria > Acidobacteriota > Terriglobia > Bryobacterales > Bryobacteraceae > JBDTMC01. The sequence continues at coordinate 9,663 of JBDTMC010000253.1, read as the reverse complement.
ACCGGCGACCAGAACACGTTCCTCGATTTCGGTCCCAACCCCGGCGCGGGCAACCTCCCCGGCCGTCTCGTCTTCGCGGGCGACAAGTGGGGCGACGCCAGCGCTGGAAAGCGATACCCCGAAGATCTCTTCAACAAGGCCTTCGGTCCCCGTTTCGGTCTCGCCTACCGCCTTGGCGGCAGCACCGTCATCCGCGCCGGTTACGGCGTATTCTATACGCAGGCGTTCTATCCTGGTTGGGGCGCCGGTATACAGGCTGATGGCTTCAACCCGCAGGTGAGCTTTGGCAGTTCGCTTGGCGGCTACCAGCCCGCCTTCAATCTCGATTCCGGATTCCCAGCCTACAGCAAGGCGTCGAATATCAGCACCACCGCCGACAACGGAACCAACGGCCCGCAATACCGGCCGGTCGACGGCAACCACCTCTCGTACACCCAGCAGTTCAATCTCACGCTGGAACACAAGATTGGCAACAACAGCATCGTCAGCGTTGCCTTCGTCGGTAACAAAGGCACGCACCTGCCCTCACAGATGCAGCCGCTGAATGTCCTGAACCCCAACCTGCTTTCGATGGGCAGTGCCCTTAACGCTGTCTTCGAGCCCGGACAAACATCGTTGAATGGCGTCAATGCTCCCTACGCCGGCTGGGCCGAGTCGCTTACCAGTTGCGCTCCCACCGTCGCTCAGGCGTTAGTGCCATTCCCGCAGTTCTGCGGCGGCCTCACAGGCAACAATGAGAACCGCGGCACGTCGTTCTATCAGTCCTTCCAGGCGAAGTACGAGAAGCAGTTCTCGGGCGGGTTCTACCTGGGCGCCAACTATACATGGTCGCAGTTGAAGACCAATGCCTCCTCCACCACACAGTCAACCGCCGGCTACGGCGGCATCGGCTCCGTGATCAACCCGTTCCAGGGTAGCCGCAACTATACGCTGTCCCCGGACGACATCACTCACACCGTGGCGGTTCTGGCGGTGTACGATCTGCCGGTGGGCAAAGGAAAGCGATGGATAAACAATGGCGGCGTATCCGACAAGGTGCTGGGCGGTTGGTCCATCTCCTCCAGCATGAAGTTCACCTCCGGCATGCCCTACTACTTCCGCAACTCCTCAGTGTGCGGACTACCGTCGCAGTTCCAGGCACAGTGCCTACCCACCATCACGGGTAACAACGTCTTTTCCCAAACGTGGGGATCTGTGGACGTCAACAAGCCGCTGTTTAACTCCTCGGCCTTTGAAGCCACTTCGAACTTCAACGGCTTCTACCTCGGCAACGGACCGCGCGTCAGCACCTTCCGTGGCTCGCCCTACCGCGATACCAACATCTCCGTCCAAAAGATCATCCCGATCACCGAGAAGTTGAAGATGGAATTCCACGCGGAGATCTTCAATCTGTTTAATAATCACTACTTCACTTGTGACGGGTCTGCTTTCGGCGATTGCCTCCCGTTCAATAACGACCCCTCCAGCTCCAGCTTCGGTGTCTGGAACGGAACCGTGTCGCAGCCGCGAAACATCCAGCTCGTTGGCCGCATCACGTTCTAATTAGCAGCGGGGCAGTACCCCGAAGCGTCTGAAAACACAAGGCCGCGGCGGTTAATCCCGTCGCGGCCTTTTTCTTTTGCTGTACCCCTCCCAAGGCACGCCTATTCGTTTGACACAAAGCTATCCCGTCGATACACTAGCAAGCACGACGAAGTTAGGCTAGTGTGATCAGGTTAGACTCACGCGATTGCGTTTCCAAAGATTGGGGTAGCCACGAATGCTTAAGACCTTGTTTAGTTCTCTTCTTGCCCTTGTTTTGTTCACGGCGGCGGCTTTTGCGCAAAGCCAGAACGCCAGTCTCGCCGGCCAGGTTTCGGATCAGTCCGGCGCCTTTGTGCCCAAAGCCACCGTTACGATAACCTCTACTGAAAGGAACCTGAGCAGCAGCGTCCAGTCAGACGATGGCGGTCGCTTCTCGTTTCCTAACCTCACCCCCGGCACCTACGACTTGAACGTCGCCGCCAACGGCTTTAAATCCTACGTGCAGCGCGGCATACTCTTGCTCGCCAACCAGTCGGCGCGTATCGACACCAGCCTGCAATTGGGCGATGCCGCCACAAAGATTGAAGTCACCGCGGACGTCGCCCAGCTGAACGTCGACAATGGCGGCAAGCAGGAGGGCGTGGCCCCCACCATCATCAACCAGTTGCCGCTGCTGGTCTCCGCCGGCACGCCGCGCAACGCGGTGCAATTCATTTCGTTCCTGCCCGGCGTTAACACCGGCAGCAGTCCCCAAGCGTTCAATGCCCGCATCAACGGCGGGCTGAAGATGGGCGACGAGGCGGTGATGGACGGCGTCAGCATGCAGGAAGGCACCATGTCTCAGAGCGGCATGGTCTCATTCTTCGACTTCCCGACGACGCCGGACATGGTGAGCGAAGTCCGGGTTCTTACTTCCAGCTATGAACCTCAGTACGGTGTCACCACAGGCGGCGTCCTGATGGTCACCACACGCAGCGGCTCCGATCAGTTCCATGGCGGCGGACTCGAATACTTCCGCAACAAGAGCCTCAATGCTCTCCAGTTCACCAACCAGAGGGGACCCGGAGATCAACGTCCGAAAGACAATGAAAACCAGTTCGGCGGCTTCATCGGCGGCCCGGTGAAACTTCCATTCCTGCCCTTCATCTGGGGTTCCAGTCACAAGACCTACTTCTTCCACGACCAGGAGTACCTGCGCAGTCTCGGTGGAGCCACACGCCCGCTACGGACTATTCCGTCGTTGAAGAACCGCGCCGGTGACTTTAGCGACTGGGGCACCCCGATCTACGATCCGCAGTCGACAGTCATTACCAACGGCGTAATCTCGCGCACTCCGTTTGTCGGCAACATCATTCCCGCTAACCGCCAGAGTGCGCTGGCACTGCAATGGATGAAGTTCCTCCCCACTCCAACCAGCGACGGTCCGACGAACAACTACCTGGCCCAACCGGTTTCCGACGGGATCCTCGCCAACGTCAACCATTTTCTCTACAAGATCGACCATTACTGGGGGGACAACGATCACTTCTTTCTCACCATCTGGCGGCAGAAGTCTCTACCGAATGAGCAGTGCGAGCTCCCCGTGCAGCTTTGCACTTCCAACCCGTCGAACCCGCAAGACGCCTGGGTAAATCGCTTCAATTGGGACCACATCTTTACTCCCACGCTCCTCAGTCACTTCGCGGCAGGATACCTAAACCGCAACGAGGGCTACGGCTCGGTACCGGCCCAGGATCCGTCCCAACTCCCGCGCATTCCGAATGCGGCGGCTTATAACGCTTCGCCTGCGGCCAACTTCAGCGGCAACGGCTTCGACAACTACTCCGGCTATGGCAACACTGCAGGCTATGGCCCGCTCAACAAATCCACCCGGCCCTCGTACATAGCGAACGAGCTCATCACCTGGGTGCGCGGCGCTCACACCCTGAAGGTAGGAGGCGAATTCCGGCATCTCCAGGAGGTCTTTCGCAATAACGGCAACCAGTCCGGCACCGTTGGATTCTCCCAGTTTGGGACAGCGCTGCCAGGAATCAACAGCGGCAATCCGTTCGCCAGTTTCCTGTCTGGAGCAGTAGACAACGGCAATCTACAGGTTTACAACGTCGCAAAGTACGGCCCCATGCAACGCGCGTATCACCTTTACGCGGGCGACACGTGGCAGGTGACTTCCAAGCTCACTGTGAACCTGGGACTCCGCTGGGACCGCTTCTCCCCTTCGTTCGAAACGGGAAACTACAATACATTCCTCGACTTCGGTCCGAACCCCGGCGCGGGTAACCGCCCCGGCCGCCTGGTCTTCTCCGGTGATAAATGGGGTGACGCGAGCGCTGGAAAGCGGTTCCCCGAGGAGATTTTCAACGGCGCCTTTGGCCCGCGTGTCGGATTAGCCTATCGCCTCGGCGGCAACACAGTCATCCGCGCCGGCTACGGTGTTTTCTATACCCAGGCGTTTTATCCCGGGTGGGGCGGCGGCATGTCGCTCGATGGATTTAACCCGCAGGTGGCCTTCAACAGCTCACTTGGCGGCTACCAGCCGGCGTTCAATCTCGACAGCGGCTTCCCCGCCTACAGCAAGGAACCGAATATCTCCACCACGGCGGATAACGGAACCAACGGTCCGCAGTACCGTCCGACGGACGGAAACCACCTCTCCTACACACAGCAGTTCAACCTGACGTTGGAACATAAGATCGGCGGCAACAGCCTCGTCGGCCTCGCCTTCGTCGGCAACAAAGGCACCCACCTGCCATCCCAGCTGCAACCGCTGAACGTCCTCAACCCCAGCCTCCTTTCCATGGGTAGCGCACTGAACGCCGTCTTCGAACCCGGCCAGACGTCTCTAAACGGCGTCAACGCTCCGTATGCCGGCTGGGCAGAGTCGCTGAGCAACGGAAGCTGCGCGCCCACCGTCGGACAAGCCCTGCTCCCGTTCCCCCAGTACTGTGGCGGGCTGACCGGCGTCAATGAGAATCGCGGCACGTCGTTCTACCATTCCTTGCAGGCCAAGTACGAGAAGCAGTTCGCCGGCGGCTTGTACTTCGGCTTCAATTACACGCTGTCCAGGCTCAAGACCGACGCATCGTCCACGACGCAATCCACCGCCGGCTACGGTGGTATTGGTGCGGTGATCAACCCCTACCAGGGCGACCGCAACTACTCCTTGTCTCCCGACGACATCACCCATACAGCCGCGGTCCTGGCGGTGTATGAGCTACCAGTCGGAAAGGGTAAGCGCTGGATGAACAGCGGCGGCGTTTCCGACAAAGTCCTTGGCGGTTGGTCCCTTTCCTCCAGCATGAAGTTCACCTCCGGGATGCCTTACTACTTCCGTAACGATTCTGTTTGCGGATTGCCCTCGCAATTCCGGGCGCAGTGCATCCCCACCATCACGGGTGACAACGTGTTTGCCCAATCGTGGGGATCAGTGGACGTCAATAAGCCGCTGTTCAACGCCTCGGCCTTTGAGGATTCTACGAAGTTCAACGGCTTCTATCTAGGCAACGGCCCGCGTGTCAGCAGCTTCCGCGGGTCGCCCTATCGCGATACGAATTTATCCATCATCAAGAGCATCTCCCTCACGGAGCGATTGAAGGTGGAAGTCCGCGCCGAAATGTTCAATATCTTCAACAACCACTACTTCACCTGTGATGGCACGGCGTTTGGCGATTGCACGCCGTTCAACAACGATCCTTCCAGTACTAACTTCGGCGTCTGGAACGGAACAGTGTCGGCTCCGCGAAACATTCAGCTCGTCGGCCGCATCACGTTCTAACTCACGGGGGGCACACTCCGCGTTAAGCTGTAGCAGTAATGCGGTTCGCTTTGAAACTCATGGCCGCGGCGGCATTCACCGCCGCGGTTTCCCTTTTTGGCCAAACTCCGCCGGACGTAAGTGCGCTTCTCGACGCCGGCAACTACTCCGAAGCCCTCCGTGTTCTGTCGGTCGCCACCCCCAGCCCCACTTTGCTCGGCGCGTGGCAACGCCTGGGCCGCCTTTGCCCGCCGCGCGAAGTGCAATGCTCGCAAACCGCCTGGCAGAACGTTCTCAAATTCCAGCCGCAGGATCCGGAAGCTCGCTTCTCTCTCGCCGCCGTCTACGAGCGGCAGCGAAATTACCAGGAATCGAACCGTCAGCTTGACCTGATGCCGGCCTCCGAAATCAACCGTCCCGGGACGCTGGTGCTGCGCTGCTCCAACCTCGCCGCACTCGGCAAACCGAAGGAGGCTTTGGCCGCAGCGCAAAAGGCCGTCGCCTCCGCGGAGTTCATCCGTCCCGATGCCGCCTGGCTTCTCCCGCGTCTCGGTTCCCCCGAACTGGCGCCCCTTGTGGTGACCTTTGTCGAGGCCTTCCTCGCGCGCCAGGAAGCTACCGTTGACGACCGGCGCCTGCTGGTGACCGCCTATGAGGCGCTGAACCGCTGGAAGGAGGCTCGCGCGACGCTTGAGACCCTGGCGGTGGATCAGCCGAGCAACCCCGAGCATCTCTTCGAGCTGGCCCGCGTCGCCTACGTCGAACGAGACTTCGAAGGCGCCTTGGGCTACCTCGGCCACGCCCGCGATCTGGTGCCCGGCGAGGCACGTGTCCACTTCCTGTTTGGACAGATGCTGGTCCAACTCAACCTGCCCCCAGAGGCCCGTAAGTCTTTGGAGAAGGCGGTGGAACTAGCGCCGGACAACGCCGATTACCGCTACGCCCTGGGATCGGTGATTCTCCGTGCGCGCGATCCCTCCCCGGCCATCGATTGTTTCCGCCGTTACATCCAAGCGCGGCCCGCCGACCCCAAAGGCACGTTTGCGCTCGGCATCGCGACATTCCTCAACGGAGAGTACGAGGAGAGCGCCACGCTCATGCGGGCGGCGCGGGAGAACCCCGCGACGAAGTTGGGCGCCCTCTACTTCCTGGGCCGTATCGCTCGCCTCGATGGCAAGACGGACGAGGCAGGGGCGTTCTTTGAGGAGTGCATTCGCGAGCGCTCCACCTTCCCGCAAGCGTGGGCCGAGCTCGGCCGGATCCGTGTAGAACAGCGCCGCTACGACGACGCTCACAAGACCTTGGCCCGCGCGTTGGAACTGGAGCCGGATAACTTCCAGGCCAATAGCAGCCTGCTGGCGTTGTACCAGCGCGAGCACGATCCACGCGCCGCCGAACAGGCCATACGCCTACGGGCTCTAGACGAAGAGCGCAGCAAGCAGCAGGACCTGATGCTGCGCGGCATTGAGGTGAAACCGTATTGATACGCCTTGCCTTGTTCCTGTTGCCCTTTCTGCTTGCGGCGCAAAGCGACAGTCCGATTCAGAGCCGCATCCGCAGCGCAGCTTTGACGCCGGCCGCGCGCGATTCCCTGCTCCAGGCGGTCTCCGCGAAGGATTACGCCAAGATCGAGAGTACGCTGACCGCAGCACCCGATGGGGCGACGCTGGCCCTGCTGGGTGCCATTGAGTTCGTCAGCGGTCGCTTGCAGCCCGCCGCCGGCGCCTTCCAGCGGGCCGATGCGTTGACCCCTCTCGACGACAAGGACCGCTTCACCTACGCCATGGCGCTGGCGACACTCGGTGAGACTGATACCGCGCGGACCCAGTTGGATCGTCTTCAGAAACTGCATCCCGATCAGTCTTTGTATCTCTATTGGCTGGCGCGCCTGGACTACTTCCAACGCCGCTATGACAACGCTGTGGCGAAACTGGAGCGGGCCGTGAAACTCGATCCCGGCTCACCACGCATCTGGGACAATCTCGGCCTGAACCACGACCTGCTAGGCCAGAGTGTCGAGGCGCAGGCTGCGTTCGAAAAGGCCGTGGAGTTGAATCGCCGTCTGAAGACGCCCGCTGCGTGGCCGCCGATGAACTTCGGAGCGCTGCTATTCCGCATGCAGAAGCTTCCTGAGGCAGAGACCAGCCTGCGCGAAGCGTTGCGCTACGATCCGCAATTCGCTCAGGCGCACTACCATCTGGGCCGGGTGTTGGAGAAGACGGGCGATGACGCCAAAGCGATCGACGAATTGCAAACGGCGGCTCGGCTGGATCCGGCAATGGCTGAGGCCGAGTACACGCTCAGCCTGCTGTACCGAAAGCAAGGACGTACCGCCGAAGCCGCCAAGGCTTTGGAGGAGTACAAGAAGAGACGTGGCTCAACCGCCGGCCCTGACTACAAAGACATCCCGCGGTAGAAGCGCGCCAGGGCGGCGATGTTGCGATCGTTGACCGTGCGGCGGTCTGCGCCGCTGAATTCTTCCCATGGCTTATGGAGGTACTCCGCAGGCGTGAGCCCCAATCCGTTGGCGCCGGCCTCCGCGAATCCGTAGAAGTCGAGGCTTCGGTTCTTGGGATCGGCAAGGAACACGCGCGCATCATGACCGGGCCATCCCACCACGTTCTGGATCATGCGGGTCTTCGGACCCACCATTCTCTTGCCCACTTCGTAGCGTTCGCGATCGGGCGCCTCATTCATCACCCAATCGCATTCCTTCAGCAGCTTTGAACCGGCAATCGCGGGATTCTTCAGATCGCTCACGGAGAGCCACAAGATGCAATTCCGATTGGCGTTGTCGCGGGCCGACTTGATCCGCCCCCAACAGCGATCAATCGCCCTACGCTCATATTCCAGTTTGTCTGCCGCAGGCGGCTCCCCAACGGAGGGAAACGGCAAGCCGGTCAGCTTTTCATAGAGCTTGCGCTCCGCCGGCAGCCAACCTTGCGTTCGGACCTTATTGTCGGGGTTCCACATCCAGTCGATCATGTAACCGTCGAGTCCCGTCTTGCCGATTGCGTCCTGCATCGATGCCGAAAGGAAATCGAGGTACTGATCGGTGAACGGAATGTGAGGGGTCGAGGGCGAGCCATAGCTCAAAGTAGGATTGGCCGCACCCCACCGGCTGTTGGAGCCAACACAGAAGTACGCCATCACAAGCATGTTCCTTTGATGGCCCAGCTTCACGACGTCGGTGAGGAAGTTGTGCTTGAGGCCGGGCTGCGCCGGCACGCTGCCGTTCTTGTACCACGCATAGCCGTTACAGGAGACAGCGAATGTCTGGATGGTATTCACACCGATCTCGTCATGCCAGCGCACGAACGCGCCGGGTTCGATATCCGCCCAATGGCCAGGCGGCGCGAAGCTACTCGCGCCGTTCTGCGTCAGCCAGTTGTAGTCCACGCAAAAGGCCTTGATCCGATCGGGAACTCCCATCGCGGCGGCCACTGAAGCAGCTGTCGCTGTCTGGATGAAGGAACGCCGGGTTGTCGTCATTTTAGATTCCGAGTTACGGATATCGTACTCTGTTAACGCGCCGGTGTCACTCCGTGGGTAGCGGCATTAACTGGGTGCAGATAGACGACGAAGCGGTCGCCTCTTACATCACGGAACTTCTCCACTTGCCCATCCGGCCAGCGGATTTCGATTGAATCCGCATGATCGGACTTGCCCAGTCCAAAATTCAGTCGTGGATCCTGTGCCGAGAGATACCCGCGCGTTGGGATCATATCTTCAATCATCCTCACACCATTCGCCTCAACGATCACGCGGGCGCCATAGGCGTCTCGAACGCCCGTCGGAAACTTCAATCGCGGGGTGACGGTAATCCAGTGGTTGGCGGTGCGCGTCTCATTCCGCAGCAGGATGGCTTTGTCGTTAAGGTTGACCACCACCAGATCCATACGTCCGTCGTTGTCATAGTCGAAGCCCGTACCGCCGCGTCCCACATGCTTCTTCTGGAAGTGCGGTCCTGCCGTCTCGGAAACATTCTGGAAGGTACCGTCACCACGATTGCGATAGACCGCGTTCTCCTGCCCGTATTCGTGTTGAGCACTGCCGTTGGTATTGAACAAGTCGAGCCATCCATCGTGGTCGAAGTCGAACAGCATGGCGGCCCAGCCCGAATATTGACCTCTGGTTAAACCCAGCCCGGCGCTGTCGGTCCAGGAATAGAAACCCTTTCCATCCGGACGCTGGAGGAGCAAGCTGCAATCGCGCAGGTTGGCGATGTAGATATCGAGCCACCCGTCGCGGTTGATATCACCAACCACCGGACCCATGTGAGCGACACTCTCTCCGTTCTCGCCGTAGGCGAGGTTCATGTCGAGCGCGCGTTCCTCGTAAACGCCGTGGGAATCCATCCGGAAGTAGTAGTTCTCCATCGCGTCGTT
>JBDTMC010000252.1:0-11200 GCA_039934475.1 Bryobacteraceae bacterium | reverse complement strand
AGGATCGGTGTGACGCGTTCGCGCGTCGCGCGCAGCACGGTATCCAGCCCCCAGGGCGCACGCTCTTCCTCGACCAGGTGGTCGACATGCGAGATGAGCAGGATTGCGTTGCGCGCCGCCACCCCGAACAAAGTCACGAACCCGACCAGCGCGCCCAGCGACAGCAGCACGCCGGTCAGCGCGACGGCGATGACTCCACCTGCCAGTGCGAAGGGCGTGCCTGCGAGGATCAGGCCCGCAGGCCGACCACCGCCAAAGGCGAGAATCATGGATTCCGCCAATACCTGGCGCATGATCTGGCCGCGCCCGGCGCCCAGTGCCGTGCGAATCGCGAGTTCCCTTCGGCGCTGCGCCGCGCGTGCCAGTAGCAGGTTGGCGACATTGGCGACAGCGATCAACAGCACGAGTGCCGTGGAGGCCATGAGGATGAGGATGGGAGTGCGACTCTGCTCGCGCTGATCGCTTGAGCCGTGCGAGCCCTCCTGCAGTTTCAGCGTGGAAGTGCGGAAGCGTGGGATCTCATCGGGCTGAAAGGAGTCTGGAGCCGCAGCGAGCTGTTCTTCCACTATCGCGTGATAGGGACCATTCAACTTAGCCTGAGCGGTGGGGATGGTTTCGCCGGCGCCGAGCCGGGCAAATACGTAGAGCCAGTAATCGGCCCACTTATCAGTTCCATCCCAACTGGGCGTGAGCAGGGGCTTGAACGACAGCGGCACAAACACGCTGGGCCGCTCGCCAAAAACCATGCCAGTGAAACCACGGGGCGTAACGCCGACGATCGTGAAGATTTTGCCGTTTATCCGGATCGCCTGATTGAGAACGTCGGAACGCGCGCCCAGCTTGTTCTCCCAATACGCGTGCGACAGGACGACTACCGCATTGCCGGCGTGGTCCACATCATCTTCCGGGCCGATCAGCCGTCCCAGAATCGGCTGCACGCCGAGGAGGGGAAAGAACTGGCCGGAGACCGTAAGAGCCGAACCGTCAATAGTCTGGTTTTTATAAGCGAGGTTAGCGCCGAATTCCCGATAGCCAGCCACGCCGGCGACGCCTTCCGGATGCTTTTCCAAATAGCGCAGGAATTTGTAGCTAAAGACATGATCGTTGTCGCCGGCGCCGCTGGTGGAATTGCGTCCGCTCTTGAAGTCACCCGGATACGTGAGGTTTACCAGTTGGCCCGGCTTCTGCACCGGCACGGTTCGCAAAATGACCTGGTGCAGCAGGGAGAAGATGGCGGTATTGGCGCCAATACCCAGTCCCAGAGACAGGATGACGATCAAGGTCAGCAAAGGGGACCGCCCGAGGGTGCGAAAGGCGAACTTCAAGTCGTTCATATCCGGTGGTTCACAGAGCAAATAGCGTTCCACTGCCTACAAGCCGTTTTTCAGGGCTTTGCAAGAGCGCCAGTGGATGGGGGTGTTCGATCAACGAAAAGACCTTCCCGAAAACGGACACTATAAGTTTTGCATTCCCTTTCCGGCCAGGGGCGTACTTGCAGACAGGAATCGCACATGACACATTCTCTCCTACTGCTGACACTGACCCTGGCGCCGTTGGCGATGGGCCAATCTTTGAAGATACCGCCGTCCGTCGAGAAGCTGGGCCAGAAGGCCTCTGAATCGGTTGACGTGACTTTGGATGGCCTTATGCTGAAGTTCGCGCAGGAGGCCGTGGGTGATCACGACGAGGAGGCCAAACGGTTGATGCGCGGCTTAAAGAGCATTCGCGTCCGGAGCTTTGAGTTCGACAACGAGGGCGAGTATGTGGCCGCGGACGTGGAGACAATGCGGTCACAGTTGAACGGTCCCGGCTGGTCGAAGATTGCACAGGTGGTAAGCCGCAAGGACAAGGAAAACGTCGATGTCTTCCTGCGGATAGCGAATAGCCAAATTGAGGGTGTGGTGGTGCTGGTGGCTGGTGCGAAGGAACTCACCATCGTCGACATCGACGGCCAGATCAAACCGGAAGACGTGGGCAAGCTCGGCGGCAGGGCCGGCATACCGAGATTGGATCTGCGGTTCGGCGAAAGGTCGAAGAAGTGAAAGACCTGTGGATGGTTTTGTGCCTCTGCGCCGCTGGGATGGCCGGCGCGCACGCTGCTGATCGCGATTTCGAAGCCATCGTGAGGCGCCTGGAACAGCAGGTAGGAGCCAAACGCACCCACATCCCGATGATGGGAATGGCCAACCTCTTCGTGAAGATGTCTCGTCCGGAGGGCATTAGCGATATGAAGCTGGCGGTGTTCGAGGACATCGACACCAGCCGTCTGGTGGATGACGAGGCAATCGATCGTGTGTTCGACGCCTTGTCCAACGAGGGTTGGAGACCCTTTGTGCGGGTTCGCTCCAACAAGGATCGCGAACGGGTGGTCATCTACAGCCGGGCTGCCGGCAAGCAATGGGAGTTAATGCTGGCCACGGTGGAGCCGAACGAAGCCACTGTGATCAAGATGAAATTGTCGCCACAGGCGCTGCTGCAATGGATTGACGATCCCGACGGCATGGCGAAGAAGAAACAGGGCAATTAGGAATTCCCGTGAAGCCTGCGGCGAATCTGGTCGCGGGTTTCATCGAGTTGATCCGGCGTGGCGCCCAGGCGCTCCAGAATACTGGAGGCGAGCGCCAGCGCCACCTCCCCTTCTCCGGTAAAGACTTGGTGCGCTCCGGCTTTCCGGAGCGCGCTTGCCTCACTGACGAACTCGGCGCGCGCCACGACGTAGAGGTGGGGACTGAGTTCGCGGGCGATCCGGATGGCCTCAATGGAAGCGGCCGCGCCTGACGCACTGAAGATGAGGCTCTCGGCGCGCTCCACGCCCGCCAGTTCGAGCACTTCGGCCTGATTGGCGTCGCCGTGGACCACGCTTTGACCCTCGTTTCGCAGCCGTTGGAAGGTTTCCACGTTCATCTCAATGACGGTGGATTCGATGCCGCGTTCCTCCAACAAGCGAGTCACCATCTGGCCGATGGGACCGTAGCCAACCACCAGTGTGCGATGGGCGGAATTATGTTCTCGCGTCGCGTGAGGGACGGCGATCTGTGGCGAAGCATTCCGATTGAGCAGGCGCCACAGCCAACGATGACGCTCCAGGAATCGTTCCACCGGCCCAGCGAGACGGCAAAACCAGGGGTTCACAATGATCGATACGATGGCCGCGGCCACAATGGCGTTGACGGCTGCTTCGTCCAACGCTCCCAAACGGTGGCCCAGAGTCGCCAGCAGAAATGAAAATTCGCCGATTTGGGCCAGCGCGAGTGCGATGGCGAGTCCTGTTTTGGAGCTGTAGCCAAGCACCGCCACCACTGCGATTGACGCCAGCGGCGTGCCTACCAGAATCGTGCCGAGCGCGAGCAGAGCCGGCATGGGCGATTGCAGGGTTCGCACCGGGTCGAGCAGCATCCCTACGGAGAGGAAGAACATCACGGCGAAGGCGTCCCGCATGGGTAACGCTTCTGCGCCGGCCCGCGCGCTGAAGTCCGATTGGCCCACCACCATTCCGGCGAGGAAGGCGCCCAGTGCCATGGAGACGCCGAAGAGATGGGCGGCGCCCACGGCGATACCCAACGCCAGTGAGAGTACAGCCAGGGTAAACAGCTCCCGCGAACGGGTGAGCGCTACGTTCCTCAGCAGCCACGGCACCACACGGGATCCGGCTACGAATGTGATGGCAATCAGGATGGCGACCTTGGCTAGAGCGAGGGCAATTGCTCCGGGTACGCCTCCCACGGGTGCGGCGTCCTTCGATAGCGACAGGGGCAAGAGGACCAGAATGAAGACGGTCAGGATGTCTTGCATCACTAGCCAGCCAATGGCCATGCGGCCGGCCGCGCTCTGCAGTTGGCCGCGGTCAGTCAGTACTCGAATCAGGACCACCGTACTGGCAACGGAGATGGCCAGGCCGAAGACAATGCCAGATGTCCATGTCCAGCCATAAGCGTGAACCAGGAGCGCGCCCAGCGCGGTGGCCGCCGTGCCTTGTACCAGCGCACCGACGACGGCGATGCGACGGACAGCCAACAGATCTTTCACGTGAAGGTGCAGGCCGACGCCGAACATCAGGAGGATGACGCCCACCTCGGCCAGTTCCTGCGCCATCTCGCGATTGGCCACAAAGCCAGGCGTATTGGGTCCCACTAGTATCCCTGCCAGCAGATAGCCGGCGATGGGAGACAAGCCGAGGCGGTGCGCGCCGTAGCCCAATACGAAGGCGGTAATCAGCCCGGCGGCGAGGGTCAGGATGAGGTGTGACTGATCCAATACCGATTATCGCGCGGAGTCGCCCTGCTGAACCCATGCCTCATTGAAGGCGGCGTGCTTGATCGCTTTCACCTGATTTCCATCGGGCCGCACGAAGTAGCTATACGTGACGTGTACGAGACCGTCGTGAGTCTGGATGACAGATGGGTAATGGAAACTGCCGTCCGGCTGGTTCTCCAGGTGCCTGGTCCACTTCCACGTCGCGCCTTCGTCATCAGAGATTGAGACTGCCAGCGAATGCCGGTCGCGCTCGGTATCGTTGTAAACCAGGATCCAGTGGCCGCTTGCCAGAACGGCACCTTCCAGGCTGCTGCCAGGGTTCGGAATGGCGGTGTCCTCGGCTGCCGTCCACGTCATGCCGTCGTCTTTCGATTCGGCGCGGTGAGCGCGTTTGGGCGGCGGACCGTTGTCGCGCATGTACGCGACCAGCGTCCCGTCTTTGCGCCGCAGCACGCTTGGCTGGATGTTGCCATAGCCGACGATCGGCTCGCTTCCGGTCCAAGTGGCGCCGTCATCGTCGCTGATGGCGATGAGGGACATTGAGAAGCCATCGGAGTAGAGGGGTACCAGAATGCGGCCGCTGGGCAATGTGCGCGGGTGCGTGCGGGTAAACCAGCCGAGTCGCGAAGACAGCTTGTCGGAGGCCTGCATTTGCAATTGGGCGTGCCAGCGTTCCGCTGCCCCGGGGCGTGCGTTCTTGCCGCCCAGCACTTGCTCAATACGCTGCGAAAGGTTTTTGGGAATTACGAGGAGATTGTCGCCTTCGGTCCAGTGTGGTGGGCCGTCGGCCTGCTGGTAGACTGTGGAGACCTTGTACTTCATGAGCGCCGATTCCCATGTGTTAGCCAGTATGGCCGGCCAGAACAACCACAGCCTCTCCTTGCGATCCAGGAAGAGCACTGGGTTGGTGTCGGGAAAGCCAGGAGTGTCGGCGAGGGTAAAGCGTGAGCCCCAGGCGTGGCGCGTCGCGCTCCAACGGGCACCCTCGATTTTGACGTCGTCGGCCTCGCGTTCCCCCCTGCCGTGAAACCAGCAGACCAGCAGATCGTGGTTCGGCAGTTCGACGATGGAGGAGGAGTGGTTGTGCCAGGCCTCCAGAGGGAAGAGTAATTCGGCTTCGTGGAGCGGGCCATCGGCGGCAGCCAACACAGCAGCAGCCGCGAAGATGAATAGGAACAGGCGCAAGGCTATCGTCCCAGATATCGTTCCCGAAGAATCTGGCGGTGATGAATTTCGTGGCCGGCGATAATGTGAGCCAGCGCACGCACTGTGATCCGTTTGTTGTCCACAGTGCCACCTCGGTCGAAGGCCTCAGGGAGCATGTGGCTGAACATGAGAATGGTGGACCGCCGGACGCAGTGGAATTCTTCCAGCAGGCTGGTCAGCTCGCAATTTGCGTAAGGCCCACTGCGGACAAAATCGTCTTGCTCAAACCCCGGCAGCGGCGTCGTGTCGTTGCGGGAGACGCGCAGGGCGCGATAGGCCATAATGCGTTCGGTATCGATGATGTGGCCCACCACTTCTTTCACTGACCACTTGTCCGGACCGTAGCGGTTATCGGCGTCACCTTCGTCAACGTTTGCCAGTAGGAAACGGGTCTTCTCGCACTGGTCGTCCAATATAGTGAGCAAGTTGCCCGCGGGCACCAGGGAGATGTAGGTCTTGTAGAAGGGAGCGTACTCGGCAGGATCGGGGACACGGATCATAGGAAACTATGGTAACCCGAGGGCAGGCCCGGTATCGCAGCCTGCCCTCGGAACCCAGTTAGGCGGCAACCATGGAGTGAGGATCGATGACGAACTTGCGCGCGGCGCCGTGGTCGAAGTCTTTGTACCCACCAGGCGCATCGTCGAGGCCGATCATCGTCACATTGACAGCCTTGGCGATCTGAATCTTGTCGTAGAGGATCGCCTGCATCAACTGCCGGTGATACTTCATCACCGGGCACTGGCCGGTGGCGAAGGTGTGGGACTTGGCCCAGCCCAAGCCAAGGCGCAGGCCGAGAGTGCCGGACTTGGCGTTGGCGTCCACGCCGCCCGGATCGTCGGTCACATAGAGGCCCGGAATGCCGATGCCGCCGCCGGCGCGAGTCACGGTCATGAGGGCGTTCAACACAGTGGCGGGCTTCTCCACAACGGTGTCCTTGCCATGGCCGCGTGCTTCAAAGCCGACGCAATCCACGGCGCAATCCACTTCCGGTACACCGACGAGCTGCGCGATGAGGTCGCCAAGCGACGCATCCTGACGCAGGTCGATGGTAGCGCAGCCGAAGCTGCGGGCCTGTTCCAGACGCTCCGGAATCATGTCGCCCACGATGACCATCGCTGCTCCGAGCAGCTGGCAGGAAGCCGCGCTGGCCAAGCCAACCGGGCCCGCGCCAGCCACGTAGACGATGGAGCCCGGACCGACGCCAGCAGTGACGGCGCCATGATAGCCGGTGGGGAAGATGTCGGAGAGGAGCGTCAGATCGCGGATCTTCGCCATAGCCTGGGCGGAATCCGGGAACTTCAGCAAGTTGAAATCGGCGTACGGGCACATCACGTATTCCGCCTGGCCGCCCACCCAGCCGCCCATATCGACGTAGCCATAGGCCGCGCCGGGACGCGCCGGATTCACAGTCAGGCAGATGCCGGTTTTGCCCTCTTTGCAGTTGCGGCAGCGGCCGCAGGCAATGTTGAACGGAACGGAAACGATGTCCCCAACCTTAATGAATTCAACGTCTTTACCGGCTTCGATGACCTGTCCGGTAATCTCGTGTCCAAGGATCAGTCCCTGGGGAGCAGTGGTGCGGCCGCGCACCATGTGCTGATCGCTACCGCAAATGTTGGTAGTGATGATTTTCAGAATGACGCCGTGCTCGCATTTGCGCGAGCCGATCGCCAGTTTAGGAAAGTCGATCGATTGAATCTCGACTTTGCCGGGTGCCATGTAGGCTACTCCGCGGTTCGTTGGCATACTTAGCCTCCTCTTGGGTCAGTGGGTGCCATCAAATCACAAATCGCGGTAGCACGTCAATCTTGTGATAGCTTGCTTGCATGGCCGGCACTGGAGCGCGCGAGATTTCCGTGTACCGGGTGAACGCCGCCGGAGGCTCCCGGCAGCAGCCGGACTACGTCGCCGTGGAGGAACCGCTCGACATCCAGATTGGGTTTTCAGACGGCGCAAGGCAGTCGCGTACCGTGTCGATTACCATGCGCACCCCCGGAGAGGATCGCGAACTGGCCGCTGGCTTCCTGTTCACCGAAGGGATACTTCGTGCGCCTTCCCAAGTGGCGGCGGTGCTGGCCGGTCGGAATTCCGTTCGCGTGGAATTGCAGCCCGACGTGATCGTCGATTGGCCCAGCATCGAGCGGCATGTGTACACGTCCTCGAGCTGCGGTGTTTGCGGTAAAACGTCCATCGACGCGGTTCGTGCCCAATGCGGCGCTACCGTCGGCGAGGGTTTCCGCGTCCGCGCCGAGGTGATTGCCAAGCTACCTGCGTTGTTGCGCTCCTCGCAACCGGCGTTTGAGGCGACCGGTGGTCTCCACGCCGCAGCCCTGTTTAACCCCAATGGCGAATTGCTCGACGTGCGCGAGGATGTGGGCCGTCACAATGCGCTGGACAAGCTGATCGGGGCGCGGTTCCTGGAGGATCAACTGCCACTAGGAAACTGCATCGTCATGGTGAGCGGGCGCGCCAGTTTCGAACTGGTGCAAAAGGCGGCGACGGCGGGGGTTCCCGTTCTGGCCGCGGTGGGCGCGCCATCGAGCCTCGCCGTGGAACTCGCCTACGATTCCGGCATGACGCTGGCGGGGTTCGTACGGGAGGGCGGGTTCAACGTCTACAGCGGGGCATACCGAATTCTGGACGATTCCAAAATTTAGTTCTTGACACGCTAACGATCTCGTACTAATTTCTTAGTATGAGAAAGAAGAAGCCGGTGCTGACGGACCAGGAACTGGAGATCATGAAGATCGTCTGGCGGCATACCGAATCCACGGTGCGTGACGTTTACGAAGAGCTTCTGGAGCACCGCAAGATCGCCTACACCACGGTGATGACCATGATGGGCATCCTCGAGGAGAAGGGGCATCTGAAGCGAACCCAAACCGAGAAGGCTTATGTCTACCGTCCCTCTCAACCGCGCGGCCGCGTGGTGGGGGCGATGGTGCAGGACTTCGTTAATCGCGTCTTCGACGGCTCCGCCAAACCCCTCTTGATGCATTTGGTGGAAGAGCAGGATTTGTCTCGGAAAGACCTTGATGAGATCGCCAAACTGCTTCAGGAGAAGAAGCCGTGACGTGGGCGACGGTACTGGCTTACGCTGCTCAGGTGGCGATTTTGGCTGCCGCGGGCAGTGTCTTGCCGAGGCTGTTGCGGTTACGGGACGCCCCTACGCTGTTGCGGTACCACCAATTGCTGCTGCTGGCTTGCCTGCTACTTCCTGTATTGCAGCCGTGGTCGCATCGTTTAGTTATCGTCACGAGTAACGTTCGAGTGGGGCGGCCTACCGCGGAGTTCAGAGGGTTTCCCGTGTTCCCGACGTTTCATGCCAACGATGCCGTGTTGCCTGTGTTGGCGGCAGGCGTTGCGTTGCGTCTGTTGTGGCTGGGAATCGGGTTGTGGGGCTTGCGCCGCTACCGTACCCAATCGCGTCCACTGGAACCCCTCCCGGAAACCGTTATCACCGCGCAGCAGATGACGCGCACCTGTGCGGAGGTGCGACTGTGCAGCGAACTGCCGGGTCCGGTGACCTTCGGATGGCGCCGACCACTGGTGCTGTTCCCGGCACGTTTCCTCGATTTACCAGTTTCGTCGCAACTGGGCGTGGTTTGCCACGAACTTATCCACGTGCGGCGTCACGATTGGGCGTTTGGCTTGATGGAGGAGTGCATCTCGGCATTGCTTTGGTTTCACCCGGCTGTTTGGTGGCTGAACGCCCAGATTCGCTTGTCGCGAGAGCGGACGGTTGATGAATCCGTGGTCGCGGTGACCGCGGCCCGCGAGCGGTATATCGATGCTTTGCTGGCGCTTTCCGAAGGCACCGCCGATTTACGTTTTGCGTCCGCGCAGCCGTTTCTCACACGCAGCCACTTAGTTCAAAGAATCGAATCGTTGATGACATGGAAGGATGGACCCATGTCTCCAGCCCGTTTGGCATCGCAGTGTTCCGTACTCGCGGTGGCGCTGACCGCCACTGCCTGGATCGCCGTTCTAACTTTCCCGCTCGCCGGGAGCCCGCAAGTGAAAGAAGATGCCCCCAATGTTCGAATGGAGACTCAATCCGCACTGTTACATCGCAGCAGGCTGGAATACCCTTTGGCCGCGAGGCGGCTGACGCAAAGGGAGACGGTTACCTTGGAATTGAACCTGGCGCAGGACGGCTCGGTCGAGGATGGACAAGTAGTTAGCGGCCCGGCCGATGTGGGCACGGCCGCCCTGCGATCCGTGCTGGATTGGCACTTTGTCGCCGGCTCCTCCAAGGCGCGCGTGAGTATCGAATACACCCCGTCCGGTTTCCTCCAGGCCAGTTTGCCACCAGCCACCAACGCCACGATTGGGTTCGACCTGAGTAACGTTCCGGAGCCACTGATGTCGGTCGTCCGCGACAGGCTATTGCGATTTCAAGGTCAACCTGCGTCAACAGAGGTACGCCAGGAGGTGGAACGGGATCTAGGGTCGGTAGACAAACACTTCACCGTACTATGGCGCGTGGATCCGGAGATGAAGCTTTACACTGCTTCGCCTTCGCTGGGCGCCAGCCCGCCGCCGTCATTCCGCGCCCCCGAAGGTATTTCGTTGGCTGCGTATCCGAACACACCGGGCGTGGCGCGACTTCGAGTGGGTGGGGATTTGCAGGCAACAAAACGAACCCATTATGAAGTACCGGTGTATCCTGCGCTGGCCAAGCAGGCGCGAATTCAGGGCGTGGTCCGGCTAAATGTTCTTATCGACAAGACGGGCCGTGTCTCGCATCTCGAACTTGTCTCCGGCCATCCGCTGCTGGTCCCTTCCGCCATCGACTCCGTGAAAGAGTGGACTTACAGTACGACTCTGCTCAACGGAAACCCTGCGGAGGTGGTGACAGTGGTTGACGTCAATTTCACACTGTCGGAATAGCTAGTGGGAGATGGTGAGAAACACGCCGTCCGGCGAGGTAACGCCGCCGATGGAGACATGAAGGGGGATTTCGCCGTCCGGGGCGGCAGAGGGTATCCGAATCTGGATCTGGTAGAGACCGGCTGAGCCTGGAGCAAGTGCCCCGCCCAGATACTCGGCGGTGAGGGAACCGAGGAGAACGGTCGGCGTATCGGCAAGTGCCGCACCAGGTGGAGAGACGGTACCGGACGCGACAGGCGGAATGGCAGGTCCCAATCCGGTGCCCCAGAGGATCACAACATCCACCGGCTTCGCTGTGGTTACCGGCTGGAAATCACCCGTCGTTGCAACGGGGTGATTCCCGGTCCACAAGAAGAAGGCAGGGGCGTACGTCTGCACGGTGGTGGAAAAACTGTCGCTCACCTGACCATCGCGGATCACGGCAACAGTGGCCGCGCCCGCGGGCAAATCCGGGGCCTGCGCGTTAATCTGCCCGGCACTGATGTAGTACACATACGCCGGCTTGCCGTTCACCTGCACCTCCGTGCCGTCTAGCGCCGTGGGCAAAGCGCCATTGACAATCTCGTCGGGGCGCCAGATGCGCGTATTGGTGGCAAGGCTGTCGCCCGTGAGGGTGAACCACGAACCCGGTGTGATGCCGTTCTGGAAACTGGCGCCGTTGACCGCGGCGGCCACAGTGGGCTTGCCGGCAGCCTTGTAGGCGCGCACGTAATCCACCTGCATGATCTGAGGGAATGTACTCGTGGCGTCCGGATTTCCAGGCCAGTTTCCGCCTACCGCCAGGTTCAAAAGGATGAAGAAATTGTGGTCAAACACCCACTTAGAGCCGTTCGGAAGATCGCTC
>JBDTMC010000251.1:0-11288 GCA_039934475.1 Bryobacteraceae bacterium | reverse complement strand
TGGTCGGTTGAGGAGTTTATCTCCCACAACAACGATAACGATAAGCAATTTGTAGGCTACATTGACGACCGCGGATTGTTTACCCCAAGCGGCGACGGTCCGAATCCGGCACGGCGGCTGTCGATGGATAACATCGGCGACGTGTGGGTTGTGGCAAAGTACTCTGGCAGCGATGCGGCCAAGACTCCTCTGGAAGCGAAGAGCTATCTGGTTGTTACCGTTCCGGATTTCCTTCGCTTCGATTCACCGGAAGTGGGCGAGAGTAGGTAAGTTGTCAATCGAAAAAGGATTTAGACGATGAAACACCTAAAACCGATCAACACGAAGGCCGTCCGAATGGAGGCTCAACTGGAAGCGGACCAGCGGGACGTTCTGGGGTTGCAAGAGGGGCGAGAGCAGGCCAAACAGCCGCATGTTCCCGTCGGTTGCAGTCTTGCCTTCTTCCCCGGATGGGAAGTGGATTCGGCGGGTGGAACGGCGGGATTGTGCCAGCCCGTGGAGCGCGATTTGTATGACTGTTACGCCGATTGCTTCTGGCCGGCGCAGGTTCCCGATCATTTGAACCGTTACCCGGATTGGTCGAAGAAGTGCGCCGCCGCTACCCAGGACTGGCGCAACTTGGACGTGGTATTCCCGTAACCGAGATCGACAGACCATGAAAAACATCACTCTCGGTCTTCTGCTCACTCTGTTTGCGACACAGGCCCAGGCCACGCTCTATCTTGCGACGTACCAAGGCGAATTGCTGCAAATTGACGAGGCTTCTTACACCGTTACGAAGCGGATCAAGCTGAAAAGCGGCATCGCTCGAGAGATGGTGCTGATGCCCGATAAGAAGCGAATTTTGCTGATGACGAATCAGTATTCGGGCGTTGAAATCGTGGACCTGGAGAAGGGGGAAGTGGTGGATTCGTGGATGATGGATTCACCGAATACGAGATTGCGGCCCACGAGCATGGCCATCGATCCGACTGGCCAATTCGTCTATACGATGACAGCAACGTACACCAAAAAGATCGACCGTTGGGACATTGGCGAAGAGAAACTCGCCGTGATTGACCTGACTGCTAAGAAGATCGTTCGATCCGAGATATTCCCCAAAGACAAGAAGCCAGAAGGGTTCGGGATGTCGTTTCGCGTGTCGCCGGACGGTAAGAGCCTGTACCTTTTTGGAAGCTCAGTTCTGATCTTCAATACCGCGACGCTAAAGCTGGAGAAAGAGATCAACCTGGAGAAGCCGATTTATCCTGGCATGTCGCGGGTCAACTTCGTCCCTGAGATCGATCCGCATGATTTGCCGGGTTCCGTGACGGCGTTGTTCCAGACCGAAGATCCCTATGTGCACCGGCAGATCTTCGGACTTGGCCAGTTCAATCTGAACACGCGAGATTTCGAATTCACACCCATGGGGACTACTGTGCCCGGCAAGAACGAAGACGGGGGGATGTCTAACATCCGGCTGTCAGCGGACAGGAAGTTGGGTTACGCTGTCGCAAGTTTCGGTACTCACGGCGATAAGAGCTGCCAGTTCTGGAGCTTCGACATCACTAAGAAAGCGCTGACTGGAAAGAGCGACTTTCTGTGCAATACACGATTCTATTTCTCTAACTCCTATGACGGGAAGGATCTGCTGATCTACGGCGCCGGTTTCGAGATCGGTGTGTACGATGCGGCAACCCTGAAGCTCAAGAAGACGGTGAGCCTGGGTTACGACGTAACGATGGCTGGGCTGATTGTGGTTCCCCCAAGTCCGGCGCAGGTTGCTGCCCGCTAGTTCTTCCTCAGAATCCGGCCATCGCGACCGTTGCGGCGAATCTGCGGCAGGATGTTTTGTGTGCTCGCCGCGAATAAGTACAACCATATCTATTTAGTTTCAATAAGTAATTAGGTCTTGACTTTAAGTCATACTGTTGCATAGCATTCTAAATATAGATTCGTCAGCACCCCGTCAAGCTGCCGGCCCATCCCCGTCGATTCCCTTCTTTTAGAAATCCGCAGGTACTGTGATGCCACAGTAAGGAGGCACTAAGATGAAGTTGTCGAAATTGGCTGTCATCGCCGCTGTGCTTTTCAACGCCGCAACCGGCGGCCAGGCTCAATCGACTTTTGGCTCCCTGCTGGGCACGGTTAAGGAACCATCGGGCGGCGTGGTTCCGAATGCGAAGGTTTCTATCGCAAACAAAGGGACGGCGGCGCGAAAGGCGACGCTGACCGATCAGGCGGGGAACTATCAGTTCGTCAACCTCGACGTAAGAACGTACGAGGTGGCCGTGGAGGCTGCGGGCTTCCAGAAACTCCAGTTCTCGTCGTTTGACCTCAGCGCGCGTGAGACGAAGCGCATTGATGCGAATCTTACGATCGCCACGCAAACGCAGACGGTGAACGTGGAAGCCGCAGTGGCGGCCGTGATTCAGACCGACTCGTCGAATATTGCCGAGTCGAAGGGCAGTCTGGAACTCACGAATCTGCCGGTGGCCATCACGACTCGGTCCGCGGGCTCTACCAGCGCGTTCTCCACGTTGACCGCCCAGCCGGGCGTGCAAACCGACGACTCGGGAAACATCGCCGTGGCGGGCGCGATGCCCTCTCAGCTCTCCATTACGATCGACGGCATCAGCTCAGTTGGCCCCGGCAGTATGGGCGCGCTGGCGGAGTTGTTTCCTTCCTTCAACGCGATCGAAGAGATCAGAATCAGCGAGACCCTGAATCCCGCGGAGTACGGCGGCGTCGCCGATATCACGACGGTGTCGAAGTCGGGAACGAATCTTTTCCACGGAGGCGCGTTTGAGAATCTTCAGAATACCGCGCTTAACGCATCGGACACTTTCAGCCACGAGACGCCAACGATCAAGCTGAACGACTTCGGCATTTACGGTGGCGGGCCGGTAGTGATTCCACACCTCTACAATGGCCGCAATAAGACCTTCTTCTTTGGGAGTTTCGAAAGGCTCCGCCTGCCAAAGCAGTTCAATGTTGTGGAAAGCGTGCCGACGGCGGCAATGCGCAATGGGGATCTCTCCGCCTATTCGGACGCCCTGACAGGTTATGACGGAAACATCATACCGGTGAGCCAGATCAACTCATACTCACAAAAAGTGCTGAACGCATTCTATCCTTTGCCGAACTATGGCGACCGGAACGCTGTTGCCAATAACTACCTGGCGTCCTTCAACGTTCCAACCAACAGCGCGCAGGGCGATGTACGCATCGATCAGGTCATCAACCCGAGCCAGCTTATCTACGCCCGATACACCTACAAGAACCGGCGGGTGCTGGATTATGCCAGGGATAACGCAGGCGACCCGGGGTCTGAGATTTTGGGTTCTACATCGAAGCCGGAGATCTATAGCGCGGCCACAGTGGCGCATAACTGGGTGATCACCCCGCGGATGGTGAATGAGATCCGGGCAGGGTTCACTAAGATCCATCGCGACGTGAGATTTGGCGTTACCTCGCAGCAGGCGGCTGACGAGCTCGGTTTGACACAATTGCCTGGACCCTTGCCGCCGGGCTACAACATCCCAACAATCAGCATCGCGGGATTCATGGGGACTCACAGTCCTTCCTCTTATCTAACCGCTAAAGAAGGCACAAGTCAGTTCCTGGACACGCTGACCTATTCGAGAGACAAGCACACGCTGAAGTTCGGTGGGGACGTACGCAAGCTGAGCAGCCTCCACACGCAGGTGTTCAGCGACTACCGCATGGGGAGCTATCAGTTCAACGGTTCTGCGCTGGGGGATTTGCTGGGGAGTGGCGCGGCTGCCCCGCTAGCGTCGTTCCTGCTAGGGTACCCGGACCAGACGACCATCGCGACAGTCATCAACCCCGACACGTATGCCTATTCCATGCACTACGCGGTATTTGCGCAGGACGACTGGAAGGTGACTTCGCGCTTCACGCTTAATTTCGGATTGCGTTGGGAATTCCATCCGTCATTCCACGACCACAACTACAACCTGGCGAACTTCGATCCCAACTATGTGAGCACAGTGGATGGCCAAACTGTGCACGGCGCGGTAATCATCCCAGCCGATAAGACGCTGCCGATTCTAAACCCCGGCTTTGTCCAGGCGATTGCTCCAACGCCAGTTTTGACGGCGGCCCAAGCGGGAGTTCCAACCAATCTCCGGTTCTCCAATTGGAAGGATTTCGCGCCGCGAATCGGGTTTGCGTGGCGTCTATTCGGCGACAACAAGACGGTGCTGCGAGGCGGCTATGGACGCTTCATCGAGGCGCTGCTGGCGAGCGGCGCAATTGATGGGTGGGCCGTAGAATCGAGCAATTTAGGGACTTTTACCAACTCCCTGGATGCGAACGGACGACCCGTGTACAGTCTGCCCTATTCGTTCCCTTCGAATATCTCGCAACCTGGCACGCAATTCTTCGATCTGGCGTCGAACCTCCACTATAAGGATCCTTACGTACAGCAATGGAATCTGACTTTGGAGCGGAACTTGGGTAAGGATGTCGGCCTGCGGGCTTCCTACGACGGGAATCATGGAAGCAACCTCGGGACAACGGTCAATATCGATCAGTTGCGGCCAAACACCCAGGGTTATAACGCCCTCGCCGGTACCGTGCCATTTCCATTGATGGCCGACATACTATCCCAGGAATCACTGGGCTTCTCGAATTACAATGCGGGCACCGTCGCAGTTCAGAAGCGAGGCGGCAATCTCCAGTTTCAAGTCAGCTATTCGTTCACGCGGAACTTGGCGAACACCAACGGCGCCGCTACGGCGAGCGCCAATGGATACGCCGGCCAAATCGGCAATAGTTTGAGCGATCCGTACAACCCTTCGCTCGATTACGGTAACGTACCCTACACCAGGCGTCACCGGGTTCTTTCGACATTCCTGTACCAGTTGCCGTTCGGCAAAGGGCGAACTTTCCTCAGCAGCGCGAACGGACTCATGGACCGGATAGTCGGCGGATGGGAATTGAGTGGCGTCGTGTTATTCCAGAGCGGCCCGTTCATGACGGTCACAACGTACAACGATCCTTCGGGAACCGGGTACAACTTGTTCAACGC
Source organism: Bryobacteraceae bacterium (assembly GCA_039934475.1). Taxonomy (GTDB): domain Bacteria; phylum Acidobacteriota; class Terriglobia; order Bryobacterales; family Bryobacteraceae; genus JBDTMC01. The sequence continues at coordinate 6,253 of JBDTMC010000251.1, read as the reverse complement.
CAACGGCGGCCGTGCTGACCGGGCAGCCGGCGTGTCTCCATCCGCTGGCCGGTCCATCGACGCCTGGGTGAACCAGGCGGCATACGCCGATCCGGATAACGATATTGGTCGCTTTGGCAATGCGGGGCAAGGCGACGTGAATGGGCCCGGAACGCAGGCGGTGTCGCTATCGCTTCTCAAGAAGTTCGCGATTGCCGAGGGCATTCATGTTCAGGTTGGCGCCCAGGTAGCGAATGCGCTCAACCACCCGAACTACGCGCCGCCTGGGATTCTAACCATGGGTGTTCCCGCCTTTGGACAGATCACCTCTCTGCAGAGCGCGGAAGGAGCGGGTCCGCGTTCCATGCAGCTAGCGGCCCGAATCACGTTCTAAGCCGGTTAGTGGCGACGGAGGGGCGTCAGAACACGCCCCTTTCCTGAGTCTGTGCCCGTTTGTTAAATACTCGGAGGCCAACGCCGGTCCGAAACCCTTGTACACGTCTTGCTTCAGAATCTCGACCGCCTTCTCTACTTTGCCGCGACACAATACCGAATTCTGTGTCAAGGCAAAGTAGAAATGTCCTAATCCCAGCAAAGTAGAAATGTCCGGTTTCTGGAGCGGAACTGGAGTTGGCTGCTAAGGTGAATGTGTTCGCGAGGGGTCGCGCCCAAGCGGATACCCAAGGCCGAGGCGATGGAGCTGGCTCCGTTACTGATCGGCAAAAGCGAAGACCCTCGGACCTCTCCGGGGGTCTTCGCTTATAGAGATCAGGGTGGTGATGCTTCGGAGCTGAGGCCTTGGGTTTAGGAAACGCGACGACTGACGGGCCGCTTTTGCCCGGCGCTCCATTTTCCGCCTTTGACGTTTCAGCTGGTCGCATTGGAAATCCTGATAGCCTTTCCCAAAGAGGGCGCGGGACGCTGAAAAAAATCGCTCATCCATTTGCTCTTCGCGGGCTTGCTCTTTGTCGGCCCACCAGCCTTCGCGGCGGCCTTCCGGACCGTGGATGTTTTCGGCGCCGGCTGACACTCTTTCAGTTGCACGTAGCGATCTTCGAATCGCGCGGCGACCTCGCCATTTCTCCGCGTCTCGACGCGTAGCGAGGAGCCTCGCATGCGCGGTCTGATATCTGCCCGGAGGATCTGACGAATCTTGTTGTCGTGCCGGAAGGTGTAGTCGTTGGTGATCACTCGCTGTTCTACCTCCGAGAGGATCGCGACCAGATTATGTTGTTTCCCGAGCGGCCGGTGCGCATCGTCAGCGCATTCCGCCACCACCGTAAATTTGGTTTCCTACCCGCGACGAATTGGAGAAGGCGCTGGAAGCGATGCGCGGCGAGACACGCACAACGGCTATCGTAATTGAAGTGGATAAAGAAGCGCGAGTGCCAGGATATGAGTCATGGTGGGATGTGCCGATCGCCGAAGTGTCTGAGATGGACGCTGTCCGGCAGGCGCGGGCCAACTATGAAGAGGCGATGAAGAAGGAGCGGCGGTACGAGATTGCCGCGGGTATGCAATGAAGACGATTCGTGATTACATTGGTGGCGTGTGGCGCCGGCCGACTTCGGCCGAGGGCATTGCGGCTCTCAATCCGGCGACGGGAGAAGTATTGGATCGATCGCCGATAGGATCCGCCGCCGACGTCGCGTTGGCCGTCGATGCAGCGGCTGCGGCTTTTCCGGAGTGGCGTGCCGTGCCACCCGCCGAGCGGATCCAATACCTCTTCCGGTTGAAGCAACTTCTGGAAGACCATTTCGAAGAAATCGCACGGATCATCACAACGGAGAACGGAAAGACGTTAGGGGAAGCGCGCGGCGAGTTGCGGCGCGGGATCGAAAACGTCGAGGTCGCCTGCGGGATACCGATGTTGATGCAAGGCTATAACCTGGAAGACGTGGCGCGGGGAATCGATGAATCGATGTTCCGGCAGCCGTTGGGTGTGGTGGCCGTCATCACCCCGTTCAACTTTCCCGCGATGATCCCGTTGTGGTTTCTGCCGTACGCGATTGCCTGCGGGAATACGCTGGTCTTGAAGCCGTCGGAACGCGTTCCGTTCACTATGACTCGCATCGTTGAATTGATTGAACAAACCGGATTGCCCAAGGGCGTGGTGAACCTTGTGAATGGCGGGAAAACCACCGTGGACGCGCTACTTGACCATCCCGCCGTACAGGCGATCAGCTTCGTGGGCTCTACGCCAGTGGCCAAGTACATCTACTCGCGGGCGTCGGCCAATGGTAAGCGCGTTCAGTGTCAAGGCGGCGCGAAGAATCACGTCGTCATCATGCCCGACGCCGACCCGGAGACGACGACTCAGATTGTGGGCGACAGCGCTTACGGATGCGCCGGGCAGCGGTGCCTGGCGGTTTCCGTTGCCGTCACAGTGGGCGAGGCCAAGCAGTGGTTCCCTAAATCGATTGCCGATTTGGCAAGCTCACTGAAGGTCGGCGACGGACTCGCGGATGGCGTTCAAATGGGCCCTGTGATTACCGGGGCTAGCCGTGAGAGGATACAGGGGCTTATCGAACAAGGAGCCGCGGAGGGCGCGGTGCCTCTGCTGGATGGGCGCAGCGTCCGTGTCTCGGGATACGAGGAGGGCACATTCGTTGGGCCGACTATTTTGGATGGCGTTCCGGCGGAGAGTTCGCTGACTGAGGCTGAAATCTTCGGGCCGGTTTTGAGTCTGGTTCATGCCAACGATGTCGATGAAGCGATGAGTATCATCGCCCGCAGCCCGTATGGGAATGCCTCGTCCATCTTTACCAGTAGTGGAGCAGCCGCGCGGCGCTTCCGTAATCTGATACCCACGGGGAATGTGGGAGTAAATATCGGAGTTGCCGCGCCTATGGCCTATTTCCCGTTCAGCGGATGGAAGGGCAGTTTCTTCGGCGTGCTGCATGCCCAAGGGCGCGACGCGGTGGAGTTTTATACGGATAAGAAGGTGGTCATCGAACGCTGGCCGAAAGAGTGGAGCCGCCGCTTCTGATCGCTCAGCGTTGCATTTCGAACAACGATTCCACGGCTGCCTGCTTGTCGTTCAGCAATGCTCTGGACATGTCGAATTGCCGTTTGGCGTCGTCCTCGCGCCCCATCCGCTGATAGGCCTTCCCGAGGAGTAGGTGGGCCTGGTAGTTGTTGGAGTCCATCTTAGTCTTCGGGTGACTCGGGCTCTTGCGGCAGGCGCGGCATTCCGCGATTGGGCGTCCTTGGGCGTCTTCATCCTTGGCGGTCTTCACGATCCTCTCTTAAGTATGCCGGAACACCGGACCAGCCGGCCGAAATGTCCCGACATCTTCCTGTGGTAACGGATCTTGCCGAGGAAGTAAGGCGGAGTAATCGTCAATCGACACTGGGTGGCACGTGCTTGCGCAGCCATGGGACAAGCCTGTCGAAAGTGAATTGTTCGACAGGTATAGGGCTTCCACGAAAGCGTAAGTCTTCAAGGCGTCTGCCGTGATCCACGCGCCATTGACGGCGAGAAAGGTGTAGGTGGCGGCGAACGCTGTGCGCTTGTTACCGTCAATGAACGCGTGGTTCTGCGCGAGGCTCTCCCAGAGAGCGGCGGCTTCCTCGATCAGATCGACGTAGTATCCTGTCTGCGGCCGGTACATGGCGGCTTCGAGCAGACCTTGATCCCGAACACCGTGGGAGCCACCGTAGCGTTCGATCTGGTCGGCATGAATCGCGAGCACTTCCACCACGGTAAGGTAGTCAGTCATTCCGCGAGTTTCTTGTACAGGGGGCTGTATTTTTCGTGGCTGGCGAGATAGACTCCCATAACATGCGCGCGCGGAGTGGCCTTCTTCCGCTTCTCCAGCAGGTCAGCGAAAGCCTCTTCCACGAGCACTTGAAGTTGGCGACCTTCGTGATCCGCGAGCGCGCGAAAAGCCGAGAGAATCTCGGAATTAACTTGCGTGGCGAACTTCTCGCGGATCTGAGCCATGGCACATTTCTCCCCAATTCATGCTTTCATGACAAATCATGATCTGTCAAGACCATTGACAGACTCCAGTGGAGAGATGGTGAGCCTGCCCTGGCGAGCCTGTAAGAAATGAGATAACCAGCTCCCATTTAAGTGCTTCGACGCGTATATAATCATTCCAGACAGCCCGCGGACCGGGCCTGTGCGAAGGAGACGAATGATGCAGCGGCGAGACTTGCTGAAAACTGTGGCTACCTCGGCGGGACTGACTATTCTGAAGAGCGGCACCCTGCGCGGACAGAATGCACCGAGCAATAAGTTGAACGTGGCGTTAGTGGGAGTATGGGGACGTGGCACCGCCCACTATAACTCGCTGATTCGCGAGAACGTCGTGGCGCTGTGCGACATCAACGACCAGCGCACAAAAGAAGCGCTGGCAATCTTTCCCAAGGCGAAGCCTTATTGGGATTGGCGTAAAATGCTCGACCAGAAGGATATCGAGGCCGTAATCATCTGCACGGCAGACCACCAGCATGCCTTCATCGCCAACTGGGCATTGAACCGTGACCTGCACGTGTTCTGTGAGAAGCCGCTGGGCATCAGCGTCGAAGAGGCCAGAACGGTGCGCGCGAATTACGTGAAGCGCCGCACCAAGGTAGCCACGCAACACGGAACGCAGCGGCACGCGTACCCTAACTTCGAACGCATCCGCGAACTGGTGATGGATGGCGCAATCGGCGAATTGAAAACCGTGCACAGTTGGGATAGCCGCCAGTTGCCGCGGCCCGGTTACCCTGTGATGCAGGGCATGCCGCCTGCGCAATTGCACTACGAGCAATGGATTGGCCCGTCGCCCTATCATCCCTACAGCCCGCAATACTTCGGCGGTTCGAATGGGCTGAATTGCCTCTTCTGGAACATGTACCGTGATTTCGGTGTCGGCCAGATGGGGGACATGGGCGCCCATACGATGGACCTTGTGTGGAATGTGGTGGACGCCGGCGCGCCCGTGGCCGTTGAATACGATCAGGAAGTAAGCGATAAATACAATCCTGACATCTGCCCAGTGAAACTGAAGGCAACTTTCGAGCATCCCGCCAACCAGTGGCGTGGACCGGTGACTTTGGTGTGGTACCAGGGCGGCCTGAAACCACGCTCGCCGCGCGGCTATCTTGCCGTGGACAAGATCGAAAATGGCGCCATCTTCGAGGGCACTAAGGGATCGATCATTGCCGACTTCACCACTCGCTTGATCATTCCTAACAACGACGACGGGGACTTCACTTATTACAAGCGTCGCGACAAGGACCATCTGGAATCGTTGGTGGCCGGTGTTGGTCAGCCCACGCAAGGACCTCCGCGCCCGGCCGGCCAGCGCCCATCGCGGCCGCGTACGCTGCCAGCGGGATTCAAGGCGGAGCCGAGCGCCCAGCCCACCGCAACCGGATTCCCGGACATCCAATTCACCGAGGGCGGCATACCAGCCGCGCTTGGACTTCCGAATCCCGAAGTTGAGCCGATTCTGGAAGCGCAAAAGAACGAGAACTTCGACAGTCGCCGGCCCGACGTCTTTCAGACAGAGTGGCTGGATGCCTGCAAAGGCAAATACAACGGCGTGACCCACGGCACAAGTTCAAAGACGCACTGCGACTTCGACTACGCCGGCTCGATGATCGAGCAAATGCTGTTAGGCCTGGTGGCACACCGGGCCGGCAAGAGGCTGGAATATGATCCAGTGAACGGGCGCATCACCAACGCGCCGGAGGCCAACGAGTATCTCAAGCGTACCTATCGGCCCGGCTGGCCGTTGAATGGTTAATAAAGGACCGCTACTACCGTCCTAGTCGAGTTTACGAATCCAGACGTTGCGGAACTTCAGTTCGGTCAGCGGAGCCCCCGGAAATCCGCTGTGGTCCTGCAACAATAGTGGGCCGTCTGAGCAGCCGCCCTTCGTACTCTGGATGCGGTGGTGATCCTGAACCAGCACTCCGTTCAGGATCACCGTAACGCTGCCATTCTCTGTGATTTTGCCATCGGCGCTGCATTGATGTGGATGGAAGACGATGTCGTAGGTCTGCCATGCCGGCGGTTTGCGCGCGGGGTTCACCAACGGAGCAGACTCGCTGTAAACCGCTCCCAGCGCTCCGTCGGCATAAGTCGGATTCTCGTATGAATCGAGGATCTGCACTTCGTAACGGCCTTGCAGGTAGACTCCGCTGTTGCCTCTCATCTGCCCTTTCTGGTCCGCCATGAGTGGCTGCGAGAACTCGAGATGCATTTGCGCCGCTCCGTACTTGATCTTCGAGACTGCGTCCTTGGCGCCGGTCGCACAAATCATCTCGTTGTTCG
>JBDTMC010000250.1:0-11411 GCA_039934475.1 Bryobacteraceae bacterium | reverse complement strand
ATTACGTTTACGAGCCCTGAGCGGCAGCGTTGGTCATGACAAGAGCGATCTTGCTGAAGATCTGACTGATGCTGGAAGCCACGCCGGGCATGATTGCGCCGGCAGCCACTGCTACGAAGCCCGCCATGAGAGCATACTCGATCAGATCCTGGCCACGAGTATCCTTCCAAAAGTTAAGATTGCAAACAAGCCTGGACAATTTCTTCATGCTACTGTGTTCCTCTCTCCCCGCAACTAATTGTGTTGCTACTGAAAAAGTAACATCTGGGCTGTTTTGTTGAAATTGGGGAATGTGCTTAGTTTGGCGAGGGCAGAACACCAAGGAATAGGCTATTTTCCTCGGAAGAGGAAGACCAGATCGATGATGAGGATGAAGACGACCAGCAGTTCAAGGACGAAGGCGCGGCCCTGGTGGAACTCGTTTGTCATGAATTCATAGAGTTCACCGGCGGTGCGGAGCTTTTCGTCCACCAGAAGGCGGTAATCGCCGACGCCGACGCGTTCGGCGGCGAGGCGGTAAAGGCGTGCATAGAACATGTCGCTAAGGAACTTGATGGCGTTGTCGGTGTGCTCGGCAAGTTCGGTGATATCGAGGCGAAGGGTGTTCAGTTCGGCGGCTTCGCGGGCCATGCGCCAACGAGACCAAGGCCCGGCTTTGCGCTCAAGAGTGCGATACACGCGCGAAAGCACGGTAGTGAGGACCCCATCGTAGTGTCGGTATTCGAGGAGCTGCGAGTTGGCGTATTCGAGGAGTTGGATGGCGGCAACGGCGTCGTGCGGCGTATCGTAGACGAGCGTCGCGACCCATCCGATGACGATGAGATCGGTAGGGTAGTAAGAGAGCGAGGCACGGAGGGCTTCCTGGCGTTCGTTGTCGGAGAGAAGATTGCGCTCGCCACGGACGATCATAGCGATATGATCGCCGTTCTGGTCCAGCATTGAAGGAGCGTCAAGGGTGCGTCCTGCGAAATCGTAGGCTTCGTGCAGATGGACGATGTAATAATCCTCGTTGAGCCAGGAAACGGATGGCTTGGTGAGAGCTGGAGCGACACGCTTGGCGTGTTCGAGCGCGATGCCCGTAGCGATCTCTTCGATTTCCGGCGCGCCGACCAAGGCCGAGGAGAGCTGGACGAGTTCGTGCCAGTCGAGATCGAAATAGTGCTCGAGCTCTACGCTCAGGACTCCATAATCGTAATATTTAACGCGGCCCTGGAACTGGTGGCCGGAGGCGAGGTAGACAGGGGCGAGAGGTTCCAGCAGAGGCGGGCGTTCGAAGCGAACGTAATTGGGTGCGGGGCGGGTGAAGCTGGGCTCGCGCTGGCCCGGCTCCACTTTCAGGATCGAGCGCAAGGCCTTGAGGTCGATGCCGTCGGCGACGTCGAAGAGAATAAGGGCGCGGAAGGAACCGCGACAGGCGGCCATAAACTATGCCGTCACTGCCGGGGCGAGGATGCCCATGCGTTTGGCAACGCGGGTGATGATCTCGGTGGCTTGATCGAGTTGTTCGCGCGTATGCGTTGCGGTGACGATGGTACGGATGCGCGCCTTGCCTTGCGGCACTGTGGGGAAGCCAATACCCGTGGCAAAGACCCCTTCTTCAAAGAGCTCGCGGGAGAACTGGTACGCGGTGGCCGCTTCGCCGACCATGATGGGCGTGATGGGTGTTTCACTGAGACCGGTGTTGAACCCGGCGGCGGCGAGCGCGGCTTTGAAGTAGCGCGTATTCGACCACAGGTTTTCGATGCGTTCGGGCTCGTTTTCGAGGATGTCGAAGGCAGCCAGGCAGGTGGCGGCGACCGACGGCGGATGGCTGGTGGAGAAGAGGAAGGGGCGGCCGCGGTGGTAGAGATACTCGATGAAATCGCGGCTTCCGCAGACGTACCCGCCGAGAGCCCCGATGGCTTTGGAAAGTGTGCCTACTTGAATGTGAACGCGGCCGTGAAGGCCGAATTGGTCAACAGTGCCGCGACCATTCTTGCCGAGGACACCGGAGGAATGCGCATCGTCCACCATCATGATGGCGCCATAGCGCTCGGCGATGTCGACCAGAGCGGGTAACGGTCCAATGTCTCCATCCATGGAGAAGACGCCATCGGTAATGAGGAGTTTGTGGCCGGGCTTGCCCTCCAGATCGCGGAGCTTCTGCTCGGCAACCTCAACGTTCTTGTGCGGGAAGACGTGAATCTTGGCGCGAGAGAGGCGGCAGCCGTCGATGATGGAGGCGTGGTTCAGTTCGTCGGAGATGATGTGGTCTTCAGGGCCGAGAAGGGCGGAGACCGTGCCGGCGTTGGCGGTGAAGCCGGATTGAAAGACGACAGCAGCTTCGGTGTGTTTGAAGGCGGCGATGCGGCGTTCCAACTCCATGTGCAGGGTCATGGTGCCGGAGATGGTACGGACGGCACCGGAGCCGACGCCGTACCTGCGAGTGGCTGCGATGGCCGCTTCAATCAGCTTCGGGTGGTTGGCGAGACCGAGGTAGTTGTTGGAGGCGAGGTTGATGACTTCACGGCCGTCGATGCGGGAGATGGGGGCGCAATCGGACTCCAGGACGCGCAGGCGCTGGTAGGTGCCCGCCTTGCGAAAGGCGTCCAGTTGCTCAGTCAAGTATGCCAGTGGATTCGACATCACCTTCAGGATAGCAAGGGCGTTGCCCTTGAAATCCCTTTGGGATTTGGGAGACGGAAGGCCGAACTCACAAGCCATACGGGCGGCGACCTGGGCTCTCCTCCATGCAGCGGTGCCTACTGACATTTCGATTCACGCCGCCCCCAGGAGAGGCGACTGTGTGCACCACTAAATGCGGGGGCGCTCTGATTTAGCCGGAGGGCGCTGAGGCTAGTGCATCTTCGGCACAGGCGCGGGACCAGTCCAGTTGAACCACTGCAATCCCAAGCGCGTTCCTTGGATTACTGCCGATGGGGCCGCCGCGTTTGCTTTGCGTTCGCGGAATTGTTGTTGCTGCCAGTTGAACATGTCGGGCTGGGGCGGGGTGAGCTGGTTGGCGATGGCGACGGCTTCGTCGATCAGACGGCCGGCTTCGTCAAATTGATTCTGGTTTAGAAACGCGTTGGCGGCGTTGGAGCGGATTTGGGCGCGGCGTGCGTCCGCCATGGGAAGCACTGCGTCGGCGACGGTGAAGGCCTGACGCCATAAGGGAAGGGCTCGCTCGCGCTGGCTGCTGTTTCCGGTGACTTGAGCAAGGGTTTCGAGGGCGCGCAGGTAGGGCTCGCTGACTTTGCCATTCATCGACTCCTCCAGAGTGAGGAGTTCCTGCGCTACTGGCAGGGCCTTCTCAGCGCCATTGCAGGCGCAGCTATTTTCGATGTCGATGGTGAGGCGGAGGACCTCTTCCTGCCAGCCGGTTCCGGTTCCGTGGGACCTGATGAGAAGGCCGCGATAGCGGTCGATGGCGGCGATCGCCTCCTGCTGGCGTTCTGGCTGCATCATGAGGAACCGGGGGTAGCTTTGTGCCGCCGCGAGGGCAGGTTGCAGCGTTGCGACGGAACATTCGTCAGTGAGCGAAAAGAGGCGCCGATGAAGCTGTTCGCCGCGATCCGCTTGACCGTGGGCGGCGAAGGTATTGGCGAGGGATGACACGAGCCAGGTGGCTTGGTCGCGGTCCGCCGCGCGAGGGGCTTTGTCCATCATTTGCAGGGAAAGGGCAAACGCGGCATCGAGTTTGTTGGCGTTGGCGAGGGATTGTGCTTCCTGGCCATCCGGACTGATTAAGACCTCGGTGGACGGCGGGGGTTGAACCTGGCGCTCCATGGCGAGGCGCTGATCTGCGTCCGCCTTTTCGTTGTTGCCGGCCTGACGTTCCAGATTGCTGCGAGTGGAGAGGATTTGAGATTCCTCCTGAGGCGACAGAGTGGAGTGAGTGGACAAGTAGGAGTTGAGGGTCTCAACGCCCTGCGCGCTGCGCTTGGTTGACGAAAGATGGTAGGCGAAGGCAATGAGCACCTGGCGCTGCATGTCTTCCTGAATGGACGGTTGGGAGAGCAACCCTTCGAAGATCTTGTCGGCTGCGGGGACCTGACCACCCTGGTCGAGCATAGAGGCCATCTGCTGACGCAGCCAGACCGACTGGTTCGCCGCATCCTGCGTGGAAGAGGCACTAAGCATGTCTACCGCTTGCTGGAGGGCGGCTACGGCCTCAGGGACGCGCTGCTGCCGTTGGTAGAGATTCGCCAGCGACTGCAAGGGAGCGACAACGGTTCCGGGTTGCGCCTCCGGGTTGGCGGCTGCCTCCTGCGCCAGTTTCTTGTAGAGCACGGCCGCGTCCTCGAGGCGGTTCTGACTTTCATAGAACGAGGCCAGCGCACCAGTGTCGTGCTGCACGAGTTTCTGAAGCTTGGCGAGGACGGCCGCGGCATCCTCCTTCCGCCCTACCTGGCGGTACATTTCGGCCAAACGCTGGTAGATCCAGGTATTTGAAGACATGGAGCCGTTCGGGTTGAAGAAGCCAGTGACGGCGAAACTTCCCCTCATCATTCGGGGACGCGATGCAGGGAGGGCCGCCGTTCCGGTGGGTGTTGCTTCGATGGCGGCGACGGCTTTTTCCCAATACGAGAGCGCTTTGAGCAAATTGCGGTCCAGTTCCCACGAGGCGGCTAGCTTGGTGAACAGGGTGACCCGCAGGGGACTAGATTCTCCGAGCGCGGCAGAACGGGTTAGCGCAGCCTCGAGAATGGCGCGAGATTGCTGGTACATCGCCGCATTCTCGAAGAGTTGAGCGACTGTTTGTACGTTGTTTTCGAAGTCCGGATCGTCGGCGGGAAGCGATTCGAGGAGGCTACGGGCATCTTCCCTGCGGGCTGCTGCTTCGCCGAAGCGGCCGACGGAAAGGGACTTCCAGTGGGCCTCAACGGCGGCTTGGATGGGAGCCGACTGAGGCACTTGGCCAAGCGCGATAGAGGACAATAAGAGACACAGCAAGGTGCGACTCATGGCGAGTTAGACTCCGGGCGGAGGCGCCAGGTTCCGGAAGAACTCAGCGTTCCAGGCACATGATACGATTAGAGTTTTCCCCTCATGACTGGTGCTATTCCCAATATCCTGGCAAAAATCGTCGAACAGAAGCAGGTCGAGTTCTCGGAGCGGCGGGGGCGATGGGCGGAGTTTGAAACTCTTGCCGCGGCTGCCGTTGCGGGGCGGCGGGATTTCCTTGCGGCTCTGATGGCGGCGCCTCCAGCTGTGATTGCGGAATGCAAGAAAGCCAGTCCGAGTAAGGGCGTTCTGGTGGTGGATTATGATGCGGCGTCCACGGCGCGGCAGTATCAAGACGGCGGCGCGGCGGCGATTTCTGTGCTCACCGATGAACAGTTCTTTGGCGGTTCGCTGATGGATCTGATGGCCGTTCGGGCGGCGGTGACCGTTCCTGTTTTACGCAAGGACTTCACACTTTCGGAGTTCCATGTTGTGGAAGCTGCCGCGCATGGCGCGGATGCGGTGCTGTTGATCGCCGCCCTCTTACCGGTGGAGCGGATGAGGGCGCTGCGAGAACTAGCGGCGCAGTATCGCATGGCGGCATTGGTAGAAGTACACGATGAGAGTGAGTTGGAAGCGGCCGAAGAGGCCGGGGCTACTTTGATCGGCGTGAATAACCGGAACCTGCGAACCTTTGAGGTCTCGTTGGAGACGTGTGAGCGGCTAGCGGCGCGGATGCCCTCGGGTGCGGTTTTGGTGGCGGAGAGCGGAATACGTAGTCCGGCGGATGTGGCGCGGCTGCGGTCTGTGGGGTATCACGCCTTTCTGGTGGGCGAACATCTGATGAAATCGGGACACCCGGCCGAGGCGCTGCGTACGTTGCGGGGCTAGGCAATGATGGTGAAGATTTGCGGGATCACGAACCTTGACGATGCGGTGGCGGCCGTGGAGGCGGGGGCTTCGGCGCTGGGATTCAACTTCTACAAGGGCAGTCCTCGGTATGTGACTCCAGAGGCGGCTCGCGGCATCATTCAGGCACTGCCGGGAGATGCGCTGAAGATCGGCGTGTTTGTCGATGCATCGCCAGAGACCGTGATGGAGACCGCTGCCTACGCGGGGTTGGATGTAGTGCAGTTGCATGGGGGTGAGACTCCGGCGGGGCTGCGTGTGTGGGTGGCGTTGTCGGCGGGAGAGCCGGATTTGCGGGCTCGCATGGGAGTTTCCAGAGCCGATGCCTTCCTCATTGACACGCCTTCCGGAGCGATGCGCGGAGGTACAGGCGTGACCTTCGATTGGGCCGCGGCGGCGGGCCTACCGGGGCGCGTGATTATCGCCGGAGGGCTCGACGAAGGCAATGTCGCGGAAGCGATCCGCACGGCTTCGCCGTGGGGCGTGGATGCTTGTTCACGCCTGGAGACGGAGCCAGGGAAGAAAGACCACGAGCGGGTGCGACGCTTTGTGCGGGCCGCGCTGGCAGAGGAATTATGATCACTTCACAACCGGATTCCGGCGGACATTTCGGACCCTACGGCGGGCGTTATGTGCCTGAGGTCCTGATGTCGCCGCTGGAAGAACTGGAAAAGGCATATGCTGAGGCGCGGGTGGATCCGGCGTTCCATGCCGAGCTCGACGACCTGCTGAAGAACTACGCCGGACGGCCGACGGCGCTGTATCACGCGCGGCGGTTGAGCGAGACGCTGGGCGGGGCGCAGATCTATATCAAGCGGGAAGATCTGCTCCATACAGGGGCGCATAAGATCAACAACTGTCTGGGCCAGATACTGGTGGCGCGGCGAATGGGGAAGAAGCGTATCATCGCCGAAACTGGAGCCGGGCAGCATGGCGTGGCGACGGCCACGGTATGCGCGCTTTTCGGGTTGGAATGTGTTGTCTACATGGGCGAGGAGGACATGCGGCGGCAGCGATTGAATGTCTTCCGCATGCGTCTATTGGGGGCGAAGGTGGTGAGTGTGACGTGCGGCAGCCGCACCCTGAAGGACGCTGTAAGCGAAGCGATGCGCGATTGGGTGGCCAATGTCGGCGATACGCATTATCTGCTGGGTTCGGCGCTGGGCGCGCATCCCTATCCCTTGATGGTGCGGGATTTTCATAGCGTGACCGGGCGCGAGGCACGGGCCCAGATGTTAGAGCGTACAGGCGCGCTGCCGGACACGATCATCGCTTGCGTGGGCGGCGGCAGCAACGCGATTGGGATCTTTCATGAATTCATCGGCGATGAAGGTGTGAAGCTGGTGGGGGTGGAGGCGGGCGGGCGGAGCAGCGCCCTGGGAGAACACGCGGCGCGATTCTCCGGTGGCTCACCGGGCGTGCTGCAAGGGGCGTACAGCTACCTGCTGCAGGATGGGGACGGACAGGTTTCCCTGACGCACTCGGTTTCGGCGGGGCTGGACTACGCGCTGGTAGGACCGGAACATGCGTGGCTGCACGACCAGGGCCGCGCGGAGTACACATCGGCCACAGACAAAGAAGCTCTGGATGCGGCCGTGATGCTGGCGCGCACGGAAGGGTTGATTCCAGCCATGGAATCGGCGCATGCGGTGGCGGAAGCAATCAAGCGTGCGCCTGGCGCGGCGGGGCAGGTATTTCTGGTGAACCTCTCCGGCCGCGGCGACAAAGACATCGATATCTATCGCGAGAATTTGAAGGAATTGGATGAACCCGACACGAATCAGCACGCTGTTTGATCGCCTGCGGCGGGAAGGGAGAACGGGCCTTGTGGCCTACCTTACCGCGGGTGACCCGAGTCCGGCGCATACGGCGAGGCTGGTGGCGGCCATGGAACGCGGCGGCGCGGATTTAATCGAACTGGGTGTTCCCTTCTCAGACCCGATTGCGGATGGTCCGGTGATTCAGCGCGGGGCTGAACGGGCATTGCGCGCGGGGACCACGGTGAAGCGGGTGCTGGAGATTGCCGCCGAGATTCGCCGTCACAGTGAAATACCGATTGTGTTGTTCACTTACTTGAACCCTTTACTGCGCTACGGGTTTGAGGCGCTGGCACAGGACGCGGTAGCGAATGGAGTGGACGGCTGCCTGCTGACCGACCTTAGCGTGGAGGAGGCCGGCAGCTACGTGCAAGCGATGCGGACGGCAGGCCTGGACACCGTGTTTCTGGCCGCACCCACCAGCACTGTGGCGCGGTTGAAACTGGTGGCGGAGTATTCCACCGGGTTCATCTATATGGTTTCACGAACCGGGGTGACGGGGGAACAAAGTAGCATCTCGGCTTCAGTCGGTCCTTTGATAGAGGCCATGCGCGCTGTTACTAAGAAACCGCTCGCGCTGGGCTTCGGCATATCGACGGCGGAACAGACGGCGGCGCTGGCGGGGCAAGTGGACGCGGTGGCGGTGGGCAGCGCTTTCGTCCGTTTGATCGAGCAATACAGGAACAGCCCGGACCTGGAGGCGCGCCTGGAGATCTTCACGCGCCTGCTGGCATCGGGGTTAAAGGAGAAAGCCGCGTGACGCCCGATGAAGCGCTGGCGGCGCTGGGCCGGTGCCGGCAGCGCATCGACGACCTGGACGTGGGCATCCTGGAATTACTGAACCAGCGTACAGTGGTGGTGCAGGAGATCGGACGGATCAAGCAGACGATGACCATGCCGATTTACGAACCAAAACGGGAGGAGATGGTATTCGCCAATGTAATCGGGAACAACCATGGCCCGCTTCCCAATGACGCGGTGAAACGTTTGTTTGAGCGCGTCATTGATGAAATGCGGACGGTGCAGAAGGCCCAGATGGAGCGTAAGTAGATGTTTGTGGTGATGCAGGAAGGCGCGGATGAAGCGCTGATCGATGCCGTGATTGAGCGGATGGTGATGAAGAACTTCACCGTCCACCGGTCGACTGGCGTAGTGCATACGGTGCTGGGCGGCATCGGTCCGGAGGACGATTTCAATCCGGCCGAGTTTGAGGTGATGGAGGGGGTGAAAGAGTGCCGGAGGGTTACTTCCCCCTATAAGTTGGCCAGCCGCAGCTTCCGGCCGAGCGGCACAGTGGTGCGTATCGGCAAAGTGGAGATTGGCGGCGACAGGGTGACCATCATGGCCGGCCCGTTTGCGATTGAAGGCGAAAGTCAGGTGGAGCAAACGGCGGAGTTAGTGGCCCGCGCCGGAGCCTCCATACTGTGTGGCGGTGTGTTCCGACCGGGCGCAATGTCGCCGAATCCGGATGAAGCGACGCTCGATTTGCTGCGCCGTGCGGCCGACCGGCAAGGGCTGCTGCTGATGAGCGAAGTGACCGATCACACCCAGATTCCGCTGGTCTCAGGCCATGCCGATATTCTAATGGTGGGCGCGCATAACATGCAGAACTTCCGGCTGCTGGCGGAGCTGGGTAAGCTGCGCAAGCCGGTGCTGCTACAGCGCGGCGCCTCAGCGACTGTGGAGGAATTGCTAGTGTCGGCGGAGTATATACTGACTGGTGGCAACTACGATGTGATGGTCTGTGAGCGCGGGATTCGTACTTTTGAGAGTTCACAGCGTTACATCCTGGATGTCTCCTCGATCCCGGCCGTGAAGAAGCTGTCGCATTTGCCGATTCTGGCGGATCCTTCCCAAGCAACCGGACGGCGCGACAAAGTGGCGCCAATGGCGCGAGCGGCGGTGGCAGCCGGAGCCGATGGTCTATTGGTGGACGTGCACGCGGATCCGGGGACGGCCGCCGGGGATTCGGCGCAGTCCCTGCAGGCCGATCAATTCGCGGAACTAGTCGGCCAATTACGTACGATCGCGCAGGCCCTGGGACGGACGGTATAGGCCTTGCAGACCGTAGCGATTGTCGGCGTTGGACTGATTGGAGGGTCGTTCGCCAAGGCCATCCGGGCGGCTGGTTACCCGGGCCGCATTCTGGGCGTGAGCTCTCCCGCGGTGGCGCGCCAGGCGGTGGAACTAGGGGTCATTGACGCGGCAGTCTCATTAGAAGACGCGGCGGCGCAAGCTGAGTTGCTGTACTTGTCCCAGCCTATCAAACGAATTCTGGAACTGCTGCCGCGGCTGGATGCCATGGCGCGTCCGGACGCTCTGATCACCGACGCGGGCAGCACGAAGTCACTCATCGTGCAGACAGCGAGGAACCACATCAAGCGGGCGCTCTTCGTGGGCGGCCACCCGATGGCAGGGAAGGAATCACGCGGAGTGGACAATGCCGACGCGGAGTTGTTCCGGGGCCGTACGTACCTTCTAACTCCGATTGATCCCGCGGACCTGGAAAGGCCGCCAGTAATCTATTTCCGGGAGCTTCTGGAGAAGATTGGTGCGCGTGTTTCTGTAATGAGCGCGGGCGGGCATGACCGGGCGGTGGCACTGACTTCGCACTTGCCGCAGTTGGTTTCGACGGCCCTTGCGGCGGCCTTGAGTTCGACTCTTCCGGATGGGGATCTTATCGCCGCCGGGCCTGGGCTCTTGGACACGACGAGGCTGGCGGCCAGCCCGTATGAGATCTGGCAGGACATCCTGGATACCAACCGGGCGGCAGTAGATACTGCGCTGGGTGCAGTGCTGACAGAGTTACAGTTGCTTCGCGATGGGTTGGAACGAGGCGACGTGTCAGCTTCGTTCGAGCGGGCAGCAGGCTTTCGGAGACGCCTGGAGAAGGCCGTCAACGGCTAATCGATAGCGATCCCGCGGCCCGATGCGTGACCCAGATTACGCTTTGACCGCTTATTGGGGCAGTTCCCAAAAAACTTCGAAACATTAGTTTACAATCGGGTGAGAAACAAGAGTATATTTGGATCTGACAACGAGTTGGACTCATGTTTCCACTACTCTCCTACGATTATGATGAATTACTCAAGTGCGAAGGCATTACCAAAATCCGAGGCAATCGATTTGACCCGTTGTATCTGGAGGCAGCAGAACCTGACTTTGTGTATATCGTGGAGTCGGGCCTTGTCAAGACATCGGTGAGGGGTCCGGCCGACAAAGAGATTGTCCTGCATATATTCCCCAAGGGCGAGATCTTCGGCGTGGTTGCAGCCGTACTACAGCGGCAGCACGAAGACCGGGCGACGATGTTAACCGAAGGTACCATAGCGGCTATACCCAAATCGGCCTTCGATAGCTACTGCCAACGCAATCCGAACTTCTGGAATTATCTGACCAAGCTAATCGCTTATCGAAAGACTGAGTTGCACCGGAAGATCCAATTACTGGTATTACACGATGTCGAATACCGATTAGTGAGTTGTTTGATTGACCTGGCCGAGATGGCTGACTCCCAAGGCACTGGTGGTGCGATGCCATCCATACCACTCTCGCAGGAAGATTTGGCGGTGGTCATCGGCGCGACGCGGGAGACCACGTCGAACAAGCTAAATATCATGTCGCGCAGTAACCACGTAATCCTGGGTCGCAAGAAAGTGGTCGTACCTTCCATCGAAAGGCTGCGCGGGCTGCTAGTCACCAGTTCTGCCGCCAATGCCTGAGTAGGCGTGGTAACCCTCCCTAACGGTCGGGGCTCGG
>JBDTMC010000249.1:0-11546 GCA_039934475.1 Bryobacteraceae bacterium | reverse complement strand
AAAACTGTTCCGTAGAATTTACGTTTGCGGTCGATACGGACGTACAGAAGATTCTTGGTGTCGTATTCGAACTCGACCCAACTGCCGCGATACGGAATAATCTTGCCGAGATAATATCCCTGGGCGGGCACTTTCTCGAAGAAGACTCCGGGGGAACGATGCAACTGGCTGACGATGACGCGCTCGGTACCGTTGATGATGAACGTGCCGTTCTCGGTCATCAGCGGAATTTCACCGAAGAACACTTCCTGTTCCTTGATGTCCCGAACACTCTTCGCCCCGGTCTCCGCGTCTTTGTCGTAGACCGTCAGGCGGATAGTCACCTTCAGCGGAGCGGCGTACGTCATGCCGCGCTCTTCGCACTCCGGTACGTCGTACTTCAGCTGCAGTCCCACAGGATCGCCGCAGCGGTTGCAGAACGTAACGATATTCTTATTGAACGTGCCGCACTTGTCGCAAAGGACGTCGCCCGAATGGAACGGGTCAGTGCGGATGGTGGCGCCACAACCCGGGTTGCGGCAGACGGTGCGGAGGTGGTTCAACCCCTTCAAGCTCCCGCACTTGCACTCCCAGTTGCCGATAGAGTAATCGACGAAGGCCAACTCGCTGAGACCGCGGAAATCCGAGATCGGGAAGACACTCTTGAAAACGCTCTGCAGACCGGTATCGTCCCGTTCATCGGGCAGCAGGTCCATTTGCAGAAAACGCTCATAAGAACGCTTCTGCACTTCGATCAGGTTTGGAATAGGGATCGAAGTCTTGATTTTGGAGAAATCAACGCGCTCGCGCTTGGCACCAATTGCCGGATTTTGCATGTTCCAACTCCAATAAGCCGACGGCGACGGCGTAACAGCGGGCTATGCGCCCTGATGCGAAAACATGCCGCGCGGAAAGGCTTTCGCCGCTGAAGAGCCCGTCGCGAGGCACGAAAAGAGAGTAGGATCTGGCAGTTGATCGGACGTCGGCCCGGTTACGGCCGAGGCGATCTGTAACATGAGCAGGTGAGAAGACCGAAGGGTTTCGCAGACTATACGTTCAAGCGATATGAGTGTAGACGTGCCCGCGCCGGCAGGCAAGGCAAAGCCATCGCCTGATGCAGCCGACATCGAACCGCAGCCAGAGACGCGGGAGAGAAAGTTCACAAGCGCTTATTATTTCCGGATTCTACTCCGGTAGAAATCTGTTTCAGTGTAGCAAACCCTCGATCGTAACGTCAAATACACCCAACCCCGGGGCATCCGGGAGGGCGGCCGACTACAAACGCGGAGATCCGCCGCGCGCGAAAAGGCCGATCGTAGCCATCTTCGAACTGCGGCGGATCTGTTTCCGAATTTGTCGGAAAAGAAACTACTTCACTTCGACGGAAGCGCCGACATCGACGAACTTCTTCTTGATCGTCTCGGCTTCTTCCTTCGAAACGCCTTCCTTCACGGCCTTGGGAGCGCCATCCACCAGGTCCTTCGCTTCCTTCAGACCGAGGCTGGTCACTTCGCGGACAGCCTTGATCACATTGATCTTGTTGGCGCCGGCCGCCGTCAATACGACGGTGAACTCCGTCTTCTCTTCTACCGCCGGTGCAGCAGCAGCGCCGCCGCCCGCAGCCGGGGCAGCCGCAACGGCTGCAGCCGCCGCGGAAACGCCGAAAGCTTCTTCGATGCCCTTCACAAGCTGCGCGGCTTCGAGCAGCGTGAGGCTCTTAATTTGTTCCAGAATTGCGTTAACGTCCGCCATTTTCGTAACTCCCTATCGATTCGTAGTGTCGCGCGCGAGCGCTTCCTTATAGTCAACCCGCGACAGTGCTTTCCCCGGCCTAACCACTCAACCGGTAGCACCCCCGCGACAAAACCTAGCTGTTAAACTTCTCTTCTTTGATTGCTTCGTTCAACGCCACCGCAAGGTTGCGGCCCACACCGTTGATGGCAACGGCCAAACGCTGGGCATTGGCATTGAGGAGGAACATCACCTTCGCAATCAGGTCTTCCTTCGGCGGCATGTTGGCCAGTTCCGTAATCGACTTGATGTCGATGACGCGACCTTCCACCAAACCGGCCTTGAAGGTAAATGCGGGAACTACCTTAGCGTAAGCGGTGAGAGCCTTTGCCAAGGCAACAGGGTCGCCCCCCGTATAAGCCACGGAGGTCATGCCCTTCAAATCTTGCATCAGCTTCTCAACGGGCGTGCCCACGCTGGCTTTTTCGGCGATGTTGTTCTTCACCACCTTGTAGCCTGCGCCTGCGCCGCGGATGATCTTCCGAAGCTCGAAATCCTGCGCTACCGTAATCTTTTCAAATCCAGTGACGAAGACGTGCGGCGCCTTGGTGAAGTCCTGTTGCAGTGCTTCAAAGTCTTTTTTCTTCTCGTCGCGATTCTTCATTGTGCTTCCTTGGCTACCTTAGGCAACAGGCTTCGCGTTGAACACCGAGACATCCAGCGGGACGCCGGGTCCCATCGTGGAACAGAGGGTGACGCTGCACACGTACTTGCCCTTCGCTGCCGACGGCTTGGCCTTGATGACAGCCTGAATCAGCGACGAAGCGTTCTCGAAAAGCTTTTCCGTGGTGAAGCTCACCTTGCCCACCGGGGCATGAATCACGCCCGTCTTATCGACGCGGAATTCCACCTTACCAGCCTTCACTTCCAACACGGCTTTCGCCACATCGGCAGTCACGGTGCCTGTCTTCGGATTCGGCATCAGCCCGCGTGGACCGAGAACCTTACCGAGCTTACCCACCGAACGCATCATGTCCGGAGTGGCGATCACGGCGTCGTAATCAAGCCAGTTTTCCGACTGGATCTTGTTCACCATCTCCTCGCCGCCCACGAAATCGGCGCCGGCTTCCCGTGCTTCGCGCTGCTTATCGCCAGAAGCGATCACCAGCACGCGCTTGGACTTGCCCAGCCCGTTCGGCAGAACCACGGTGCCACGCACCATCTGGTCCGCATGCTTCGGATCGACACCAAGTCGCATATGGACCTCAACGGTCTCATCGAACTTGGTAAACTTGATCTTCTGCACGAGGGGGACTGCCTCTTCCAGACGATAGGGGCGCGCCTCTATCTGGCTGGCGGCAGACGTATACTTCTTTCCGGGTTTTATTGCCATGAAATCCTCACTGGTCCTAACGGCCCGGTCTGTACAAACCCGAGCCTCCCAAGTAGAGCAGGTTCTCTCTGCGGGACGAAACTATGAGCATAACAAAACTGTTTCGATTGTGCAACCGAAATCGTTTGCCAATGCCGAACCCGCCGCAAAGGCAGGCTTGTTCTGATCATACCACACGTTCAAGTCACCCCATCCGCCATTGACAGGCAAGGAGTTACGGCCACCGAACCTTTCCACGATGGCGACAGAATCCTGCCCATTGACGACTCCCGCGACGTCACACCCAGTCAACCTCTAGACGAAGCTAAAGGCGAATTACCCCATCACTGCGACTATCTCGCCCACGGCCGCGTCGTCCTCATGCAACCCCCGGAGCGTCACATCAACCACAGTTGCGACCCTAACACCTACGTCAAGACCATGGAAGGTGTCCGCTGGGTGATCGCCCGCCGCGCCATCGCCCCGGGCGAAGAAATCACCTACGACTACTCCATCAACAGTTCCGGCGACACCGTCTGGACTTGCCACTGCGGCAGTCCCCGCTGCCGCCGCCAGGTTCACTCCGACTTCTTCCACCTGCCCCTGGACCTGCAAAACGAATACCTCCCCCTCCTAGACGACTGGTACCGCGACGAGCACGTAAATCCAGTGACAAACAGAAGTGTCCCCATACCTAGACAGCCTGAATAACAAAATCCATCTTCCCGCCTAACTAAACTTGAATTCATTCGTTCTATAATCAGACAGTCTATGGGAACGGAAAAACCGAAATCCGACCTCTTGCCCGGTACGCTGGACATGATGGTCCTCAAAATACTCACCCGTGGCCATCTGCACGGTTATGCCATCGCGCAACTGATTCAGCAATTGTCCGACGACCTGCTGCGGGTGGAAGAAGGGTCTCTCTATCCGGCTCTCCAGCGGCTGGAACTCAATGGCTGGATCGAAGGGGAATGGGGTCTCTCCGCCAACAATCGCCGCGCTCGCTTTTACAAGCTGACGGCGGATGGCCGCCAGCATCTCAATGCGGAAGCCGCCCGCTACCGGCAGGTGACCGGAGCAGTCGCCCGCATTATGGGGTTCGCGTAAATGGAATTCGCCGTTGTTTGGAAACGCTTTCGGCTGCGTCTGCGCTATCTCACCCGACACAGCGAGCGCCAGCAATTGCTGTGGGAAGAGATGGATTTCCATCTCGAATCGATGGCGCAGGACCTCGTCCGGACCGGTATGTCGGAACCCGACGCCCGTGCGGCGGCGCATAGAAAGTTTGGCAACATGACACGACAATCGGAAGAAGCGCGTGCCACCTGGATCGCGCAATGGATAGACGATGGCTGGCAGGATCTGAAGCACGCGTTTCGCGGCATGCGGCGCGATGCCGGCTTCACCACCTTTGTAATCCTCATCGCCGGCCTCGGCATCGGCGCCAGTTCCACCATCTTCAGTGTGGTGAACGCTCTACTGCTGCGCCCCTTACCCTTCCACGAACCGGATCGCCTCGTTTGGATCGCGAACCAGGAGTGGAGCACCCAGGTCGGCTTCTTTCTCGATTTACGGGGCCGCAACCAGTCCTTCTCCGATATGGCTGGGTTCGCCGGCTATGGCGCAGGCGACAGCGCACTCACCGGAACCGGCGAACCGGAGCGACTTACGCGCGTCCCCGTTACACAGAACTTCTTCGCCCTGCTCGGCGTGCAACCACTCATCGGACGATCCTTCACCGTCGAAGAGTGCCAGGGCAATTCCGGCGCGCCGCCGGCCATGCTGTTAAGCCACGGTTTTTGGCAGCGCCGATTTGCTTCCGACCCGGCCGTGGTAGGGCGTACCTTGACGCTCAATAACAAGTCTGTCCTGGTGGTGGGTGTGATGCCTGCCTCTTTCGATTTCGCCAGCGTCTTCGCGCCCGGCACCCCCGTCGATGCCTTCATTCCCTGGCCCCTCACTGGCGAAACCAACAGCCATGGAAATACGATGAAGTCCATCGGCAGACTGCGGCCAGGCGCCACCGCGGAAGGCGCGCAGGCGGAATTCACCGTGCTCGCAAAACAGATCGGGATCCAGCATCCGGAGTGGAACGGAATGAAACCGAATCTGGCCCCTCTCAACCGGCACATCAGCGGACGAGTGAGCCCCGCCCTGATGGTGCTGGCCAGCGCGGTTGGCGTGCTGATGCTGATCGTCTGTGCCAATCTGTCGAATCTCCAACTGGCGCGCCTCGGGGCGCGGCAAAAGGAAATAGCGATGCGCGTTGCATTAGGCGCGGGGCGTCTCCGTCTGCTCCGGCAAATGCTTACTGAGAGCGTCGCGCTGGCCTGTTGCGGCGCCGCGCTGGGCCTCCTTCTTGCGGTCGCCGGGACACGCGCGCTGGCGCACCTGGACGCTTTTAACATTCCACTGCTTGCCAGCGTACGGCTGGATGCGGACGCTCTGGCGTTCACTCTGCTCGCAGCCGTTCTTACCGGCGTCCTGTTCGGTTTACTGCCGGCTCTGCAAGTCCGGTCATTAGCGCTCGGGGAGTCGCTGAAAGATAGCAGCCGCGGCTCCAGCGGCGGCCGGAGGCATGCCTGGGTCCGCAACGGGCTGGTCGTCTCTGAGATCGCCTTCGCCTGTACCTTGCTGGTCGGCGCGGGCCTGCTGCTGCGGAGTTTCCTCCGCGTCCTGGACCAGAATCTGGGCTTTCAACCGGAAAGCGCAGCCTCCCTAAGAATCGATCCCACGGCCCGGTTTTCGGGCCTCACTCAGAGAAACATCTATATAGAGGAGGTGCTGCAGCGAACACGGGCGCTGCCAGGCGTGAAGTCTGCCGGCCTCGCCGACGTTCTCCCGTTTGGAGGCGATCGCGGGTGGCAAGTCTCCGCCAAAGGTCAGGTCTATCCCAAGGACCAGCATCCCGAAGCCTACATTCGCGTGGTCAGCGACGGTTACTTTGCATCCGCCGGCATCCGCTTGCAAGCCGGCAGCGCCGCGGCGAGACGGCCTTGTCCACCAGTTGCTGCAATGTTGTGAATTCGTGGACCGGCAGATTCGGCATCAGCATGGCATTACGCCGCACTTGGCAGGACGTTCCACCTGAGCAACGATCCGCAGTTCTCCGAGAAATTGGATTCCGTCATCATTCTCTATTTCAGAAGAGTCAAACCCAAACCCTCGACAAGACCCAACCGGGACTACCAGGTCTAGGGTTGCGCGTTCCGCAGGAGCTCGACCGTGTCCTCGTGTTGGTTTTGAATGGCGCAATCAAGGGGAGTCCGCCCACCTGCATCAGTCGCCGTTTGAACAGCTCCCACATCTATTAGGGCACGAACCACCTCTGTTCTTCCCCAGCACGCCGCAAGGTGGAGAGGCGTTTCTCGTGTGTTCTTCGTAGTGGATTGTGGATCGGCCCCTCGACGGAGGAGTTCTTTGACGACGCTTCCATTCCCCCCGACTGCAGCGTCGTGTATCGGGAGAGTACCGGCGTCGCTGGACGCGCTGATCGATGCACCGTGTTGCAGGAGAAGCAAGACAATACCGTGGTGCCCCTTCAGCGCAGCGTTGTGCAATAAAGTGTTACCTTGTTCATCTCGCGTGTTCGCGTCGACTCCCATCTCCAAGAGCAGGGCCGCGAGGGGCGCAATTCCACGCGACATGGCCTGCTCCAGGAAGTGCTCGGGCGTCGCGTCCTTGTCCTGGAATAGGCTGGGGTTGGTAAGGAGGGCGACCATTTCATCATGTCCGAGGCCGGGGGGACTGAGCCTGGCGATGGTTTCAGGCGCTCGCCCACGGCGGTTCATGGTGTACTTATTCGCTCCAGCTTGGAGTAGTAGATATACACAGACCGGGTGCGCGGTCGCCACAGCGAGGATCAGTGGTGTGTTTCCCTCGGCGTCTAGATCATTGATAGCCTCGCCCGCGGCGATTGCCCGTCGCACAAGCTCTGCGTCGCAACCGGCAGCGAGTTGATGGAGATGACCCGTAGCGGGGGGTGAGGCCAGAAAAGCCATGGATAGAAACGTGAGGAACATACGATTTTTCCTTTCTTCCACTCGTTATTCGTGTCTGATGGCGGTCATTGGGTCCATTCGTGCGGCGCGACTGGCGGGCTGCCATGTTGCCACCAAAGCGATCAACACCCACAGCGCCACGGTGCTGAACGCGAGTCCAGGACCAAGGGGCACCAGCCCAACTATGAACTGACCAAGGACACGCGTTGCGCCAACTGCAAGCAGTAGTCCGATGGCGAGGCCGATCATAGTGTATGAGAGACTTTGCCGGAGTACGAGCCACAAGACGGTTCTAGGATCGGCGCCAAGCGCCATGCGCACGCCCATTTCTTGGGTGCGTCGACTCGTAGAATACGCTAGGACACCGTAGAGCCCGAGTGCGGCGAGAATCAGCGCGAGCACACCGAGTCCAGCTAGGATCCCACTTTCCCAACGAACCTCCCACAACGTGAGTGCGATCGCGTCGTCAAGGCTCCGGATCTCATAGACTCGTAAACTGGGTGCCGAGGCACGAATCGCTGCTCGTAGGGCTTCAGACCATTGATACGGGGGGCCACTGGTGTGGATGATGAGACCGAAACCGCCGGTACCCCCGTTTTGCAGTCGCGACAGATAAAACGCCGGAGCGCTCGCGGATGGGAGCGGAGAATTAGTATCCCTCGCCACTCCCACGACGTGTCCGGGTTGGCGTCCCGACTGTTCACAACCTATCCAGATCTCTTTTCCCAGAGGGGCGCTAGTGTTCCACCAACTACGTGCTGCGGACTCGCTAACGACGACATCGAGGTTTCGCGATTCGAGAGCCTCGGTAAACCCATGGCCTGCAATGATCGGGACCCCCATGACCGAGAAGTAACTGGGATCGACAACATTGGTTTCGGCGGGCCGCCGATGATCTTCTGGGGTCAACGCGACGCACTCTCCCGGTGTTGGTCCCAGAACGCCGGATGCAAGCGTTACTGCGCGAAGACCTGGGAGTTCCCGTACGTTCCCGAGGACCCTTGTATAGGTGTCGCGGGCGAGCGCTGGCGGTGTGGTTGCCGGGGATGCTAACAGCGTTGCGTATAGGCGGCGGTCTGTATGGAAACCAAGATCTTTTCTTTGTGCGCGATAGCTCTCGCGTAGGAGCAGACCGGTAAGGATCAAGAGGACAAAGGATAGCGCCACTTGTGCGATAGGGTATAGCCTGTGGGCACCAATGGAAGGGGAACTCGAACTGATCCTCATGGCCGCGACCAAGTCCCCCGTTGTACGGTCGCTCGCCTGGAATAAGCTGATCAGTACAGCGCACGCAATTGCAGACCCGATTAGGAGCACCACAGGTCTCATTGCTATGCCAAGGTGGATCGCAAGTCCCTGGGCGACGGGTATTGATGGCAGTGCAAGCTCAACCGCTTGCCCGATTAGTTGCCCAAGTGCCAGGCCAATCGGTGTCGCGACGCCGACAAGCACTAGATTGTCGGTGATGCTCTCGCGGAATAGCCGGCTTGTAGACGCGCCCAGCGAACGTCTTAGCGCAATCTCAGTTCGTCGCGCCGCTGCTCGGGAAAGTTGAAGGATGCTCACGTTGATGCAGGCAATGAGTAAGATTACGGCGCTGACAATTGTGATGATCGTAACCACTGGAGTGACGTTCTGCCGGGTGTTTTCCCATGTAAATCCCGCGAGTTCCTTCAATTGCGCGGGAGGAAGTTTCAGATTCCCTGCTTCGTTTTCCTGCTCGCGTGCGTCGGCGACACGAAGTTCGGCCGCGGCCCGTTCCATAGTATTGCCGGGCGTGAGTCTTCCGAGGATGTTCACCGGTGCGTAAGCGTTGCGTGCCTCGCGCGGGTTGAGCAGAGCGCTGATGGGGACCCACAGATCCATCAATAAGGGTGGCTGTGTTCCATGAAAGCCTTGGGGGGCGATACCGACAATCACAAAGGGCCGTTCCTGAATTAGGATGCGCTTGCCGATGACGGCACGATCCTTGTTAAACGTTGACACCCACAGGTCGTAGCTGATGACGGCCGAGTTAGTGCCGCTCGTGGGACGATCCAGCCAATGCCCTGCGAAGGGGTGGACTTGCAGAACATCGGCATAATTGTCAGAGACGATTTCCATGGCAAATCTCAGGTTGAGTTGGTCCACATCGACGAGCGTCGAGGCCGAAATGGTCGCAACTGGGACAAACGTCGTCAGTGTCTGTGTAAATGTGTTGTACCGCGACCACGTAGTGCTGGGCGCACCATCCCGATGCACGGCAACAAGACGATCTGATTGTGGAAGCGGTAGTCGGCGGAAAAACACGCTGTCGATGAAGTTGAACAGCGTCGCGGTTACTCCCAGCGCGAGCACTAGGCAGATCACGGCATTGACCGAATAGCCAGGGTGCCGGCGATGCCGGCGAACAGCATGATGAACGTCCCGCAGCAAGCCAACCCAAGGACGGTTACGAAGAAATTGCCGGATCGGGGAAACTCTTGGAATAAGGTTATCCATCACTGGTACAAGCGCTCCTTTCGCTTCATCGCCGTATGGACGCCGTAGAATTGGCGGGGTGTACAAGTGTTTATGAGTTTGACTTCCTCCGAAGCCCGTCGCGGGCCATCCCGAGCGCTATTTCATATACCGCCCCTGGGGGACCTGCGACGCGATTGACCCCGAAGGCAACGTCTTCGGAATCGCCGCGGCCTCGTAACTTTCGCGCCACCGCGCCGGAACGTGACGACAAGGCCGCGGCGCTGTCGCCTGGCAGCGCGGCTGACTCACTCCAGCGGGGACTCCGTTCCTGATGCCCACATTCGCCGGCGAGAACTGGCAGATGTTGCACCGCGCCAGTGAGTCCTCCAGGGCGTTAGAATGAACGCGTGACTGACGCAGATATACAAGTTGTCTCC
This sequence comes from Bryobacteraceae bacterium, assembly GCA_039934475.1. Taxonomy (GTDB): domain Bacteria; phylum Acidobacteriota; class Terriglobia; order Bryobacterales; family Bryobacteraceae; genus JBDTMC01. The sequence continues at coordinate 1,581 of JBDTMC010000249.1, read as the reverse complement.
AATGAGGCTGGTGAGCCGACAGCTGTCATCGTGCCAATCGCCCTTTGGTGGGAGATCGCTTCCGAGCGCGAAACCGCATATCTGTTGAAGTCAGAGACCATGCGGCATCGCCTGCACGCCGCCCTGGAACGCGGGAGCGGCTTGTCGATAGATGACGCTGTGTCCAAATTGGACTTGTGAGAAGCATCGAATTCGACCCCGGCGCCATCGAAATCACTTCCCCGCCCCATTGACCCCGAAGGCAACGTCTTCGGAATCGCGGCGGCATCTCACGTTCAAACTTAGTTGCCAGAGCGCGGCGCCAGTGCCCGCGCCAGCTCAACCACCCCGGCCCGAATCTCCCGTTCCGTAAACGCGGCAAACCCCAGAATCAATCCACGCAGGTCTGTCCGCGCAATCGCATACCGGTCCAGCTCCCACACTTCCAGTCCCCTCCGGCGAGCCCGTTCCGCCGCCTCCCCCGAACTCATCCCGTTCAACAGGAAAGCCGGCGTATTCAACCCCGCCTCAATCTCAGGAAGCAGCAACACGCCGCCCAGGCGCCGCTCCACCTCCTCGCGCAATACCCCCAGCCGCGCCCCGTACAACTCCCGCATGCGCCGCAAATGCCGGGCGAAGTGACCTTCCGAAAGAAACGCCGCCAGCACCATCTGCGAGACACCCGGCGGATATCGCTCCACCTGCCTCCGCAATTTCAGCACGGCATCCAGCCACGCTTCCGGCACCACCATGTACCCCAGCCGCAGCGCCGGAAACATCGTCTTATTAAAGGTGCCAAGCAGGAAGACGTGATCTGAACCGGCCAGCCCCTTCATCGCCGGAACGGGCCGCCCGGAAAATCGGAACTCGCTGTCATAGTCGTCCTCGATCAGCGGCACGCGCTCCCGCCGCGTCCACCGCAGCAGATCCAGCCGTCTGTCCAGCCGCAATGTCGCCCCCAGCGGAAACTGGTGCGCCGGCGTCACATACACCGCCTTCGGATGAGGATACTCCTCGCGTCCCCGTTGCGGATCGATCCCATGTTCATCCACCGTCACCGGACTCACCGCCGCGCCCGCCCGCCGGAACGCATCCGCCGCATCCGCGTACCCGGGATCTTCCACCCATACTTGATCGCCCGGCCGCAGTATCACCCGCGCCAGCAAATCGAGCGACTGCTGCGTCCCCGACGTCACCACGATCTGCCGCGCCTCGCAAGCCACACCACGCGCCGCTCCCAGATGGTCCGCAATCGCCTCTCGCAGGGCAAGATACCCGGCCGCGTCGCCCCCCGCCAGAATCGCTGTGCTCGCCGTCCGAATGCATCGCCCCGCCAGCCGCGCCCACACATCAATCGGAAACTCCGACAGCGCCGGTTCGAACGCGCGAAACGGCCGGATCGGCCGACGGTACATCGAGTCTTCTTCCGCCAAGCCTCTCGCCGGCCGCTTCCGTCGCGACGAAACCGTTAGAAAATCCTCCGGAACATTCTCACTTACTCGTGTTCCGGCCCCGCCTCTCGCCTCCAAATACCCTTCATCGCGCAATTGGTCGAAGACATTCACCACAATCCGGCGCGACACGCCATGCTGCGCCGCCAGC
>JBDTMC010000248.1:0-11604 GCA_039934475.1 Bryobacteraceae bacterium | reverse complement strand
GCGCGCGCGCAATTCGTCCAGCGTCCCTTCTCCGGCGACGCGCCCCGCGCTCAAGAGCACGAATCGATCGCAGATCCGCGCGGCGTCGCCGAGTTGATGGATCGACAGAAAGAGCGTGCGTCCGCCGTCGCGATGTGCGCGAAGGACCGACATGACATCGCGCGTCTGGCGGAAATCGAGGCCGTCGAAGGGCTCATCCAACAGCAGCAGACGCTGCGAAGCCAATAGTCCTAACGCCACCAGAAGGCGCTTCGATTCGCCCTTTGACAAAGTCCCGACGCGGGCGCGCCACAAAGTTCGTAACTGCAGTTGGTCGGCGAGATCGTCAACTGCCGCGGCTCCGTGCAGACTTCCAAAGAACCGCAGCACCTCGCCCGTGCGCTGCTCCTGCCATGGTCGAATCCCGTCCGGTACATAGAAGAGGCCGTGCGCGGGGCTGATTCGGACCTCTCCCGCATCTGGAACAATCAGACCCGCCAGACACTCGAAGAGGGTCGTCTTACCTGCGCCGTTCGGTCCGATCAAGCCCAGAATCTCGCCCTCGCGCACGGAGAAACTGACGTCCCGCAGGACGGCCGTAGCACCATAACGTTTCGTTAGGGAGCGCGCCTCAAGAAGCATTGCGGCGCAGGATTTGAAACGCGAATTCGCGTCCATAGCCGCCGGCGAAGGCGAGTGAGATCCAAAGCAGCGCCAAGGGTTCCAACAGGCGCGCCTGAGTGAGGGGTCCGGCGTCGCGGGCGTCAAAGCCCAACTCCGCGGCCAATTCCCCTACCACTGCTTTCGCCGCCGCGTCGTCGCCGCAATAAAACATCAGTGCCTTTTCAGCGCCGAACGCGGCATCCGCCATCACGTTGGAGCCGATGGTATTAAACGCCTTCACTACAGTCGCGCCGGGAGCCCATCCTGCTACCATCTCCGCTCCCGACGTTGTTGTGCCCACCTCCATGCCGGCGAGGCTTGGCAGCAGCGGGTTCGTCGCATCCACCACGATCTTCCCCGCTAAGCTACCGCACGCCGTGACGATTTCTTTAGTGGCAGGCCAAGGCGTGGATACCAGAACAACGTCGCTAGCTGCTACTGCATCTATGCTGCTTGCGGCCCGAGCGTTGGGGCCGGCCTGCGCCAGCAAAGCCTGGACCTCATCCGATTCGGGCCGCCGAGTTCCAAACACCACGGTGTGGCCGCCCTGTGCCCACCGTCGCCCCAATGTACCGCCGACGTTTCCCGAACCCAGCACGCCGATCTTCATTCCAGATCTCCTTCGTCAATGATATCGTTGAAAAGATGGCCACCCCCGAGCATGTATCCGCCCTGCGCCACGACGTGGACGAATGGAACAACTGGCGCAGCCTCAATCCCGACGTATCCGCCGATCTGGCCGGCGCCGACCTCAGCCAAGCGAGCCTCGTGTTCGTCGACCTCACCCACGCCATCCTACGTAAAGCCGATTTGCGCCTCGCCAATCTGACTGGCGCGGATCTCCGCTGGGCGGACCTTCGCGGCGCAAACCTCGTCGGCGCGCGGCTCATCGGTACAGACTTTACCGGCGCGGACCTCCGCGGCGCGGACTTGCGCACCGCCGAGGACTTGACCGCCGAACAGCTGGAAGAGACTATCGGCGATGAAGAGACCATACTTCCGGATGAAGCAGAACGCCCTCTGCGCTGGCGTAGCGAGATGGGCGCCCGCTAGTCTAGCAGTCCGTGGCGCAAGTGGTCAGGCTCGAAAAATGGGGCTGGCATGATTTTCCGACCCCTGTAAGCTACTGTAAATACAGAAGTTCCCAAAAGAGGAAATTCGTGCCTGTACCAATTTTTCCGGCACACGGCCTTGCACCACAGACTGCTAGCGGGGCGTAGCGGCTAAAGCGGTCACCGCTTCCCAGTTGAATCGCAAAAAGTCGTACAGCGCGTCCTCGCGAATGCGCTCCTGATCGCTATGCGCTCCAAAGCCCTTAGGCGCGTCTTCCACGTCCATCGCCGATCCGATCCCGTAACACTGAATTCCTTTCGCACGCAGAAACGCCATATCGGTTGCGCCCGTGGACATAACAGGCACTGTGGGCACGCCATAGACGCGGTTCACCACCGCTTCAATCGTTTTAAATGTCGCCGTGTCGATGCGCGACGGATCGGCATGAGGCCGCACGTTGCGCTCCACGGGGACCAGTTCCACTGCCGGGTCGTTGATCACTTTCCGCATCTGTTCATAGAACGCCGGCACGTCCTCGTCCGGTAGCGCCCGCACATCGAGCGTCGCTTCGGCTGTCGAAGGGATGACGTTAATCTGATAGCCGCCCGAAACGATGTTCGGCGAAATCGATGTGTGCAGCATCGAGTAATGGCCAGGGTCATGCTCCGCCAGGTACTCACGGATCGCCGGCGCCTTCTCCGGATTGAAGAGCCCGTTGAACCGTGCCGCGTCCTCCGGGTCACCCAAGGTCGCCATTTTCTCGAAGTAGTAGCGAGTGGTGTCGTTGAATCGCATCGGAGGATCCCACATGGCGATGTTTTGGACGGCTCGCGAGAGGTGCAGCACCGCGCTGGTGCGAAGCGGTCGCGACCCGTGGCCCGCGGGACCATGCGCCACCAGTTTCACGCCTACCGGCAGTTTCTCCGCCGTCTGAACCATGGAGAAGCGCGGCTGGCCATTGCGCCGCGACACATACCCGCCTTCGGCGAGACAGATCTCAGCGTCGATCTCAGGGAAGCGTTCTTTTACGAGGTACTCGATGCCCGGTCCGGTGTCGGCTTCTTCACCCGATTCGGCGACAAAGATCACGTCGCGATCAAGGGGCACTCCCAGCCGCTTCAGCATCACCATCGTCATCATTGCGGTAGTGAGGTTGTCTTTGTCGTCAAGCGTCCCGCGGCCATAAATGTAGCCGCCGTCCATGGTGGCGCTGAACGGCGGAAACTTCCACTTCGCCGGATCCACACGGACTGTGTCGGTATGCCCCATGATCAACAGCGGCCGCTTGCTGCCATTGCCCTTGAGGCGTGCAATTAGATTGGCGCGCTGCGGATCCTTAGCCGCGATCACAGCCGGAATGCCTTCGGCGTCCAGAACCTTCTTCACATACTCAACGGCGCGAGTCTCGTTGCCCGGCGGGTCCGTCGTATCCAACTGCACCAGTGCACGGAAGTGCCGCAACGTCTCCGCATTTGCTTTTGGCCAGTCCGGAGTCTGGGCGGAGGCCGTAATGGCGAGCAGAAGCAAGACACACAATCGGGACATTGCCAAAGTATAGGGCAATCCCCCTTTACAATTGTTAGTGTGTGGATGAATCCTGCTGATACTCGTGATCCTGGAAGCCGCCCGCCGATCCAGGTATCTCGGGCGTCCAGAGCCGAACCGCGATGCTCTCAAACAAGCCAGCCGCCGTATACGGTTCCAGCGAGATAAATTCGCGGGCTTCTTCGGCGTTCCGCCTATCCACCACCAGCAGCATGCGGAAGGACGATCCTTCGAGTAGGAACGATGGACCGCCTTGAACGATGGTGCCCTTCATTTGGCTCATGAACGCACAGTGCTCCGGTCGATTCGTCCTCGCCAGCTCTAAGGCGCCCGGTTGAAACGTGCAACGAATGGTGAATAACATTAGATGACTCCACTCCGTACCATCGTGTTGTAGATAAGTGAGATCCCAGACCCGTTTCCCGAAATCATCGGCATTTCTCTCCTGTAACCGGTTTCATCCGGCGCAACTTCGGCCGATCTGCTTTTGCCGCTGGTTCGCTCCGGCTCTACAATCGGGTCAGCCTGGACTGGGAACCATGCGATATCTGTTTCCACTTTTACTAGCTTTCGCCGCGCTTGCCGCGCCGGTCGATTTCCGCAAGGATGTCGAACCTGTCTTGAAATCCCGCTGTCAGGGCTGCCATGGTGCAGCGCAGCAAATGAGTGGGTTGCGGCTGGATAGCCGCGACGCCGCCCTCTCCGTCGTCGTCCCTGGGAAAAGCGCCGACAGCGTCCTCTTTCATCGCATTACCGGTGCTAAGGGTCTGCGCGCCATGCCGCCGGGTCCCAAGCGTCTGTCGCCGGAAGAGATCGCGACCTTAAAGACTTGGATCGACGAAGGCGCCACCTGGCCGGCCGATGCCATTACCCAGGCTCCCGTGAAGTCAACGCATTGGGCTTTCCAGCCGGTCAGCCATCCGGCAGTCCCCAAGACTTCGGATGACTCCTGGGCGCGCAACCCCATCGATTCGTTCATCCTGGCGCGCCTGGACAAGGACAAGATCAAGCCGTCTCCTGAAGCCGACAAGCGCACCCTGTTGCGCCGCGTGAGCCTCGATCTGACCGGGCTGCCGCCTACTGTCGAAGAACTGCGCGAGTTTACCGCCGATACGCGTCCGGACGCCTACGAACGTGAAGTGGAGCGCCTCCTCGCCTCCCCCCACTTCGGCGAAAAATGGGCCCGCCACTGGCTGGACCGCGCGCGGTACGCGGATAGCGACGGTTATGAGAAAGATTGGGCCCGGCCATACGCATGGCGCTACCGCGATTACGTCATCGACGCCATCAACGCGGACATGCCCTTCGATCGCTTCACGATCGAACAGGTTGCCGGCGACCTGCTACCCAACGCCACAGCCGAACAGCGCGCCGCCGTGGGCTTCCACCGCAATACGCTCACCAACCGCGAAGGCGGCATCGACAACAAGCAGTTCCAGTTCGAAAGCTCTCTTGACCGATCCAATACGGTGGCCACCGCCTGGCTGGGGCTCACCACCGGCTGCGCCCAGTGCCACAACCACAAGTTCGACCCGATCTCGCAGAAAGAGCACTACCAGTTGATGGCCTTCTTCGATCACCTGGATGAGGTGGAAGTTGACGCGCCCCTGCCCGGCGAACTGGGCCCCTACCTCGCCAAACACGACGAGTATCGCGCTAAACGCGAAGCGCTACTGAAGGAATACAAGGTTCCCGAACTGATGCCGCCATGGGAAGAGCACATGATTCGCGCCGAAGCGAACCCGGGCAAGGAGACGGACTGGGATCTGGCTTGGGATTGCCTGGCGAAGCTTACCGAATCGGGCGACGGCCAGAAGATGATCCACATCCCGGCCGCCAAACGCACTCAGCGGGAAGAGGACCTGCTGGTGAATTCCTTCATTCGCAACTACCACTTCGCCGTCGGCCCGAAGGTCTACGAGGAAGTGAAATTCAAGGAACTCGACACGAAATTGCGCGATCTGGAGAATTCGTACCCGCAGTTGACGCAGGCGATGTCTGTGGTTGAAGAACCGGGTGTCCACCAGAGCTATCTCCGTGTGAAGGGCGACTACAAAGCCCTGGGTGCGGAGGTGAAGCCGGATGTTCTGGCGGTTCTGCCGCCGCTGAAACCTGCCGACCCGAAGAACGCGACGCGGCTGGATCTGGCGAAGTGGATTGTATCGAACGAGAATCCGCTGACGCCGCGCGTGGCTGTGAACTGGATCTGGCAGGAGCTTTTTGGTCAAGCCATCGTACGGACGCCGAACGATTTCGGTACGCGCGGCGACCCACCCTCGCATCCGCAACTGCTGGACTGGCTGGCGTCGGACTTCCGCGACAACGGCTGGAGCGTTAAGGGGATGGTACGGAAGATCGTTATTTCGAGCGCCTACCGGCAGTCGTCGAAGGAACGTCCGGAACTGCAAAGCAGCGATCCGGCGAACACGCTGCTGGCGCGCCAGTCCCGCGTGCGGCTGCCGGCCGAACTGGTTCGCGATTCCGCGCTCGCCGTCAGCGGTTTACTGAACACGGATGTTGGGGGCAAGAGCATCTTCCCACCGCAGCCCGCCGGCGTAGCCGAATTGGGCTACGGTCAGCACGATAGCTCCGGTTGGAAGGAAAGCACCGGCCGCGACCGCTACCGGCGCGGCATGTACATCTTCCTCAAACGCAGCACGCCCTACCCGATGCTGATGAACTTCGATGGACCGAAGACGGTGCAACCCCAGTGTAAGCGGGACCGTTCCGACACCGCACTGCAGGCGCTGAACCTGCTGAACGATCCCGTGTTCATGGAGGCGGCCGCGGCACTCGCTTACGAGTCCCTCTCTGACGGACCGGCGCCCTTCCGCCAGCGTGCGGCGGAGGCGTTTGAACGATCATTAGGTCGTCAGCCTTCGGCGAAGGAACTTGACGGTTTGGAAAAGTACTTCCTTCGCGAGAAGGCGATTGTGGACAAGAATCCTTCGGCTGCCGCCGGACGTTATGTTTCCCTACCTGGCGGCGTGCAACCGGTAGAAATGGCAGCCTGGGTGGCCGTATCCAGTGTCCTGCTTAACCTCGACGAATTCATCACAAGGGAGTAGCCATGTCGCCACGAGAGTTCAAGGTTCTTCAGTCGCGCCGTAAATTTCTCACGGGTACAGCCGGTGGAATCGGCATGGCCGCACTGGCGTCGTTGTTTCAGCAGGATGGCCTGGCCGCGGAAGACGATCCGCTGGCACCGCGCAAACCCCATTTCCCAGCGCGCGCCAAGCACATCATCTGTATGTTCATGGAGGGCGCGCCGAGCCAGATGGATTTGTTCGATCCCAAGCCCGAGTTGCGCCGCTGGAATGGCAAGCCGCTGCCGCCGTCGATGACCAAGGATCTGAAGCTGGCGTTCATCAAACCCACAGCGGCGGTACTTGGCAGTCCGTTCGAATTCAAAAAGCACGGCGATTGCGGCATGGAGCTATCTGAGCTTCTACCCTTCACCGCCACGTGCGCCGACGATATCAGCCTCATCCGCTCCATGCATACGGAGGCGTTCAACCATCACCCGGGCCAGCTCTTTCTGTTCAGCGGCCACATGATTGGCGGCCGTCCATCAATGGGCTCGTGGGTCACCTACGGGCTGGGCAGCGAGAACCGGGATTTGCCCGGGTTCGTCGTGCTGAGTTCGGGAGTTGGAACCAGTGCTGGTTCCGACAACTTCACCAATGGGTTTCTACCGTCGACTTACGCCGGTACGCCGTTCCGCAATTCCGGTGAACCGATTCTCTACCTGGCGAATCCGAAGGGCATCACCAACGAAAGCCAGCGCGCCCGGTTGGATGCACTGAAGGAACTGAATCAAGATCACCTGGCCTCCACCGGAGACATGGAAATCGCGTCGCGCATCCAGGCCTACGAACTGGCCTACCGAATGCAGTCGTCGGCTCCGGATCTTCTCGATTTCTCAAAGGAAACTGCTGAAACGCGTGAGATGTATGGCGTGGACAAGGAGCCCACGAAGACGTATGGCACCAATTGCCTGCTGGCGCGCCGGCTGGTAGAACGGGGTGTCCGCTTCGTCATGCTGATGCACGCCAGTTGGGATCATCACAGCGAATTGACGAAAGGCATCAAGAAGCAGTGTGCCACCACGGACCAACCGACTGCGGCCCTGTTGAAGGATCTGAAGCAGCGCGGGATGTTGAAGGACACACTGGTGGTATGGGGCGGGGAATTCGGCCGTACGCCCATGTCGGAAATCCGCCGTCCTGAAGAGGCCGATAACGCCGGCCGCGACCACCACCCCAACGGCTACAGCATGTGGATGGCAGGCGGCGGTATCAAGGGTGGCCAGGTGATCGGGAAGACCGACGACCTCGGACTGACAATCACGGAAGACCCGGTGGAGGTTCATGACCTACAGGCCACAATCCTCCACCAGCTTGGTCTCGATCACACGAAGTTGACCTATCGCTACATGGGCCGCGATTTCCGCCTCACCGATGTCAGCGGCGAGGTCGTTAAAAAGCTGCTCGTGTAGAGGTCACACCGCCGGCACGGGCTGGCGCATGATCTCCGTCAGGGCTTCAATTTCTGCTTCCGATAGGCGGAACTCCGCCGCGCCAACCACGCCGTCCAATTGCGCCGGCGTGCGCAGGCCCACAATAGCCGCCGTCACCGCGGGATGACGCAGAGTCCACGCAATGGCCACTTCACCCGGCGTGCGGCCATGTTTGGCGCCAATCTCCCGCATCCGCTCCACCAAGCCCAGATTCCGCGTCAGCAGGGGTTCCTTGAACTGCGGGGTACGCTGGCGGAAATCATCCGCCGGCATGTTCGCAATGCGCTCGCGGGTCATTTTTCCGGTCAGCAGGCCGCTTTTCATCGGCGAATAGACGATGGTGCCGATCCCTTGCTCCAAACAATACGGAAGGATTTCGGCTTCAATCTCTGGCGACAGTATGGAATAGGGCGGTTGTAGTGACGTTACCGGCGCAATCGCCTGCGCGCGTTTCAATTGCGTGACGTTGAAATTCGATACGCCAATCCAGCGGACCTTACCCTCGCGCTGCAGTTCGGCCATTGCCGTCCAGCCTTCCTCAATGTCTTCATCGGGTTCCGGCCAGTGGACCTGATAGAGATCGATCACGTCCAGCTTCAAACGGCGCAGGCTCGCCTCGCATTCACGGCGGATGGAGTCGCGTTTTAGGGACTTGCCGATTTGCCGGTTCTCGTCCCAAACGCGCTCGCATTTGGTGAAAACATAAGGCTTTATCGCGACACCCTCCAACGCCCGCGCCACCACTTCCTCGGAATGCCCAAGTCCGTACACGGCGGCCGTGTCAATCCAATTCACGCCCGCTTCCAGCGCGGCTCGAATGGCGCCGATGGAATCGTCATCGTCCTGCGGACCCCAGCCAAAGGCCCAGCCGTTGCCTCCGATGGCCCAAGCTCCCACGCCTAATGGCGTAATTTTTAGATCGCTATTTCCTAGTGTTTTCTTCTGCATATCCGATCCTCGCATTTGTTTACTCTAGTCCTTCCGAACTATTGGTTCTACCGGTGCGTCTCTATCTACGAACGCCCGTTTAGGAAAGGCGCTATGACGTACTGTGATGCCATTCATGACTCCGGGAGCCTGGAGTGTGCCCCAAACGCCCACCATTTCGACAGTGTAGCGTGGGAGATGTATCGCACCCGCCGCTATCACGACGCAGACCGCATCATCCAGCAGGTGGTTGTTTCCTCGTCCCACCCTGTCTTTGAATACCACGCCGGCCTGATCGCCTACGCTCTGGGGCGCAAAGACGAAGCTGCCAAGCGAGTGAAGCAAGCTCTGGTTTCCAATCGCGGAAAGGCCTTTCCGTCGTAGCGCTGCGGCTCTACTTCGGGAAGCCTTCCTTGCTCAACCCCGGCACAATCTTCAAAGCGTTCTTGTAATAGAGCTTTTTCAGGACATCATCGGAAAGATCCATGGCGTAGATCTTCCACATGCCCTGATACTTTCGTTCGTGGTCGAAGTAGTCGTCGGCAGTCTCAACTTCGCGGAAGTAGGTGCCGTACTCTTCGGGCTTCCATGTGTCTTTACCGAATAGGACGCGATCCTGGTATTTGGTGAAGAAGGCGTGCGCCGCACGGGGCTGCCGGCCCAGTTCCACAATCGTCGCGGCCAGCTCCACGTAGACGTTCGGTAGCTTGTCCATCAGCGCCCCCAGGCGGCCGAGGTCAAAGCCCAGCCAGCCCATGTGAGCGGCGATGAAAATGGTGTTAGGATGTTTCGCAAACAGGTGATGCTGTTCGCCGATCACCTGCTCCCAACTCGCCTCTGGAACGTTACCCCGATTCGGATGGGTCTTCAGCTCCAGCCAGCGCTCATTGTATTTGTCCATCGGCTCCCAGAACTGCTTTGGGTCCGCCGTGTGGATCAGTACCGGGATCTTATACTTCGCGCAGACTTCAAAGACCTGGTCGAACCGTGGATCGTCAACTGGAATGCGCTTGCCATTCTTGTCCTTCAACATCAGGCCAAGGTCTTTCCACACCTTCAGTCCCTTGGTGCCGGCCTTGATGTCCTGCTCCACCTGGGCCGCCGCGCGTGCCGGATAGTCGGGATCGTCGAGGCCGTTGTAATCGATGTTGCCCATCAATGCGAACCGTCCCGGGTAGGCCTTCATGCCTTCCAGCGCTTTCTTCACACGATCGCCAGTGCCGCCGCGGACGAAGCTGCTCACCATGATCTGCATGTTCAGCCCGTCCATGTCCTTCACCAACTGGTCGAAGCCCGTCGTCTGGTGCATGTGGATATCGATGAACGGGAACTTGGCCCGTGTGGGGTGGTGCGCCGGCACAACGAGCGTCGATTTTGGCTCGAACTCCTCCACACTCATGGTGGGCGGCGTCTGCGCCGCAAGCGGCGCCAGGACGAGCAGGAAAGTGAGGGCAGTTTTCATCCAAGAAGCTCCACGATTTTCAGACGTACTTGATCGGTCAAGGCCTCACGGTCGTGCAGCGTAAGACCAGCCGTCGGGATGGGATCGGAAATCTTCAGCCGCACGCGGCCGGAACGGACGTGCACCGAATGCATGGGCAGAACCGAGCGTGTGCCTTCCAGCGTGATCGGCACAATTGGTACTCCCGCTTTGATAGCAATGTTCGCCGCACCCTCGCGGAATCGCTGCAGATTGCCGTCGTCGGTGCGCCCGCCTTCGGGAAATACGAGCATAGAAATCCCACGCTCGCGGATGATCCGCGCGCTCTCGTTCATCAGGCGCACCGCCGCGCGCGCGTCCTGTTTCGGCACCGGAATATGACCTGCGCTACGCAAATGGGTTCCTAGAAACGGAATTCGAAATAAGTCTTCCTTGGCGAGAAAGCGAAACTGAACCGGGATCAAACCCAGCACCACCGGGGTGTCCATGTAACTGGCGTGGTTGGACGCGAAAACGTAACTGCCGCGCGGGTCGATCTTCTCCAGTCCTTCGATTACCGTCCGCACGCCGCCGATGCGCAGCAACATCCGCGCCCACGCCCGGGCCACTATCAGTTGCCGGTCACCGCTCTTGTCGAAGAGGGAGACAAGCAGACTGACGGAACCATAGACGATGGTCGCGAGAATGATCAGAGGTGCGGTGATAAGAACGGAGCGAACCAGCCCCGGAGACAATTTGTTCATCGGGCGAAAGCTTTATTGTACGAGGAGTGCCCTCGCTTCGCCGACCAGGTAGAGCGAACCGGTGATAAAGACCACGTCCTGCGGAGCAGCCTCAGCGCGAACCACTGCGATTGCTTCTGCCACGTCGTATGCCACGCGGGCATTTCTGGGCCCCAGTTCCAGCAGGCCCGCCGGCTCCACGGACCGCTTCTGCGCCGGCGCCGTGAACACGATCTCCGACGCCGCCGGGAAAAGGATCTGACCGATTTCGGCAATGGCCTTATCGCGCATGGCACCGAAGATCATCCATACCTTGCGGCCCGTATGGAAACGTTGGATGTAGCCGAGCAGCGTGCGCGCACCGGCGGGATTGTGCGCGCCATCGAGGTAGATGTCCGGTTCGCGCGCCACCAGTTCCAGGCGCCCCGGCCAGCGCGTTGCGGCAATGCCTTTTTGAATTGCTTGCGGCGCTATTCCCAGCCGCGCCAGGGCCACTGCCGCCGTGGCTGCATTCTGCGCCTGGTGCGTCCCCGGTAGTGGACAATCCAATTCGATTCCGCGGACGCACAGGCGGCTCCCCGCGGCGTCTTCTTCCACCACCTGGTACCCCGTAGCCCATTCCACTGGCGAGCCGATGGTCTTGGCTTGCTCTTCCAGTACACGCGCCGCCTCCGGGTGCTGTGCCGAAAAGACCGCCGGTACGCCGCTCTTCAGAATCCCCGCTTTCTCAAAAGCAATCAGTTCCAGCGTTTCGC
>JBDTMC010000247.1:0-11686 GCA_039934475.1 Bryobacteraceae bacterium | reverse complement strand
GCTGACCAGAATTCAGAGCGAAGATAAGGATCTGCAACAGTTCATCGACATGACAGGCTTCGATCCCCGCCGCGATCTGACCGAGGTCATCATCGCTTCCGTGGGGCAGCCGAACGCCAAGAATGGACTTGTTCTGGCGCGCGGGAACTTCGCGGTGTCGAAGATTGTCAGCATGGCTTCCACACAGAAGCAGACGGTCACCAGCTACAAGGGCGCAACCGTCATCATCGGAAACCACGGAGGCTCCGAACCTGGTTGGTTTGCTTTCCCGGATGGCTCGACGGCCTTGTTGGGGGACGCCACCAGCGTGAAAGCGGCACTCGACCGCGGCAGCAATGGCGGATTGAAGGCCGACATGGCGGCCAAGGCCCAGGCCCTTAGCGCGCGTTATCAGGCTTGGTTCCTGTCTACCGTTCCTGTGAGTGAGTTAACCGGCAAGATCGCGGAACTGACCGGCCCCGCGCCAAAAGCTCGCGGCGATTTCTTCCAGGGTGTACAGGAGATGGCCGGCGGCCTTCAGTTTGGTTCGATTGTGGAGTTAGGTTTGGACGCAACGACACGGTCTGATCGCGATGCCCAGGCGCTGGCCGACGTCATGCGGTTCATGGCCGGCATGGTGCAACAGAATTCTGACCAGCCAGAAGCGATTGCCTTGTCCAAGGTACTCGATACGTTGGACTTGAAGACTGCGGGCGCGGTGACTAAGATCACTCTCTCTATCCCGGAACAGGATCTGGAGAAGTTGGTAGCCCAACCGCACGGCGGCAAGACCACCGCCAAAGTCCAGCACGGGCATTCCTCAAAGCTGTAAGACAAACAAGCGGCCGTCTTCCTCATCGAGGGCGGCCGCTTCCTGACTTAGTGAATGTGAACCCGCTCTTCCCGAATCACTGTCCCGTAGGCTCGTCCAGCCACCGTCACCCCGCTATTCAATAAGCCCGATACTTTCACCCGCGCTCCCTTGGTAGGTACGCTTCCGCGGCTGGATAGGACGTAGATCTTACCCGATTCGTCCTGCACCTGGTACAGGCCTCCCACCAGGGGAACGCCGAAGGACGTACTCACGACGCCACTTACGTTCACGGTGCGATTCTCAAACCTCGCTGGGTTGTGCAGAAGCCGTGCAATGGGCATGGTACCGCACGAACTGAGGATAGTCAGAGCAATCAGCGGAATCAGCTTAAATGTAAGTTTCTTCATAGAGTTACAGTCTCTCTGTCCCTCAGACGCATGTCCAGCGCCTCCGATTTCAGCATTTACGAAGTACGTTGGGCGGAAGCGGCTACCCGCGAGAGGACGCGTACCAATTTGCGGTATGGGGGCTGCCCCTGCTCGAACGACAGCCACTCCCCATCGCGCCACGACGAATAGAACCAGCGCGCCAGCAGCGCCAGGTGCTCCTGCCGGTCTTCCACCTCCTCCGCCGGGGGCAGGGCGGCGTAGGCCTCGCGCAAGCGGCGATCGAGTGGCACCATTTCGCCCTCAACTGGCGCCACTCGAAAGCGAACGGGAGGTTGAAAGCAGCCTGCCGTCACAAACCATAGCTCGACACAGGCCGCATCCAGGCAGGGGGTAATCGCCACCCCGCAGAGGTCTTGCACCGACGCCGCCAGCGGATCGCGCAGCTTCAACGCCGCCTCGATCTTGTCCACCCGAGTGTGTTCGCGCGCCGCCTCTTCGAATCGCAATTCGGCGCTCAACTGGTCGCGCGCGCCCAGCGCCGGCTCCAGCAAAGAGTGGCCGCCTGTGGAAAGAAACTCCTTCACCCGGCGAACCTCACTGCGATACTCCTGCGGTCCCACCACTTCCTGGCACGGCCGAAGGCACATGTTCATCTCACCGTAGATGCAACCGGGGTGGTTCGGCGATGGCTCCAGATCCTCCTGACAGCGCCGCAACTGAAAGAGGTCCAGACAAGCTGTCTGGAAATCGTCAGCGTTGGAGCGCGTACGGAAGGGCCCGAAGAAGAAGTTGCCGCCGCTCAGCCGCGTGGTGACGTGCGTTCTCGGGAAGGCATTCGATAGCACCAGCTTCACGTACGAGGGCATTCGCAACTTCGTGACTTCGAGGTAGCTCTGAGGGAACCACTGCCTCGCCAATCGATAAAACAGGATAGCGGTCTCCAGCCTGGAGGCCGTGGGCCAGTAGTCGACGCGGCGCGCGATCGAGCGCAGACTGAGCAGGCGCGACGGCTGGGTCCGTTCCGCCAGCAGCCGCAGCAGACGGCGGCGCAGCAACGCCGTCCGTGCCAGATACGGATCGCGGCCCTCAGTGTGAATGAGGAAGATGCCACTGCAGTTCGGAACGGCCGCCAGCTGTTCGTCGATCCCATCGGCCAGATCGATGGTCATCGAAAGAGGCTGGCATAAACGCCAGGTTGGATCGCGGACAACGCGGCGATACCAAGGTTCTCAACGAGGTGCTTGCAGTTGCTCATGCCGACCAAGGCCGTGGTAATCCCGGGAGCGGACCGCGCAAACTGAATCGCTCGCTGCGCGTTGGTCGCGGCACCGCTGATCCGGCGTCCCAGTTCTTCGGGCAACGCTGCGGCAAGCCGGGCCTGCATCAAGGAGGCACTCGCCACGACGGTGATGCCCCTGTCAGCGGCGTACTCAAGAATCGTCGCCGGCTCACCCTTCAGCGTGTCTACCTGACGAACGAAAGCCTCGGGCATGGAAAGGTTGAACGGAAGCTGTACGAAGCGAAAGTGGTGCTGGACCCCGGCCACCCGTACGGCTGTCTCCACCAGACGATCCAGGGAGAGCGCGTGCGGCGCGCCCAGCGGTTTCCGTAACCCGTCCCAGGTCGCTACTCCGTAAAACGCGATGGTGCCGTCGCTCACAAATTGCTCCAGCCGGTCGAAGGCCGCCTCCACTCGCTCATAGAACCTGTCAAGACTGACCATGGAGAGTTGTGTCTCCGGGTTGTGGAGGTAGAACACGTCGATCGATTCGACTCCCAAATTCGTCCGGCTTCGTTGAATCTGGTCTTCCAGGAAAACGGGCGCCATCGAATGAACGCCGGAAACAACGTCGGAATCGGCGAGTACATCGGCTGGAGTCAAGCCCGGCACCAGGAAGCCGGCTTTTGTGCAGATGATTACTTCGTCCCGATTGATCTCGCCGGAAGCAGCCAGTGCCGCGATCGCCTTGCCGATGGCGCGTTCGGAACGCTGCTGGCGGTAATTGATGGCGGCGTCGATGACATTAATGCCGCCCCGGACGGCAGCGGTGACGGACTCGGTGTAGGCGGCATCAATGGCGTCGTTTGCTTCGCCTAGATAGGTCCCGATTCCGATGTTAGAAAGCCAGAGATCCTGAGCCTGCCGGTAGAAGCCGGCCGCGCGTTGAGCAGGGAATCGCGACGAACGCCTGGAAGTTCCAGCAGCAGTGGCTTTACCGGGGAGCATGACTATTATTCGCTGGGGTAGCCGTAAGCGTCAAGGATTCCCCGCATATAGCCAAACGCAAACACCTTCCCGGTCATCGCGTATCCAGGATGGTCGTTCGCCTCGCCCTCCATCGTAGGCGCGTGATCGGGACGCATGGGACCGCTGAAGCCGCATTCCGAATAGACCTTCAACATGCGCGCCATATCGGTGGACCCGTTATCGTGGAACGTCTCGCGGAAATGCTCTTTTGTTCCTTCGATATCGCGGAAATGGACGAAGAAAATCTTCTTCTGACCGCACCATTCACGCACCAGCGCTTCCAGATCCTCTCCCATCAAACGGAAGTTAGCCTGGCAAAAAGTAATACCGTTTAACGGGCTCGGTACGATGTCCATCACCCGCCGGTAGTTCGCCGCGCTGGTGAGAATGCGGCCGATTCCGCGCAACGGCGACAGCGGAGGATCATCCGGGTGCAGCGCCATCTGCATGCCGGTTTCGTCCACCACCGGCATCACTGCCTTGAGAAAGTATTCGAGGTTCTGCCACACCTTCTCTTCACTCACCTCGCCCCATTCCGTCAGCCCAAGCTTGTTGGCGTCGGCGTTATTGAACTCACTTACCAGCGCGCCTCCACGCTCAGGGAGGTTCATCTTCGTCCGGTACCACCCGAGTCCGGCCATCCAGTTGTAGCAGATCATCGGGATGCCGACCCGCTTCAAGGCGACGATGGCCGCTTTATAGTTTTCGATCTCTTCATCGCGGCCGGGAAGGCCCAGTTTGATCTTCTCCGCCGCCACCGGATGGCTCTCCACTCCCGCAATCTTCAGTCCCGCTGCGGCGAACTCCGACTTGATGCGCGTGAGTGTCTCGACATAGTCCGCGCGCCGGACCTTCGAGAGCTCACCGGAGACGCCGGCAATGGCATTGCCGATGCCCATTTGCCGCGCCAGGCGGAACCGGTCGGTCTGCCCGGGCGAGAAGATCTCAGTGAACTGGATGCCGCCGGCGAGCGGTTTGCGGGCCGCCGCGGCCGTGCCTGGCGCGGCGGCGGCGGCACCCGCCAAACTGACGGACTTCAAGTAACTACGGCGAGTCAAATCAGACATACTTCCCTTCCCCACTTAGTGGGTCTGTTGAATCAACGTCCCAAAACGCTTGCCCACGGCCAGCGCGGGATCCAGTGGTACATCCACCGGTTCGCAATCCTCCGGAATCGAGATCACCGCTTTCGGC
The DNA here is from genome assembly GCA_039934475.1 of Bryobacteraceae bacterium. Classification (GTDB taxonomy): domain Bacteria; phylum Acidobacteriota; class Terriglobia; order Bryobacterales; family Bryobacteraceae; genus JBDTMC01. The sequence continues at coordinate 7,062 of JBDTMC010000247.1, read as the reverse complement.
GCTATATCTTTGCCTTCGAATCCCGGCAGCCATTGGCGCTGTGCCGCCAACATTTCGGTGCACATCTCCCGGATTTCAGTGAGTGTACAAACCGCGCCAGTGAGAGGGTCCATGGCCACGGCTTGCACCAGCCGCTCGGTGTCGGAATTCAACGCGGCATCGGCGGTCAGCATCTGCACGTTGATATTGGTCAGGCAGAGCGCCGCGCATTGCATGGGTAGATCGCCCACCACAGTGGGACGAAGCCCGGTATCGTCGGCGAAGGTCGGAACTTCCACACAGCAGCCCTGCGGAAGATTGGTGATGTAACCGTTGTTCCGCACGTTCCCCATAAAGCGGAACGGCTTGCCGGTAGTGACAGCCTCGATAATGTAGGAGCAATATTCCACGCTACGGCGGTCGATGGCGGTGCTCTCGAATTTCAAGGGGTCGTTACTCGAGTAATAGTCGCCGATCGTGCGGCACCAGGAGTAGTAAGCTCCGGTCTCACCGCCAAAGCTCGGCTCATCGCAGTACAACCCCATGGCCTTGGCGTTCTTGCGGAACCACGGTACGTACTCGCTTAAGTGGCCAGTGCTTTCGGTCATGAAGTAACCGAAATGCCGGAAGACTTCGCCGCGCACCTTCTCGTTCTTGTAATACTCCGGTTTCTCGAATAACTCGCGCAGCATGGGGTACAAGTCCCGGCCCTTGTGCTTCAAGGTGAGGAACCAGTCCATGTGATTGATGCCGCCGCAGGTGTAGGTGATCTCGTCCTTGGGCACGCTGCAATAGCGCGAAATCAGGTCGAGGGTGGTTTGCACGCCGTGACACAGTCCGACAAACGAAACGTTGGTGGCTTTTCCCAAAGCCAGGCAATTAGCCGCCATCGGGTTGGCGTATTGCAGCATGATGGCGCCGGGTTTAGCCAGCCGTTCCATGTCGCGAGCGATGTCGACCAGCACCGGAATCGCGCGCAGACCGCGGAAAATGCCGCCCGGTCCCAACGAATCCGCGATGCACTGGTCCACGCCATACTTCAGCGGGATCTTGTAATCGATCTCGAAGGCATCGACGCCGCCCACTTGGATCATCACCACCACGAAATCCGCGTCGCGAATGGCCTCCTGACGGTCAAGCGTGCCCCAGACCTTGCCTGGCAACCCGTTGTCGGCCAGCATACGGCGGCCGAAGTCTTCCATGCGCCGCAATTTCTCCTCAGTGCGGCTCATCAAAGCGAACTCGCATCCGGCCAGCGCGGGCGTAGCCATAATGTCGCTCATCAGCGTCTTGCAAAAGACAATGCTGCCGGCGCCAATCATCGCAATTTTTGTGCTCATCGCAATTCACCTCCCCATGCCCAACGACCACCATTTTTATCACAGATAATGAGGTGGAGAGACACCATGATCCAAGGTATTGAACACTCCGCCATCGCCTCGGCCGATATTGCCGCCCTCGCCACCTGGTATGTGGACACCCTCGGGTTCACGATCAACTACCAGTCGCCGAACGCGATTTTCGTGAAAACACCCGATGGGTCGATGATCGAATTGATCCATTCCGAAGGAGACCGCGCCGCCACGACATTGAAGACGCCAGGGCTGCGGCACCTCGCGTTGACGGTGGCCGACTTCGATTCTGCCTATGCGGGACTGAAGAACAAAGGCGTCGCCTTTGTCACCGAACCCATGGAGAGCAAGGGCAACCGCGTCGTGTTCTTCACTGACCCCGACGGAAACTACCTCCATCTGCTACAGCGCGCCGCCCCGCTGCCTTAGAGGCGGCAGACCGTTCGCAGCCGCACTAATGATTCGAGAAGCGGGTCGATTTCGGACTGATTTCTCAGATAATACCGAGCGCGGGACAGACGATTTCTTCCAACGCGTACCGCCACCAGATTGCCATCCAAAGCAAAGGCGTCCTCATCGTTCTCGTCGTCACCCACGTAAAGAACCCACTCGCACCCGAGGTTGTGGCGTTCGGCCCTCAACGCGTCTCCCTTGTTTGGCGCGCTGGCCACCATCACATTCACCACTTTCTTACCGCCGAACACGCGAGCCTGTTCTAAGCTCCCCGTTAGCGCGTTAATCCGCCGCCGTGCCTCTGCCGTCCTCGTCGCTTGCCGATAGTGCACAGCCAGGGAAATTCCTTTGTCCTCCACCCACACTCCAGGCAGGGCGACAATCCCGCGCTCCAGCGCGGCCTTCCATTCCACCACCAGGCTGCGCCAATTAGGCTGGGTGGACTCCGTCTCCGCGCCATGATTCCCCAACACGCGTATTGGCGTCGCACCATCCAGCCTGCGCAGCACGTCCGCCCTGGCGCGCCCCGAAATAATGACGCACGGATACAACTCCGTTAACCGGACGAGTAAGTCACGGGTCCGATCCCGTAGGCGAGCGCCCTCCGGATGGTCGACAATCGGTGAAAGCGTTCCATCGAAATCAAAAGCGCACAGGGTCCGTTCTTGGGCCAGCCGCTCAAGGATCAGGCGGTTGGCCCGGGATAAAAGATATTGCATAGTTTAGACGGCCTGGCCGAAAGAGGAACGCTCTGCAAGGCGTTCCGCGACCCGGTCCTGATTACGCAAACGCGCCGCATCCGCCAGCATCTTGCCCGCCCAGCGGTAGACATTAAACTGCCGCAGGATGGACCGCATCGACCGCATGCGATCAGCTTGCTCCTCCGCCGGCATCGTGAGGGCAGTCACCATCGCCTCGCTACTTGCCTCCAGATCGTAGGGATTCACGATCAGCGCTTCGGTCAACTCGCGCGCGGCGCCGGTGAACTCGCTCAGCACTAACACTCCTCTCAGATCCGTCCGGGCGGCCACAAATTCCTTAGCCACAAGGTTCATCCCGTCGTGCAGGCTGCTGACATAGCAAAGATGCGCTGCCCGGAAATATCGGAACACTTCCGGCGGCTCATGGTGTGTCCGTAACAGAATGATGGGCCGGTATTCCGGACTTCCGAACCGTTCGTTGATGCGTTGCGACAGGCGCTCTACCGACTCATTCAGTTCCCGGTAGCGATCGATCTTGGTCCGGCTCGGGGCCGCCAGTTGCACAAAGGTGAAACGGCCGCGGAATACCGGATGCCGTTCCAGCAACAGTTCTACCGCCAGCAACCGTTCCTCAATGCCCTTGGTGTAGTCCAGCCGATCGACGCCTATGCCCAGCAGCGCGTCCGGCTTCAGGTCCAGGTTGCGCCACACTTGTGCGCGGCACTCCTCTGGACTGGGGGCCATCTCCGCCCAGCGCACGGGCCACTCGAGGGAAATCGGATAAGGACGGACCAGGGTGCGGTGACCCTGCATGACCACGGCATTCTGCTCGCGGTCGATTCGCGTTTCCAGATAGCGGTCCACCGAGTCGAGAAAGTTATTGCAATGCAACTGCGTCTGGAAGCCCAGAATACTGCTCCCAAGCAGGCCTCTCAGTAGTTCATCCCGCCACGGGCAAATCCCCATTCGTTCGGCGTTCGGCCAGGGAATGTGCCAGAACATGATGACGGTGGCGGCGGGCGAATGCTTGCGGATCATGGCTGGCGCCAAGGCGAAATGGTAATCCTGTACCAGGACGATCGGATCGATCGAATCCACCTCGCTGGCCACAGCGTTCGCAAACTTCTGGTTGACGGCGCGATACTGCCGCCAGTCCTCGGTGCGAAACGACGGGCGGGTGTGGGCGACGTGACATAAAGGCCATAGGCCTTCGTTGGAAATCCCGTAATAGTAGCCCTGCTGCTCCTCCTCGGACAGCCAGACGCGACGGATATGGTACGACTCCTCGCCCGGCGGCACGCGGACATGATCGTAGAAGTCCACCGTTTCGCGATCGGCGTCTCCGCTGCCATGGGCGATCCACACGCCCGAGCAGGCGCGCATGACAGGCTCTAGTGCGGTTACCAACCCACTCGCAGGATGGAGGACGGCGATCTCGCCATCCTCAGTGTGCTGATGAATGTACGGTTCGCGGTTCGAGAGGATGACAATTTTTTCACCGTGCAGGTACCGGTTGAGAATCTGCTTCAGTCGCTCCGCTGTCCACACCCCAGCCGAGTCTTCCCGTTCATCCGCCATCTGCCCTAACAGTTCGCGCAGGTCCCGCAGAATCGGCTGGAATTCCCGGCTCTGCTTCCCTTCCCCGCGCAGCAGGCCGCGCAGCTCCAAGCTCCAATCGTCGCGCGCCCGGCGGGCTAACATCGGGGGCAAGCCGAACGCCATTACAGCCAGAATCCCAAAGACGGCGAGAAGGAAGTTTCGCGCGGCGGCCTCCCGCCGGTCAATGTAACTCATATCGTGAACGAGGATCGCGAACCCGAGGCTCTGTCCCTGACTGGTGATCGGCATCGCGCCCACGTGAACGCGGCCAATCGGTAGGGTCGCGACTGTGCTCCACTCGTGGAACTGCGGTTCGGCCACACCGTTTGCCGCGTCGCTGGCCCGCACTCGGGAACCTACGGTCCAGCAATTGAAATCTTCCGGGAATCCGGGAGTGCTGTATCGCGGCGTGAAGTCGGCGTCACAGGCCGCTACCGCCATCACTCGCTCATCCCGCGCCAAGGCTTCCAATTGTTTCCTGAGATTTCCAGGATCGTTCCAGGCGAACGCCAGCGATTCCCTGGCGCCGGTTAAGACGAGTTGAGCGCGAGAGTTCACATCACGCTCGAACCACGTGCTTACCGTTTTTTGGACTACTCCAGAGGCAGCCCAAGTCAACAGCGCCAAACCCACGATTAACGCCAGTACCAACCTTGCCATGCGGGGCATACTCTCATTAAAACATCTTTACCTTGTGCTATGGTACGAGGCATGAGGCTTGAAGATCTGGGTTTAATCGGGAACTGTCAATTCTCCGCCCTCATCCACAGCAGCGGCGAGGTGGTTTGGTGCTGTCTTCCGAGGTTCGATTCCGAACCGGTTTGTTCCACTCTGCTCGATAGCCAGGAGGGCGGGCGCTTTCGGATTGGCCCGGCTGGAGGGGAAACCGGCACCCAAAGCTATACCTCAAACACTAACATCCTGGAAACAGTCTTCCGCACTTCCACCGGCTCCTTCCGGGTCATCGATTTCGCACCGCGGTTTCTGCAATTCGGCCGCGCTTTCCGGCCGACGCAATTGATTCGCATCGTCGAACCCATTGACGGGACACCGCGCATCGCCGTAGTCTGCGAACCAAGACTGGGCTGGTCGAAGAAGCGGCCATCGGTCGTACAAGGTTCTCATCACCTCCGCTTTGAAGGATTCTCCAGCGAACTGCGGCTAACGACAGACCTCCCGCTCTCCTATCTCGGCGGCCAGCCGTTCACACTCACTGCCCGCCACCATCTGGCGTTGACGTGGGGTGCTCCCGTGGAAGAACCGCTGGCGCCGCTGTGTGAGCGCTTCTGGAACGAGACGGCGCGCTACTGGCAGCGCTGGGTGAAGCAGTGTGACATTCCCCCGCTATTCCAACACGAGGTCATCCGATCGGCCCTTACGCTGAAGCTCCACTGCTTTGAAGACACCGGCGCGATCATCGCGGCGATGACCACGTCGATTCCGGAATCCCCAGGCAGCGGGCGTACTTGGGATTATCGCTACTGCTGGCTGCGTGACTCCTATTACGTTCTGAATGCGTTCGGCCTGCTGGGACAATTCGAGGAGCGCGAGCAGTTCGTCCAATACCTGCTGAACGTAGCCGGTGGGGCGCCGGGCCTCAATCTGGCGCCGCTCTACCGAGTGGACGGTTCACAAAATCTGGAAGAATCGGTGCTCGAAAACTGGCCAGGCTATAACAACGAGCAGCCGGTGCGAATTGGAAATGGAGCAGCCCTGCACGCTCAGCATGACATCTATGGAGAGATGGTCCTGGCGTTGACTCCCATCTTTCTCGATGAACGGATGAGCGCCGAGCGTTCCCCGGCCGCGCTACAACTCATCGAAGGACTGGCGCGACGAGCCATCTCTTTGAGCGGTGTCCCTGATGCGGGCATCTGGGAATATCGCACCGAATGGAAGCCGCAAACCTTCTCCAGCCTCATGTGCTGGGCCGCCGCGAACCGAATGGCTGGAATTGCGGACCTTCACGCGCCCGCACACGCATCTGAGTTCCACACAGCTGCCGAGCGGATTCGCGGCGAAATCCTAGCCAATTCCTGGGACGCGAATAGGGGCAGTTTCGTGGGACACTATGGCGGCGAAGATCTGGACGCTTCCCTGCTGCAGATGGTTCGCCTCCGTTTTCTTCCCCCCGGAGACCCGAAACTAATCAGCACGGTGGATGTGATATACAAGGACCTCCAGCGCAACGGTTGGCTGCAGCGATACAGTCTGAACGATGGTTTCGGCAAGCCCTCAGTCGCCTTTGTGATCTGCACCTTCTGGCTCATCGAGGCCCTGGCCGCCGCCGGACGCCGCGACGAGGCACGAACCGTATTCGACAGGATTCTGCGAGCCCTGTCGCCCCTCGGGCTGCTCTCAGAAGACTACGATCCAACGGAGCCGCGCATGTGGGGCAACTTTCCCCAGACTTACTCGCATGTCGGCCTGATCAACGCCGCGTTCGCGGCTTCGCCTTCCTGGACCGAGATTCTGTAGCTCCAACGACTTCAACGGCGCACCGAGTCGGGTTACTGGCGCTTCACGATTCATTTTCCTTCCTCCGTCGGCTACGGGCATAGAATGTTACTCCGGGATAACGGTAACATGGCCGACCCACCGATCCGTTCGGGCGGATTAGTAAGTGACTGAAACCAGGGGAAATTGAGTTATGGAAACTTTGTGACCGGCGTTTAAGAACAGGTGTGGTGTGGACGTGAGGTGGCAGGTGGTTTGGGAGCGTTTTACGAGGCGGCGGTCATGGTTTGGGGCCTCTCCGGAGGTGGCTCCGAGGGGATTTCGACCGGCTCGACGGTGAAATCGAGGTAGGAGAAACCAGACGGCGGCGTATAGAAGGGTTTGGGGGCCGGGTTGGGGGCAGCGGCGGGTTCGGGCGCGGGTTGTGGATTTCCGGAAGGCACTGTTTCGGCGGGAGTTACGGGCGCCTTGGGTTCGTTCCGCTGATTTAATAAATGGCGATTTTGCTGGTGGTCATAGCG
>JBDTMC010000246.1:0-11686 GCA_039934475.1 Bryobacteraceae bacterium | reverse complement strand
CCGTCGCGATCAAGGAACGGTGCCCTTCGGTGGTTGCCGTATCGCCCTATCTGTTTAGTCCGAACGCGTTCAACGGGTCGTTCCTGGAGAGGGTGAAGTACAAGGGCCGCGAAGTGTACAACATTGAGATGGCCGGGACCGATGAATCGTACGCGGCGGGCACGGAGAAGATGATCTTCGGGCGCTATTTCACCGATGAGGAGAGCCGGCACCGGATGCCGGTTGTGGTGATCGGCGAATCAATCTACCGGGGGCTGATGCCGGAGGAAGATCCGATTGGCAAGCGGGTGAACGTGAACGGGCAGGAGTACGAAGTGGTGGGCGTGGTGGCCAAGCCCGCGGCGTCGTTCCCAGGGCAGGAAGACCGGCGCGTGTTGCTTCCGTTCTTCACGATGAAGAAGATGTTCCCGAACGCGAGAGAAATGATGCTCGTGTTTGTGGCGAGCCCCGGGCGGCTGGCGCTGGCGCAGGATGAAGTGACGGCGGTGTTGCGAACGGAGCGGAAAGTTCCGACAGGCAAGGACGAGGATTTCTGGATTTCGTCGGGTACGCAGATGCTCGACGATTTTCATCGCATCACGGCGATGGTGGCGATCGTGATGGTGGTGCTGAGTTCCATCGGACTGCTGGTGGGCGGCGTCGGTGTGATGAACATCATGCTGGTTTCGGTGACGGAGCGGACGCGGGAGATTGGGATTCGGAAGGCGCTGGGCGCGCGGCGGCGCGACATCATGCTCCAGTTCCTGACAGAGGCGGTAGTGCTGACGGGTTTGGGCGGGCTGCTGGGGATGGCGTTTGGATGGGCGGCATCGATTGCGGCGCGCCTGATTTTCCCGAGCTTGCCGACTTCTGTGCCGTTATGGGCGGCTACGCTGGGAGTGGCGGTGTCTGTGGGCGTGGGTTTGTTCTTTGGATTGTGGCCGGCGAATCGGGCGGCGAGCCTGGATCCGGTGGAAGCGCTACGGTACGAGTAGGTCGGTTGCGTTGCACCATGGATGCTGCACAGGTGAAGGACCAGATCCGCGCGGCGTTTCCTGCCATTCCGTATCTAGGCAGCAAAGGTTTGAGCGATAAGAGCTGCGTCATCGTGGGTTACTAAGCAAAGAGAAGTCGGCCCTTGGGCTTAGGGATTGCGCGTCCAAGTTCGTTCGCGGTCTCTATCCATTCGGCGATGACGATCTCCACATTGAGTAGAGCTTCCTGCCGAGTGTGTCCGTCCGCGGCGCAGCCGGGCAATTCCGGAACTTCAGCGATAAACGATTCGTCCGCATCGCTCCAAGACAGAATCACTCCGTGTTTGGTCATTCGGATTCCCGGTCGCGACTGTCGGCGGCGATCATTTCGAAAACACCCTCCAACTCAGCCACCGCCTCGATCTTCGTGGGCATCAGGGCGTAGCAGCCGGGGATGGCTGGGATTTCGGCCACCCATCCGTCCGGCTGATTCGGATACAGCACGATCTTCTGGTCGCTCGGGACCATGCGAGCGCGCTAGTTCACCTGTTCGAGGATGGCGAAGTCGCCGGGGTTCCAGGCTTGGGCGATGATGTAATACTTGCCATTCGCTTTGCGCATCACAGCGTTGTGGATGTGCTTGAAGTTGGGTAGACCGAGGTCTTCTTTCACCATCACGGTCGAGATCAGCTTGTCATCCTCATAGATGTAGATGGGGGCGCCTTTGCCGCGGTCGGGGCCGTCGAGGGCTCCGATGACAAGGTAATTGTCCAGGTAATACGTGTCGCAGGGTAGCGAACCCAGCGGAGTCTTCAGTGTGGACAGATATTGGCCGTAGCGGGTGTAGCGGTCGATTTCGGCGTTGGGGCGGTCGGCTACATCGATGCGCTTGGTGCCGGGGGGGATGGTGATGCCGTGACCGGTGCCTAGCTGGCCGGGGCCGGTGCCGCGGCCTCCGAAGGCGAGGTCGTGCCAGGCGGTCTTGAAGGGCGAGGTGCTGAGGACGCGGGCGGTGAGCACGTAGTCGAGGTTGGAGTAGCCGGTGGTCATGTAGAGGAGACCGTCCATGTACTCGGTGTCGGTGGGGATGAAGTTGCCGGCACCCATGAAGTAGTCATTGGCTTGCGGGCTACCCAGGTCCACGCCGGGGGGCGGAGTGGTGAGGGTGTTGAGGAGCGTTCCGTCGAGGGAGGTGGTGAAGACGGAGGCGCTTTCGGTGCCGGGGAAGGTGAGAAACGGACCGGCGTCGTCAGTGTGCCAGATGGTGGCATTGTGGAGATTGGTATCGCGCATCACCGGCGCGGTGGGGATCATCTTCGTTGACTTCATGTCGCCGCTGATCTGGATGATGCCGGCGCCTTTAAGGGCAAAATAGGTCTCACCGTGGCCGGAGCGGAGATCGACGGCGAAGCCTCCATGGGCTCCGGTCAGAACCTTCTTCGCTTCTTCGGGCAGGTGGTCCGCCGCATAGAGCAATTTGAACTTCATTTTTCCCTGGCCGCTCACGCCAGGCGTCTGAGGTGGTACCCACGGGGAGCCGGAAACCATCCAGCCGAGCGTGAGGAGACCGAAAAATGGGGCAATCAGGGCAATCCGCTTCATCGTAGCTGGCAGTATACACCGTGAGTAGTACTGTTTGCCCTGGGCTGGTTTGATTTTCATATTGAAATTCCTCTCCCTTGTCGTATAATCAAGTGATTCAATCAAGTGATAGACACCAAGGAGCGCATCCTCGACGCCGCCGAAAGACTTTTCTCAGAGAACGGATATTCGGCTACCTCCTTGCGCCGCATTATGAATGAGGCGGGCGTGAATGTGGCCTCCATCCATTACTACTTCAGGGCCAAGGAAAGCCTACTGGAAGCGGTTTTGGTGCGTCGGGCGACAGCGGCGAACCGGGAGCGGCTGGAGATGTTAGAGCGGTTTGAACACGAGGCGGCGCCGCGGCCCGTACCGCTGGAGAGAGTGCTGGAAGCATTCCTGGTGCCGACGCTGCGAATGGCTTCAGATCCCGCCTTGGGTGGACATAATTTCCTTCGTTTAATGGGGCGGCTGCACGCGGAGAGTGACTTGCTACCAGGAATCATACTGGTGCAGTTTCGTCCGGTATTAATGCGGTTCGCCGAAGCGCTGGCGAAGGCCCTGCCCGATTTGTCGAGCCCCGAATTGTATTTTCGGGCGCGGCTGGCGATGGGGGCGACGGCGCAGGTGTTCCGCGATTCGACGTATCGCAAGTGGTCTGAGGACGATTTCGAGGATTCATTCGATTGGCAGCCGGTATTGGGCCGGCTGGTAGGTTATCTGGCCGCGGGATTCCGCGCTCCGGTTGTCGAGATGGTTCGGGAAGAGGAGATGACATGAGAGCTAAGTGCCTCATTGCAATGGTTGTAGTAACGCTGCCGCTGGCCGCTCAAATCAACCCGGCGCAGCAGGGTCCGATGAAACTGAGCCTGAAAAAGGCCATTGAAATCGCACTGTCGCCGGAAGGCAGCGCGCGAGTGGAAATGGCTCAGGAGGCGGTGAAACAGGCGCAGGCGCGGAGTGCCCAAGCGCGTGCGGCGCTGCTACCCGATTTTGAAGGCGTAGCCGGATTTCAGGACGTGACCCGCAGCCTGGTAACGCAGGGTGTGGCGTCGGTGGTGCTACCGTTCGGCTTCACTTTGCCGGAGCGGGTTGGCCCGTACACGGTGAGCGATAGCCGGCTTTCAGTCCAGCAGAGTGTCTTCGATGGCAGCGCCTGGAAGAGGTATAAAGCGGCGAGCGCGTTGGTAAAAGCCGCGAAGTCTGACATCGACAGCCAGAACGACGTGGTTTCGGCGGAAGTAGCTCGCGCTTACCTGACGGCTCTCCGCGGCGATGCGGAATTGGAGGCGTCGCAAGCGAACATTCGCATGTCGGAAGCGGTGGCGGCGCAGGCACAAAGGCAGAAAGATGCGGGGACGGGAACACAGATCGATATCACCCGCTCACGGGTTCTGCTGGCCAATGATCGGCAGCGGTTGCTGGTGGCGCGCAATTTTCGCCACAAAGCGCTGCTGCAGTTGATGCGCGCCATGCGCATGCGGCTGGATATGGAAGTGGAGTTGACGGACAAACTGGGCTACACGGCAGTGGATGCCGTGACACTGGATCAAGCCCGGGACACGGCGATGAAGACGCGGCCCGATTTGAAGACCGAGCTGTTACGCCTGGACGCGGCAAAACTGAACTTGAGTGCCGCTAAGTTCGAGCGTTTCCCCACCTTCGGAGCACAAGGCGACTACGGTCTGATCGGGTGGACGGATACTAAGGCGCTTCCCACCCGCACCATCACCTTTGGAATGCGGTTGCCGATTTGGGACGGCGGTCGGCGCGATGCGCACCGCGCGGAGGCGGGCACGCAGATGCGTCAGGAAAAGATCAGGGAAAGTGAACTGCGGCAGCAGATTGAGCTGGACGTACGCGTGGCCCTGGATTCACTCACCTCCTCCGAGGAACAAGTAAAGGTAGCCGAAGAAGGGCTGCAGTTGTCCGATAGCGAATTGACGCAGGCGCAGCGGCGGTACGAAGCCGGAGTGGCTGCGGGCCTGGAAGTAACGGACGCGCAGACCCGCGTGGCGCGCGCCCGAGACAACCAGATAGCGGCGCTGTACAACTTCAACCTGTCTCGCATCGATTTGGGACAGGCGATGGGTGATACGCGCAAGATGATTCCGGTGAAGGAGTAACAGCAGTCATGAAAAAGATCGTCCTTTTCCTAATAATTCTGGGCCTCGGTTCGGGTGCGTTTGTTTACTGGCGCAGCAACCAGGGGGAGCCCACCGACCGCATTCGGATCTCAGGCAATGTCGAGTTGACGCAGATCAACATCGCCTTCAAGACGGCCGGGAAGCTGACTGATGTCGCCGTCACCGAGGGAAGTCACGTCGATAAGGGACAGGTGATCGCACGCCTGGACCCGGAGCAATTGCTACGGCAAAAAGATAACGCCCTGGCGACTCTGGCCGGCGCGCAATCCGTGCTGCTGCAAACGCAAACGGGATTGCAGTATCAGACCCAGGCTCTGGCTGCGGACACCGATGCGCGGACGGCGGATATATCGGCGGCTGACGCGCGGCTGAGAGAACTGAAATCCGGTGCGCGTCCGCAGGAAGTGCAGGAAGCAAAGTCGGCGGTGGAAGCGGCGAAGTCCGATTATGAGCGCGCCAAGAGGGACTGGGAACGCGCCCAGACTCTGCACAAGAATGACGACATCTCCAATGCGCAGTTCGATGCGGCCCGAACACGCTTTGAAACCTCCGAGGCTACCTTTAGTCAAGCGAGAGAGCGAGCGGCGCTGGTATTGGCAGGTGCGCGTACGGAGCAGGTGGACGGAGCGTCGGCGCAGTTGAACCGCGCCAAGGCGGGTCTGCGCGCCTCGGAAGCCGGCAAGTTGGAATTGCTGCGGCGGCAGCAGGAACTGGTGGCGCGCCAGGCTGATATCAACCGCGCCAAGGCTCAGCTGGCATTGATCGATACGCAGCTTGCCGATATGACGGCGACGTCGCCGATCTCGGGCGTAGTGCTGGTGAAATCGGCCGACCCGGGCGAAGTATTGGCTCCGGGAACATCGGTGGCGACGATTGGCGACCTGGCTAAGCCGTGGATGAGGGGCTACATCAACGCCAAAGATTTGGGGCGGGTCAAGATGGGATCGAAAGCCATCGTCACAACGGACGCGTATCCCGGGAAGCAGTACAACGGGCGTGTTTCGTTTATCTCGTCGGACGCCGAATTCACTCCGAAGCAGATTCAGACGACGGAGGAGCGGGTGAAGCTGGTGTACCGGATCAAGATCGAAGTGGACAATCCGAACCAGGAACTGAAGTCGAACATGCCGGCCGACGCCGAGCTTCTGCTGGATAAGTAGACACCGGCGATGGAAGCCATTATCCAAACGAGCGGTCTGACAAGGCAGTTCGACACGCTGGTAGCGGTGGATCACCTGGATCTAACCGTATACCGCGGGGAGATCTTCGGCCTTGTAGGCCCGGATGGGGCGGGCAAGACGACCACGCTGCGGCTGATGTGCGGGTTGATGCATCCCACATCGGGCACGGCGGTGGTGGCGGGACACAACGTGGACCGCGATCTGGAAGCGGTGAAAGACCGCATCGGCTATATGGCGCAGCGCTTCGGCCTGTACACGGATCTGACCGTGGACGAGAACATGGAGTTCTACGCCGAGTTGTTTGCAGTGCCCCACGAACAGCGCGACGCGCTGATGCCGAAGCTGCTGCACATGACGCGTATGGCGCCGTTCCGCAAACGTCCGGCAGGGAAGTTGTCGGGCGGCATGAAGCAGAAGCTGGCCTTGATGTGCACTCTGCTGCACCGGCCGGAAGTACTGTTTCTGGACGAACCGACAAACGGTGTGGACCCGGTATCGCGGCGCGAGTTCTGGGCCATCCTTTACCAGGTGGTGAAAGACGGCGTGACTGTCTTTGTAACAACCGCCTACCTGGACGAAGCGGAGCGCTGCAACCGCGTGGGTCTGATGCATCGCGGCAAAATGATTCGCTGCGACAATCCGGAGACGCTGCGGAACTCGTTCGCCGAGGACTGTTACGAAGTGGAAGTGGACGATTTGAGGGCCGGCCGGGAACGTCTGCAGACCATGGGCGGGGTGACCAGCGTTCATCCGTTCGGGAGCACGCTGCATTTGTTTTTGGATCCGAAGATGACGACTCCGGACAAGCTGCGAGCCGAGTATGGATCGGGTGAGTTCCATCGGATTGTACCGTCGCTGGAAGACGTGTTTATCGCGACGATGCGGAAGGCCGATCTGCCGGTGGAAGCGGGGAAATAGGACATGACCGAAATCAACCGTCAGGAATTTGCGGTGGAGGTGGAGCATCTCACCATCCGGTTCGGCGATTTCGTAGCCGTGGACGATATCACCTTCCGCGTGGCGAAAGGCGAGATCTTCGGATTTCTAGGGCCTAACGGCGCTGGCAAATCGACGACGATCCGTATGCTGTTGGGCTTGCTGCTGCCGACTTCGGGCACGGCGTCGGTAGGCGGCGTGGACGTGAGTACGGACCCGGAGCAGATCCGCAAGATCATTGGCTACGTGTCGCAGAAATTCTCTTTGTACAACGATCTGACGGTGGGCGAGAACATCGACTTTTACTCCGGCATTTATGGCGTGCCGAAGGCGGAGCGGCCCGATCGCAAGGCCTACGCGCTACGCATGGCGGGGCTGGAAGCGCAGCAGAACATGATGACTGCGCTGCTGCCAGGAGGCTGGAAACAGCGGCTGGCGCTGGGATGCGCGATTCTACACAAACCGGCGATTTTGTTCTTGGACGAACCAACGTCGGGTGTGGATCCGCTGGCGCGGCGCAGTTTCTGGGACCTGATTCACGACCTCTCGGCGGCGGGGCAAACGATCTTCGTCACTACGCACTATATGGACGAGGCCGAATACTGCCATCGCCTGGCGTTGATGTATGCGGGCAAGATTATCGCCATGGGCGCACCGCACGAACTGAAGCGCGACTTGTACCAGCAGGGTTTGCTGCATCTGGATGTCTCTGACCCGCTGGAGAGCATGCGCGCGTTGGAAGGTGAAGCGGGCATCCATGAAGTCGCTGTATTCGGCGCCGGTTTGCACGTCACGGTGACGGATGTGGCGGAGGCGAGCGGGCGGATTCGGGCTGTCCTTGGTGAGCGCGGCATCGAAGTACGGCGGCTGGAATCGATTCCGCCATCGATGGAAGATCTGTTTGTCTCGTTGATTGAAGCCGAGGAGAAGAAGAGAGCATGACCTACCGGCGTGTGCGGGCGGTATTCCTAAAGGAGTTCCGCCACATTATTCGCGACCCTCGCAGCTTGCTGATGGCACTGTTTGAACCGTGCCTGATGCTGATGCTCTTTGGCTACGCGTTGAGCCTGGATGTGGACCGCATTCCGACTTTGGTCTATGACGCGGACAAGACGCCGCGCAGCCGTGAACTGCTGCAGAAATTCGAAGCCACGCGGTTTTTTCAGATCAAGGGTTACGTGAAGGACTACAAAGAGATCGAATACCAGATCGATCGCGGACGGGTGTTGATGGGGATTGTGGTGCCGCAAGGATACGGCGAAAAGATCGAAGGCGCGCAGAAGACCGAAATCCAGGTGTTGATCGATGGCAGCGATTCGAACACAGCGACAATCGCGCTGGGCTATGTTTCCGGGCTGACGCGATCCTATGCATTTCAATTGCGCAGTGAATCGCAGAACATACGCGCCGGGTGGACGCCGCGGGTGCCGCTCGACCTGCGCCAGCGCATCTGGTACAACAGCACGCTCGACTCGCGCAATTACGTGGTGCCGGGGTTGATTGCCGTCATGTTGATGATCATCGCCGCTCTGTTGACGTCTCTCACCATCGCTCGCGAATGGGAGATGGGGACGATGGAGCAGCTGATGTCTACGCCGCTGCGGCCGGCGGAGATTGTGCTGGGCAAGATGCTCGCGTTCTTTGTTGTGGGCGCGGCGGACGCGGTGTTAGCGGTTGTTGTCGGCATTTTTCTGTTCCATGTGCCATTCCGGGGGGACATCTTGCTGTTGGGCGCCACCACCTGCATCTTTCTTTTCGGCGCTCTGTGCTGGGGCATCTTCTTGTCGGCTGTGGCAAAGTCGCAGCTGCTGGCGTACCAGATGGGCATTGTGACTTCGTTCCTGCCTTCGATGGTGCTTTCCGGGTTCGTGTGGGCGATTGAGAACATGCCGCCGGTGATTCAGGGCATCACCTATATGGTGCCGGCGCGCTACTTCGTGACTATTTTGAAAGGGATCTTCCTGAAGGGCGTTGGCCTGGAAGTGTTGTGGGTGGAAGTCCTGTTCCTGATTGCCTTCGCAAGCATCGTGTTTACCGGAGCGACTTTAAAGCTCAGACAGAAGCTGGCCTAATACCATGTGGGAACGTATCGCCGAAATCATCCGCAAAGAACTTCTCCAGGTGTTCCGCAACCGGCGGACCCGCACCGCGCTCTTCATACCGCCGATGATCCAGTTGATCGTCTTCGGCTATGCGGTGAACCTGGACGTGGATCATATCAAGACGGCCTTCATGGACGAGGACCACTCGCCGATGAGCCGCGATCTGATGGCCGCTTTCTCGGGCTCGGGACGCTTTGAAGTCCAGGCGTACCCGCAAAGTGAAGAGGAGGCGCGCAAACTGTTGGACGAAGGCCGCGTGCTGGCGGTGGTGCGCGTTCTGCCGGGATTCGCCAAGGATTTGGAACGGGCGCGGAACGCTTCGGTGCAGTTGTTGATCGACGGCACCAATTCCAATACGGCGTCGCTAGTTCAGAGTTATGCCTCAGAGATTGTGGCTGGCTATGACCGCAATATCACGATTGAGCAACAGATTCGACGAGCGATGGCGAGCGGAGGCAATGTGTCGCTGCGGGCGCCGCAAATCGACACCCGGTCGCGCGTCTGGTTTAATCCCGACCTGCGAAGCCGGAACTACTTTGTGCCGGGCGTGATGACGAATCTGATCATGGTGGTGACAGTAATGCTGACGGCCATGGGCATTGTGCGAGAGAAGGAAATGGGCACGATGGAGCAATTGATGGTAACGCCTATCCGGCCGCTGGAACTGATGATCGGGAAGACGCTGCCGTTTGCGGCGGTCGGGTTGATGGACGTGATGATGGTGACCACGCTGGCGCTGCTGGTGTTCCATGTCCCGTTCCGCGGTAACTTCCTGTTGCTATTGTTCTGCGCGACGCTGTTCCTGATGACCAGCCTGGGCACGGGGCTTTTTATCTCCACGATTTCCAAGACGCAGCAGCAGGCGCTGATGTCGTCGTTCTTCTTCGCCACCCCGACGTTTATGTTGAGCGGCTTTGCGTTCCCTATTCGCAACATGCCGGAGGTGGTGCAATACCTCACCTACCTCAACCCCTTGCGCTACTTCGTGGAGATTGTGCGCGGGATTTTCCTGCGAGGGACGGGGATTGATGTTTTGTGGCCACAGATGACGTGCCTGGCGATCTACGGAACCTTGATTCTGCTGGCAGCTGCGAACCGATTCCACAAGAGGCTGGACTAATAGTACCAACCCGGCTAAAGTCCTATACACGGGGAAGGGCTCTGCAATTGACTTTAGGTGCGAAACCAGAGACCATATGAAATTATCGGTAAATGATTGTGCTGCGCTAAGATGCAAGGAATTAAGGCGCCACAAGAAGCCCACTCTGGGGGCAGATTCCAGCACTTGATCGGTTGGCTAATCCCGCTCCCGTAAGAACCGCAAGCGGTGAAACCGGAAGCAATAGTTCGTCCGGCGTGGTTCACTGGAACGAGACGAGCTGGCGGGAAAAAGGAGACGCGATGGCGGAGTCTGGAGTACAAGGGTTAAGCGACGCGGACGTTCTGGAGCGATTCTCTCGGATTGTCGCGAAGAGCCTGCGCGTGGATGCCGCCAAGGTGACACCGGATGCGAGCCTGACGACTGACCTTGGCGCCGAGTCGCTCGACTTAATCGAGATTACGATGGAGACGGAGTCGGAGTTTAATATCTGGCTTCCGGAGAAAAACATTCTGGAAACGGCGTCCGATGTGTTCGGACAGGATGTCCTGTACAAGGATGGCCAGCTGAGCGAGGCCGGCAAAGAGCTATTGAAGAAGCGCATGCCGGAATCAGACCAGCACCTGTTTTCGGGTGACGTTTCGGTAGAAGTTCTGACGACGTACTTTCTGAAGGTACACAGCTGGGTACGCATGATTCAAGGTCTGGCTGCGCACACGCCATTAACGTGCCCGACATGTGGCGCCCCGCTGGCGCCGATTGCCGGATTCCGGATGAAGTGCAACGCCTGCGGCTACGAAGTGGCCTTACGATCGGGCGAGGAACTAAACCGCGAGTGGGTAAAAGAGTATTACGAAAAAGAGTATTTGCCCGCCCAGGGAACCCCGGCGTCGACGGCAGACGCAGCGCCCTCGGCCTGAGTTGAAGTCCCCGGCGACACAAATCCAAGCCACCGTTCCGGGATTGCGTCCCGGTGGTGTGCATTGCGGGCCACAGCGTTTCGATCTGTACGAGAAAACCGACGGAGAATTATGAGCATAACTGCAACCCGGCAGGACATTTTGGATTATCTTGTCAACACATTGGCGGAACTGTCCAAGGATTGGGACTATTCGCAGGAAGTAGGCCCGAATTCCCTACTGTTCAGCGAGCTTGGCCTGGAGTCTCTGGATGCCGTGGTGCTGGGGACGGCGATTCAGGAGCACTACCAGAAGCAGATGCCCTTCGCGGAACTACTGGCCGAGATCGGCGAGAAGCAGAAGGATCTATCGATCTCAGAAATGGTGGATTTCGTGGATTTGCATTTGAATGGAAAATCCTGAGCCGATGTACCGGAGTGTAAGTCAAAAGAGCCAGAGGTAAAGATGAAGCAGAACAAGGAAGTGATACTCGTCACCGGCGCGGGATCCGGATTCGGCCTTGCGACATCGTTGCTATTGGCGTCTGAAGGCTACAGGGTGTTCGGATCGGTCCTCACCGCGCCCGAGGGTGAGGCGCTGAAGAAGGAAGCGGCGGAGCGAGGCGTCACCATCGAAGTGGTGCGCATGGACGTCACCAAACAAGATCAGATTGATGCCGCGATCGGATCGATCATGGCAGCGGCGGGGCGGATTGACGGGGTAGTGCAGTACGCGGGATTGGGGTTGCGCGGGTTCTTCGAAGATCTCGGCATGGACGAGATCCGCAA
>JBDTMC010000245.1:0-11688 GCA_039934475.1 Bryobacteraceae bacterium | reverse complement strand
CTGGCAGTCCTCCTCCGGCAAGAAGGAGTCTGCCGCGATCTCGGAAGCCGCGAACTCCGTTTCTCCGGATCTGACCAACCCGGCAACCAGCGCGCCGACGCCGTCTCCGGCGTATTTGAGATCCGCCGGGGCAATCGTGCCGAGCAGTTTCAATACACCTGTTCCATCGGTCCGGCCGGCCGCGTCAGGAACGTCGATATCCAGGCGATGAATGAAGGTGGCTATCGCGACGATCCCGCTCGCCGCTGCCAGGAAGCCGTAGCCGCCCGCCTCGATCGCGACGGTTATACGGACCCTCGATTCCAATCGCGCGGCAATGCCAACCGCGACGCCCGCAATCAGGGTGAACCCGGCCTTTCCGGCTTCGTCACAGCCCGCCGCGGCGCCACCGACCGCAACATGCTTTTCACCTGTCGTGTAGACGACCGGGGCAACGTTGCTTCGGTCGACTTGCGCCGCCGCTAGCGCTCTGTTACCGAGCGGTCATACAAAAAAGCTATCCGTCCAACGCAGGGATTCGCAGGGATAAAACCTTAGATGAAACGCTTGCGCCTCTCGCTTCACTAATTCAAGGTGAGAGACGTGCCGGTCAAACGTAAATGTGAGGAAACTGTTACGACGGTTCTACTCGTTTGTCAAGCCGATACTTGCAACTTTTAGAAGTTCCAAAGCGTCACATGTGTGTAGGATTTGGGCTCCCCGGGTCAAGACAGTAACCGGTCCGGAAGTCAATCTGCGTGGGAGGAGGCTTACGATGTCTAGTGCTGTTTCTTCTTTGATCTCAAAAGCGGGTAACGCCTGGTGCGAACTAATGCACGAGGAGATCATGTGGCCTGTGGAAGGCTACTACCGTTGCCGTACTTGTTTGCGTGAATATCCCGTCGCGTGGAACGACAAAACGCCCGTCGCCCAAGCGGTTACGGTTAAGGGAAATTTCACCCAAACAGCACAGCTTGGCGCTGCCGGCCTTCGCTCCTAAGTTATTCCGCAAATACAAAGGGCGGACCCTGTGGTCCGCCCTTTGTGTTCTTACTGGTGGCTGATAACGGCCGCGACTCGGTATAGTAACCGAGCCGCGACTGTAAGGGAAGCGGTCCCCTCTTAGAAGATCGTCGTCGAACGGAAGTGAATCGTAAAGTAAGCCGGCTGTGATTCCAGACCGGACTGATTCCTAACCGTGAGTTTGATCGTGTAATCGCCGAAGGTTCCACCTAGGATTACGCGCGTGACAGGCTTGCCCTGATCCATAATCGCCATTCCAGTGTTCAGGGATTCCCAGACGTACGTCAGTTGCTGCCCTTGAGGGTCGGTTGATCCGCTGCCATCGATCGGCAGTTCCCGGTTGAAGGTCTCGATAGATCCTCCCGGAATCACAGCCGTCGGCGGTTGCGGCACTGTCACAGTCACCGTCAGCGAACAGGTAGCCGGCTGAGTGCCTGCGCCGCCCGATGCGGTAATCGTGTAAGAGGTTGTTACCAGCGGCGTTACCGAAACCGGGCCTGTCAGGGCTACTGCACCGAGCCCGGAAATCGTCACCGCCGTTGCGTTCATCGTCGAATAGTTCAAACTAACCGGCGTGCCGGCGGCCACGCTGCCCGTCGGGCTGACTGCGCATCCGCTCAACGTCGGATTGATTACCGTAGTGCTGTTCACCGTGACGGTCACCGCCTGCGTGGTTTGTCCGCTCGCATTCGTAGCCGTCAAGGTGTAAGTGGTGGTCTGCGTCGGCGAGACACCCTGCGATCCCGTCAAATTGACCGTGCCCAGGCTGGTGATCTGGACACTGGTAGCGTTCTGAACGGTCCACGCTAGTGTGGAGGTCTGGCCCGCGGTGATGGTGCCCGGTGTCGCGGTGAACGTCACGATGGTTGGCTTCGCGGCGCTGGTCACCGTTACCGTCTGATTCGCTGATGTGGAACCAGTCTTATTGGTCGCCGTCAGCGTATAGGTGGTATCCTGCGTCGGGCAAACTGACTGCGTGCCGCTCAAGGCCACGCTGCCCAGTCCGCTGATCGTCGCGCTCTCTGCTCCGTCAGTAGACCAGGATAGGACGGAACACTGGCCTGACGTAACCGACGGCGGTGTCGCCGTGAAACTGGTTACTTTCGGCAATCCTCCGGGGAGGCCGCCGCCGGTGATCGTAACCACAACCGACTTGCTCTCTTCACTGGTTGTGTTCTTGGCCGTCAGGATGTATGTGGTGGTCGAAGTCGGTGACACGCTGCTGGTTCCGGCGCGCGGATCTACCGTACCTAATCCGCTAATTGTTACCGTATCCGCGTTTTCCACCGCCCACGATAGCGTGGCCGCTTGCCCCGCCGGAATCGAAGAGGGTGTCGCCACGAATTGCACGATGTGAACTGCAGTCGATGCCGAAGTCCCCTTGGTTGTGACATTCGTCCGTGCTACGGCCTTGTTGCCGCGCGTGTCAGTCACCGTCAAACGGAACGAGTAGGTTTGTGAATCGGCGCCAGTGAAGGTCGGCCTGGCAGAGGTGGCATTCTGGATCGCCACGGCCGGTCCGGCCAGTTGATCCCACAAGAAGGTCAATGTGTCGCCTTCTGGCGAGTAGGAAGCCGAACCATCCAGGCTCACTGAACCTGAGGGAATACCGATCTGATCGGGACCCGCATTGGCGATTGGAGGATCCCAACCGGTGCGGATGCGCCGCGTCAACAACTCATAACGCACTCGTGGCACGTCCACCGGAACCGGTGTGTTCGATGCCAGGTACTCCTTCGGGTGAATGAAGTTCCCGAATTGAATCCCTGCCACAACTCGGCCGTTGTAGTCTTTCGCCAGTAGCGTCTCGTTGAATCCGCCTTCCAGGGTGAAGGCAATGTGATCCGTCAACGGCTGGATGAATCGGATCGTGCCTCCTGGCCTGTTCCGTCCAACGTGGCTCTTCAGGAAACCAAGATTTGCTTCCATGTACGCCTTTCCGAAGAGAGACACCGTGCCGCTGCCGCCGAACTGGTCAACCAGCCGCAGATAAGTCTCCTCGGTCACGTTGTGCGTGATCACTTCCCGATTCAGCACGGCCTCGTTCATGAAGCCCTTCACGCCGAACAACCCGACCTTGCCGCGGCTGAACAAGTAGTCCAAGGTGACCGAACCTTGGCCCAGCGTGCCGCCCTGCTGCATGCCGCGGAAATCGGCGTGCTTAAAGCTGGAAAACAAGCCGGCCTGGAAGTGCGTTGCCGGTCGAACCACAAGGCCCAAGTCGAACTGGCCTTCCGACCGGTCGTGCCAGTACATATACTCGCCTTGCGCTTGAATCGCGAACTTCTCTTTGAACGGCGCGAAGAACCGTCCACGGCCAGTGAAGGTCACGTTCCCCATATCGTCGGAACCCGCGTTCAATCCCAACAGAGAGAACCGCTTCATGCGGGCCGCTTCGATAGCATCCGTCGTCGCCTCGCGGCTCAGGTCTGTCGTCTCCTGTTTCGTCAGTGGCTTCGGCAATTCCGCCACCTGCTGCTTCAGGCCGCCCTGTGCCTGCTTCAGGTCGTCCACGTCTTTGCGGAGACTGTCGTTCTCTGCCTTCAAGCCCTTCAGCAGGTCGGCGATTTCGTCCAGCTTATCCAGCCGTTTTAAAATCGCATCGCAGCACTCTTGCTGCTTCTTCAGCAGGGCATCCAAGGCCGGAATGGTATCGTTCATGCCGCCTGAGCCAACTGCCTCACCCTTATCATTCAATAGCGTCGTTATTACGCGCCGGTTCATCCAGCGCTGTAACTGCGTCCCCTTCATGCTACCCGTGGCGCCGCCGTATTTCGGGTCCTTCTTACCCTCACTCACCACTTCTACCTGGCCCGCCGCAGCGCCGTACTTAACTAAAAAATCGCGTACCGTGGTCGCGCGCGCCAGCCCCAGCTTGTCGTTGTAGTTGTTTGACCCCACCCAGTCCGTATTGCCTTCTAAACGGACCTTGTACCCCGGATGCTGCTTTAATGCGTCAGCTATCTTGAGCAGGCTGGGGTATCCGTCCGTGAGGACGGAGGAATTGAATTCGAAGTTAATTTCCTCCCAATCCGTCGCTTTTGCGCTTGTGTTGAGACCCTGTGCGTACACGGACCCGGCCACTAGCGAGAAAAACGTCAGCAGTACTGCAAACCTTTTGAACATTCGTTTTCTCCTCAATTTCCCTGATGCACGCTTGGCAATTCTTTCTAATCCAAGCGTATCTTTTATCAGCATACTACTGAAAAGGTTCAGGGTTAATCCTATTTCGATAGGAATGTGCCACAATGGGTTAGGCTGTCGGACTGGCAGTCGCTTCGGGTTAGCCCGTTTAGTACCTGAAGAGGAAAGTCCGGTCTCCATAGGGCGGCGTGCCGGCTAACGGCCGGGGGGGCTCGCTCAAAGCGGGTTTTACGGAAAGTGCCACAGAAAATGTACCGCCGGGCGGCTTCGGCTGTCAGGTAAGGGTGAAAAGGTGCGGTAAGAGCGCACCGCGGATGGAGCAATTCATCCGGCAGGGTAAACCCCACGTGGAGCAAGACCAAATAGGGGAGGAGGGACGGCCCGTCCCAATGAACTCCCGGGTAGGTCGCTAGAGCTGGACAGTAATGTCCGGCGTAGACGAATGACTGCTGCCCTCGCAAGAGGATACAGAAACCGGCTTATAGTCCGGCAGCCCTGTTCTCATCTCTTTGGCCCGCTAAGTGCCCCTCCACCCGTGAACGATTAAAAAATTCACGGGACGGGGGGGCGCGCACTTATGGGTCACGCCAAGACTGTCAAACGTAATCCAAAGGCGCCCAGACAAGCACTTCCCGTTCTGGAGCCCCAGCGCCGATCCTCCTCCGCCGAAGAGGTCGCCACTGGCTTTACCTCCGAACATGTCTCCGTAGAGACACTTCGCTGTTTCGACTGTAAGAATCCCGCCTGTGCCTCTGCCTGTCCTCTTCACATCGATATCAGGCGTTTCATAGCCCACATGACTCTCGGCGACTACGGCGGAGCCTTCGCCGTCATCTCCGAACAGAGCCCTTTCCCCGCACCCGCCGCAACCGCGCCTACGACCACCACTACCGAATTCGTTGACACGAAGTGGGTGCGAAGTGAACAACACTTGTCGCAGAAGTACTGTCAGAAGATCACGCCAGCAGGTCGGCGATCCGCTTCATCAGCAGGTGGGCCGAATCGGGGGCTGCCGCCAGCTCCGATGCCGCCACCGTCGCGCCGCATCGAACGATCAGACGGCCCGACTCGGAAATCGCCATTGGAACCGCGGGCATGCCGCTTTTTGCGAGGTGTGAAATCAGACGGTCTACGCCCGGCAATGGTTCGGTGAGCGTACCAGCCGACCCCGCCACACCCTCTGGAAACAGGCCGATGGGCCGCGTCAACCCCGGTGCCTCCCGCAACAGCCGGCGGATGGATCGTGCCGTAAACCCGGGATTATTCTTCGCAAACGACACGGCATAGCACCCTAGCGCATCCGCCACCCGCGGCAACAGCCTGTCCCCTGGATTCGCGAACTTCCACGGACCCAACCGCACCGCCGGCCAGTTCGCTGTCACCACCCATCGCACCGGCGGATCCCCCGCGCCGTATCTCTTCCGGATCGCCTGCGTCGCCACCGACGCCGAATGCAAAATCCAAAGCCCTTGCCGCTGATAATGATTTGCAACAAGCAGGAAGCGCGGGTTCTCCGGCAGCAACTCCATCCCGCGGATCTCCGGTTCCGGTTTCATCCGCGCCACCACCGACGCGCTGAAATCGTCCACCGATCTCTGCGTTCTGTGGATGATGTGCGGCGTCAAACCAAAGACAAGATCCCAGGGCACCGGATACTGAACAGGGGCGTCCATCCACCTAGACTTTGCGGCCCTTCCACAACGTCTTGCGCCCAAACGACGTGTGGTACATGCCCGCGATCGCCATCAGTTGGAAAACGTAAATCGTCACCGGCGCCAATTTCGTGTCCCAAACATTTCCGTACCAGCGGTACAGAAACACAGGGGGAGTCACCGCCACCAGCCCCGCTACAATCCACTGTCCTTGCACCACCAGCCACGCCACCATCGGCAGCCACGCAGTCAATAGCAAGGAACTCATCACCACCCGGAACCCAATGTTCGGGCTTAGCAGCAGGAAACGGAACGAGTTCTTCTGAACTCCTCGCAGAATCGACCGCAAACCGTCGTACGTGCGGCTGCTCCCGAATTGTGCCCCCTGCAACACGCGCAGATGCTTACGCTGGTGCTTAAACGCCCGCGCCAACGCCACGTCTTCAATCACATACTCCGCCACCGCCCCATGCCCACCCACGTACTCGTACGATTCCCGCCGCACCAGCAGGCACTGCCCGTTCACCAGCGTGTGTGATGTCTTGGTGCGGTTCACCCTCTGGCTGTCCACGCCGCAAAAATACAAAGCGAACGCGTAAGGCACCAGCAGTCGCTCCCAAAGCGTCAGCATCTCCTGTTGCAGGAACATGCTCACGCAATCCATGTTGTTGGCTTCCGCGAAGTGCACCAGCGCGGCCAGGGTTCCCGGTTGATACCGCGTGTCGGCGTCCACAAACAGAATCCACGGCGTCTCCACCAACTGTGCGCCGGCCCAGCACGCGTTAGGTTTGCCTTTTTGCCCCTTCTTCATAGCCGGAGCGGGAATCACCGTAGCGCCCGCGTCCGCGGCCAATTGCGCCGTGTCATCCTTAGAACCGTCGTCCACCACAATCACTCGCGAACCGGCAAAGCACTTCACCACGTCCGCGATGTTGGCTGCCTCATTGCGCGCCGGAATCACCACTGTCGCATCCGGTACAAAGTTCGCCGGAGCGGCTTCCAACGCGGTCATCTTTTCGTAACCCTTGCGCGATTTCCGCAGCACCCACACCAGCACTGCCACAAACACCAACCCCACCCACAGGCTCAACGGCGGCAACTGTACGCCGCGCAGCGCCTCCACAACATATAGCTCCCAATACTCCTGCAGGTCTGACCACCAACTCACGAAATTCTCCGGATCGTCGGCCCCGTCATCCCGTTCGGAAACAGCGGCCCCTCTTCCGCTTCCTGCCACCGTCCCGTTCCGTCCAGCGCCCTTGCCTCCACTTCGCTTGCCCCCAGGTCGGGCACCTCACCTTGCCATCGGGTCCATGTGTAAGGCGAAAGCGGCTTCTCCAGAAGTGCGTCTTTCCACTCGCCCTTTCCGCCCCGCAAGCGCACCGCCCGGATGCCCCTTACGCCGGCAAAGCTCACGCCACCCAACCGGACCACGCCGTTGTCTCTTTGATAGCGGTCAATGTGCGATGCCGTGTGAATCAGCGGCTCTTTCGTGTACCCCATCTTTGGCCAGGTGCCAAGGTACGGACGCGTCAAAAAAGCGATTTCGCCCATCCATTTCACGTTCTTAAACCCGTAATAGCGAGGCGTCAGTAACCGCAACGGGAACCCGTGAGCCCGGCTGAGTGTCTTTCCGTTCATTCCTAAAGCGAACAAAACCTCATCGGAAAACGCGTAGTCGGGACTCAAACTATCGCCATGGCCTTCTACCCCGATCACGGCCACTTCCACGATCCCCGACGGCAACTGGCGGCGGTCAACCAGCTGCGCCAGATGAACCCCGCTCCACAGCGCCGTCCCCATCAAATCCGATTTCAAAGTATTGCTAACACAGCGCAACGTAACATAGCGCTCCACTCGGGGCACGGCCAGCAACTCAGTATATCGAATCTCCCGAATCGGTCTTCCATCCACGGTAATCCGCAACTTCCACACCGCCGGATGAATGGCCGGGTCAACGGTGTTCTTGCTCATGCCGTAGAACTGATCTACCGGAGTTACGGCCCGCCTCACCAAGGTAGGCGCGAACGTCTCCGCCGGAGGCTGGAATGGAAACAGAGCAACCGGCTCCACAGCGCTCTTCGCCAGCGCCCGGTTTCGAACCCAACTCTCCACCGCCACCGCCGCGGTCCCGGCTGTCATCACCACGGGCAGTGACGCCGCCAGAACGCCCCGCCGCCCCAAGTCCGTGGCGGGTCCCCGTGCCGGGCGCGAAAGCATAGCCACCACCGTCAACGCCGGGATCCAAAATGAGGCCTGTCCCACCGCCGACCGGTAGTCGAAAACGAAGCTCCACCCCACTACAACCAATCCCGCTGCCGCCCACCACCATCGCCGCCACCGCGTCAGTCCCAACAGGGCGGGGAAGAACAACCCAAAGCCCAACACTGCCAGTCCGCCCGTCACCGCGAACGGCTTAGCCCACTCTCCCAGGCTCTCCAGAATCGGAACCGCCCAACGCGACGGCGTCCGGGCCATGATCCACTCCGCGATCGTCTCCGTCCATAATGGAATTCCGCTCCAGAAAAACACGGCGTAGTGAACCGCCAAGCCCGCCAGCGTCGCCATCGACGATCGCGTAATTGCCCGCCGGATCATGCTTGCTTCCAAAACGCCAGCCGGTCCATCGAATGCCGCGCCATCGGCCCCGCCATCCCTCTCATCGTCAACCAATACTTCCGCACCGGAGGCACCACCGCGCGCTGGTCAAACACCCGGTACTCCGCCCGCTCAATCTGTCCCAGAATCTCGCGATACACATCCGCCGCCACTTTCACCGCAAAGCGCCCTCGCGGATTCAGCAGCGCAATCCCCGGCTCCGCCTGCGCGTAATACCGCCGCGCCCGTTCCACCTGGAACTGCATCAACCGCATAAACTCGTCATTGCGAACACCAGCCCGCAACTCTTCTTCGCTGTATCCGAACTCCGCCATCTCCGCCGCCGGCAGATAGATCCGCCCCATCCGCAAATCCTCGCCCACGTCTCGCAGAATATTGGTCAGCTGCATCGCGATCCCAAGATCGACGGCGTAGTCCAGCGCCGGCTCCCGGAACCCGATCACGTGAGACATCATCAAGCCGACGACGGAAGCCACCCGGTAGCAGAACTGTCGCAACCCCGCAAAGTCCGCATACCGGGTGCCGTTCAAATCCATGCGCATCCCCTCAATCAATTCCAGAGGGTACTCGGCGGGAATCCCGTGCCGCTGCGCCGTGTCCTGGAACACTCGCAACACCGGATGCTCCGTTGGCTCGCCATCCAGCGCGCGCCGCACCAGTTGATCCCAAGCTTCCAAATCTCGGCGCCCCTGCTCCACAGAGGCAGCCTCGTCCACCATGTCGTCGGTATACCGGCAGAACCAGTAAACCCCATGCGCCGCCCGTGCCAAATCTTGAGGAAAGAAACGAGTCGCAAAATAGAAGCTCTTTGAACCGCTGGCAGTCGCCCTCGCCGCCTGCTCGTACAGCGATCCCAACGCGCCTAAATCGGAAGCCGTTCGCAAATCAGGTTCTCCGCAATTTTCGCCGATGATAGCACTCCCGGCACGCCTGCGCCGGGATGCGTTCCCGCTCCGGCAAAGAACAGGTTCCGCACGTCTTCAGATTCGTTGTGCGGGCGAAACCAAGCCGATTGCGTCAATACCGGTTCAAAGGAAAACGCCGCCCCGCGAAAGCTGTCCAGCGTTGTCTCAAAATCCAAAGGCGTAAATACCCGCTCCGTCACCAGGTTTTCGGCCAGCCCAGGCAGATAGCGTTCCTCCAGCAACTTCATCACGCGGTCCCGGAACGGTTTCGCCTCCGTCCGCCAGTCGATCCCGCTCTCTTGGTTCGGCACCGGAATTAAAGCGTAAAAGCAGTCGCAACCCTGCGGAGCCATCGCCGGATCCGTCAGCGATGGCCGGTGCAGATAGATGGAATACTCATCCGCCAGCACCTTCTTGTTGAAGATATCGTCCAGTAACTCCTGATAGTGCTCGCTCAGGAGTATCGTGTGGTGGCGTATGTCCGGATACTGCCGCCGCGTCCCGAAGTAAATCACATATAGCGACATGCTGTATCGCATGCCATCCAACTTCCGGTCAGTGTATTTCCGCCGCGCCTCCACCGGCAGCAGCCGCCGGTAGGTGTTGGCTACGTCCGCGTTACTCACCACCCCATCGGCCGGAATCACGCCGCTTCGTGTCTCCACGCCCACCGCCGCGCCGCTTTCCATTACAATCCGTTTCGCCGGGCACGAAAGATGGACCCTCCCCCCCAGCTCACAAAACAGCTTCCCGAACGCCGCCACTAGCGCGCCCGTTCCCCCCATCACGTAATGCACGCCCCACTGCCGCTCCAGGTAGTGAATCAACGCATAGATGGAAGTGGTTTGAAATGGATTGCCGCCCACCAGCAAAGGATGAAAACTGAATACCCTTCGCAGCATCGGGTCCTTCACGTACTTCGCCACGAATCCATACACCGTCCGGTATGACTGCAAGCGCACCAGGTCCGGAGCCACCCGCAGCATGTCTCCGAACTTCAGGAACGGCCGGTCCGACAGTTCGACAAAGCCCTTATCGAAAATCGCTTTCGCCTGCCGGATCATCTCCTGGTAGCCCGCCAGATCGCCCGGCGCAAACGCTGCCACTCGCCGCTCCGTCTCCGCCTCGTCCCCGTTGTACTCAAACCACCGTCCATCCGGAAATTCAATGCGGTAAAACGGATCCACCGGAACGATCTGCACATAGTCATCTGTGCGCCGTCCCGCCGCTGCAAAGATCTCATCGATCATGAACGGAGCGGTGATCACCGTAGGCCCGGCGTCGAACGTGAACCCGTCCTGCCGGTACACGTACGCCCGCCCCCCCAGCATGTCCCGGGCTTCCAGCAGGTCTACTGCGTATCCTTTGGCTTGTAATCGAACGGCTGTGGCGAGTCCGCCGAAACCGCTACCGATGACAGTAATTCTTTTCGTCGGCTTTGGCATGCAGATAATCGAGCATCTCTTCAAGACCGCACGCAGCGGCTCCAAATGGGCTGAGACGTTGCCGCACCCGGTCATACTGGCTCGCCAGCCGCTCCGGATCCGACTCCTCTCCGTCCAGCAAATCGTCGGTCATCTGATACGCCAGTCCGAAGTCCCGCGCAAACTGTCTGAGGCCTGTCTTCATCCGCGCCGGCGCATCCCCAAAGGCGAGGCCTGCCTCCACTGCCAACTGGAACAGCGGAACCGTCTTCAACTCCGTCAGGCAGTCGCGCTGCGCGTCGCGGCTCTCCCCGCGTAGCCGCAAATCCAGCGCCTGCCCTTCAATCAAACCACTACAATCCAAGACCTTCAGCAGCTGGATCTGAAACCGCACACTGCGCGCCGCCTGGGACTTCTCCACGTCTTGCACCACCGCCCGTGCTGCCAGTGCGACCAGCCCGAACGAAGCCAAAAGCGCGGTAGACTCCCCAAATTGCACATGCACCGCCGGCCGGTCGCGCCGCATTGCCTCGTCGTCCATGCACGGCAAATCGTCCACCACCAGTGAGGCGCAGTGCAGAATCTCCACCGCCGCCGCTGCACGAAGTGCATATTTCGCTTCTGCCCCTGCCATCCGACCCACCCGCACCGCCATCACCGGCCGCAGTCTCTGCCCAGCGCCCAGCACCGCATACCGCATGGCCTCGTGCACCGGACTCCCCGCCGGCATCGTCCGCTCGTCAAGCAGGCGTGCCAATTCGCAAGCCACCAACTCGCGGTCGGCGTGCAAACTGCTTCCGTTGAGCGGCCTTATCATTCTCCCTCTGTAGATTGCCCGCTATCAGGTGCAGGTCTAAGAAATTGGGGGCTTTCACCCACTCTCCCGAGGTTAATCACCCATGCGCGACTTCACCCAGGCCTGGTCCGCGTCCTATGCAGTTT
>JBDTMC010000244.1:0-11802 GCA_039934475.1 Bryobacteraceae bacterium | reverse complement strand
CTTGCCCGCTACTGGAAAAGAATGGCGGTATCTGGAAGTTCTCAGAGAGCAAGCTTGGACAGAAACAAGAGGACGGCACTCGCTTCGCCACCGGCTTGCGGCAGATGCCGGCCATCGCCTGGCATGATGGCGCGTTGTACATCGTGATGAACAGCCGGGACCAGTTAGACGTGCTGTGGCCTGGGAAGTTCACGGCCCAGGAGAATGCGGAGCGTCCGGCCGAGCCGATGTTCCGAGCGGTGCAGGGATCAGACTTCGGCTGGCCCTATTGTTTCTTCGACTACCAGCAGAAGAAGTTCCTGTTGAATCCCGAGTACGGCGGCGATGGCAAAACGGTTGGCCGGTGCACCGCGTTTACGCCTCCTGTGACGAGTTTTCCGGCGCATTGGGCGCCAGTGGACGTAACGTTTTACACCGGCTCGCAATTTCCAAAGCATTACAAGAACGGCGCTTTCATTGCCTTCCATGGTTCATGGA
Organism: Bryobacteraceae bacterium; assembly: GCA_039934475.1. Lineage (GTDB taxonomy): Bacteria > Acidobacteriota > Terriglobia > Bryobacterales > Bryobacteraceae > JBDTMC01. Next base: position 11,325 of record JBDTMC010000244.1, on the reverse strand, counting down.
ACCGCGGACCGCTGGCGCAGGAAGGCTACAACGTGACGTTTCAGCCGTTTGTGGCAGGCAAGCCGTCTGGAAGCCACGAAGTTTTTGCCGGCGGCTTCGCGGGCAAGACTCCGCTCATGAATCCGGATGACGCCCAGGCCCGGGCCGACGGCGTTGCCGAAGGACCCGATGGCTCGCTCTACATCAGTGAGAGCCAGCACGGCAAGGTGTGGCGGGTATTCTATCGCGGTGTTAAGTAGGCCAGGTCGGGCTTTTCGCTCGGGAGTACTGTGGATTATACTGTGGATGGAGCTACACAACCAATGGAAACGATCCAGGTCGTACTAGATGCGGGCCTGCTAAAGGCCGCTGATGACGCAGCTGCCCGGGGAAAAGTGAATCGGTCAGCACTAATACGCGAAGCTCTAAGGGCGCACTTGAAACGCTTGCAAGAGGCCGAATTGGACGATCAGGATCGCGCCGGCTACATGAAGCAGCCGCAACGATCGGAAGAGTATGAAGTTTGGGAAGGGGTTGCCGCGTGGCCCGAGGGCTAAGTCGCGGCGAAGTGAGACTGTGCGAGTTTGCGCCGCCAGACAAACGGCGCCCAGTGTTGATTCTCACCCGTGATGCTGCTCTCGGCCATCTCGCGACAGTCACCGTCGCACCGATCACTTCGACGATTCGCGGAGTTCCGTCCGAAGTGGTTTTGGACAGCGACGACGGAATGAAGACTCTGTGTGCGGTGAATCTGCACAATACGATTACTCTGTCCCAAACGCGTCTTGGAGCACGCGTGAGTGTGTTGAGCACTCGGCGAATGGCACAGGTTTGCTCGGCCTTACGCTTCTCCTTGGGCTGCGGATAGAGCCCCGCGCGAGTGTCGTGGTAAACTAACGGCGTCATCTTGACGCACCACATGGCCATTCGCACGCGACACCTATTCCGCCTCTCTTCGGGGTTTATCTTCACGTCGATGCTTTGCTGGGGGCAGGCTGGGCGCGCGGAACTTTATGGGTCCATCGAAGATCCTTCGGGCCTCGTGATTACGAAGGCAAGCGTTGAGGCGCAGGACCAGGCGACGATGGCTCAGTATTCGACGGTCACCGATGAGTCCGGGGTTTATCACCTGCTGGGGCTGCCGGCCGGAGAGTACGTCGTTAGCGTGAAGCAGCCTGGGTTTCGCACATACAGGCAATCGGGCGTGACGCTGCGATTGGCGGAACGGGCCGTGCTGAACTTCAAATTGGAGATTGGCTCGCCGTCCCAATCGGTGGACGTCCGGGCGGGTGCTTCGATGGTCCAGACGGCAAGCGGCGAGATGAGCCTCAACGTGGACGAAAAGAAGATCTCGACACTGCCGCTGGATGGGCGCAACTTCATTCCGCTGGTCACCCTTGCTCCCGGCGTGGCGCTGCCAAACGGCCAGTTTCTGCCGCGCATCAATGGGAGCCGGCCGCGCACCAATGAGTACCTCTACGATGGCATCAGCGTATTGCAGCCGGAGCCGGGCCAGGTGGTCTACTACCCGATCATCGATGGCATGGCGGAGTTCAAGCTGAACATCAATGCCTATTCACCGGAGTACGGCCGTTCTAACGGCGGCACGGTGATGGTGATTGGGAAGTCGGGGAGCAATCAGTTTCATGGCAGCCTGTTCGAGTTCTTTCGCAATGAGGCATTGAATGCGCGAAACCTCTTCGCGCAGCCAGGGCCGACTCCCCTGTTTCGCCGGAACCAATATGGGCTGACCATCGGCGGGCCGATTCAAAAGAACAAGACATTTTTCTTCGCCGATTGGCAGGGGACGCGCCTACGCACCGGCATTACCCGGTTCAGCGTGGTCCCGACGCTGGCGCAACGGAATGGTGTGTTCACGCAGGCGATCTTCGATCCCTTGACCTCGCCTCGCACGCGCTTTGCGAACAACACGATCCCCACGTCGCGCGTGGATCCGATCGCCGCGCAGGTACTGCAGCATTACCCTGTGCCGAACGTTGCTGGCGCGAACAACTTCGTGCGCACCGCCACCGAACCCGATAATCAGGATCAGGCCGATTTCCGCCTGGACCGCTACATCGGCGCCAAGCACCGCCTCTTCGGACGGTATACATTGCTTCGTGACGACGACACTCCTGTCGCCCCGTTGCCCGACGGCAGCGGCAGTCTGACCTCCGGCGTGATTGGCCGCGCCATCACGCGCGGCGACGCCTTTGTCGGCGACTACAACTGGGTGCGGTCGCCTAACAGCCTGAACCAGCTTCGCTTTGGCTACTCGCGGCGAGATCTCGACCAGCGGTCGCTGCAAGACGGCGGAATCACAGTGCCCGGATTGCCCTCCAACTCGTTCGCTTCCGTGTTGCCCATCTTCACGGTCGCCGGATTCCAGCAAGTGGGTCCTACCACGGCTGCCAATTCGCGCTTCACTACATCGATCACGGAATTCCTCGATACGTACACCCATGTGCGCGGCCGCCATACGTTCAAGTTCGGAGCCGACATCCGGCGCGAGGCTCTCGATGTTCTCAACCCGCCAAATCCAACTGGATCTTTTGGATTCTCTACGACGGGCACGAACAGCGCTACGGTTTCGGGAAGTGGCAACGCGCTGGCATCGCTGTTGCTGGGACAGGTGAATGCGTTCACCATCGACATCCAGAAGAACGTGATTCAACCGCGGGCGCACATCGCTGAGTTTTTCTTCGGTGATGACTGGCGCGTGTCGCAGCGCCTCACCTTGAATTTGGGGACGCGATATACCTTGAACTTCCCCTCGACGGAAAGGCACGACCAAGGTGCCGTGTTCAACCTCAAGTCGGAGGTGTTGGAGTTTCCACACACGGCGCGAGAGCTGGAGTGGGGCAATTTCGGCCCGCGCATGGGCCTGGCTTATCGCATGGGAGACACATGGGTGCTCCGTTCCGGCTACGGCATGGTTTTCTTTGAGCAGTCAGGCATCACCACCCCGTTCACCATGCCGCAGTTTCCCTTTGTGCAGACCGTGGGCCAGCAGTCGCAGGACAACGTGAACGCCGCGTTTGGATTGGCGAATGGCCCCACCGTGCAAGTGACGGCGCCGAACCCGAACTCCGGACTGGGCCAGGGTGTGTTTGGCGTGGATCGAAACAGCGGATCCGGCTACTCGCAACAGTGGAACTTCACAGTGCAGAAGACCATCGGCCGAAACCTCAACGTGGAAGTCGCGTACCTGGGTTCAAAGAACACGCGGCTTGGAATTCCCGACGCCAACATCAATCAACTGCCTTCGCAGTATCTGGCGCAGGGTGCAGCGCTGCTCACCAGGGTGACCAATCCGTATTTTGGCGAGATCCCAGCGTCGTCCTCACTGGGAAGGTCGACCATCGCACAGCAACAACTTCTGCGTGCCTACCCCAGGTTCACGAACGTAGCGTTATTCCGCGATAATGTTGGCAACTCAAAATACAACGCGGCGACGGTGAAGGTGGAGAAGCGGTTGTCGCGAGGATTGACATTGAACGCCGCTTACACCTTTTCGAAACTGCTGGACGACGCTTCCAGCGTCTTTTCGCAAACGATCTTCACGGGGCCTGTGCTAAACAACACCGGGGCGGCGGATGCCTTTAACCGGCATTTGGAAAAGGACGTTTCCAGCGGCGATATACCCAATGTATTTGCCCTTGGTTGGGTGTACGAAATTCCGCGACTGTGGAAGATCTCCGGGTGGCAACTCGCCGGACTGCTGCGTATGCAAGCGGGCGACGCAGTGGCCGTTACGCAGGCGACCAATAGCAACTCCAGTCTTGGTTACGCTGTGCAGCGACCGAACCGGACAAGCGATCCGAACGAGTTTGCGGCTAGCACCGTGGCGAAGTACTTCAACACGGCCGCGTTTAGCGCCGCCCCGCAGTTCGTGATTGGGAACAGTTCACGCAACCCGGTTCGCGGACCAGGGCTGCAGAATGCCGACTTGATGCTGGGTAAGACATTTCACATTACCGAACGAGCTAACGTCGAATTGCGCGCCGAGGTATTCAATGTCTCGAACACGCCTCCACTTAACGATCCCAATGGAAGCTTTGGAAGCGCGGCCTTCGGGTCAATCACGAGCGCGGGAAACCCTCGCGTGTTTGAGTTTGTGGCTAAAATTCATTTTTAGAACGGTGCGGATGCTTACTGTGATCGAAGTCGTACAAGTGAGGAAATAGTGTCGGCAAAGTCAGTTGTTCAGAACCGGTTGGCGGAGGTTCGCAAGAGCCGCGGTGTGGGCGCATCGGACCTGGCGCGACGGGTGAACGTGAGTCGCCAAACCATTTATGCGATTGAAGCGGGCACTTACGTTCCTAATACGGAAGTGGCGCTAAATCTGGCTCGAGAACTGGAAGTGACCGTAGACGAGCTGTTCTCCCTGCAATCCGGGGATTCGAAGTCGCCGGAGTCGCTAGCTGCCGAGGTATTAAGTGCGACGCCGGCGGTGGATGGCCAGCCAGTACGGATCTGTCAGATCGGTTCGCGCTGGGTAAGCGTGCCGGTGAGCGCGTCCCCCTATTACATGCCCGAGGCAGACGGCATCATCAAACGAGCCGGGCGTGCCAGCGGGCGCGCCGAGTTGGTTGTCTTCGCTAAGGAGGAGGCCGCTCAAAAGCGACTGGTGCTAGCTGGTTGCGATCCGGCGACCGGACTACTTGCCAAAATGGTGGAACGGATCAGCGGCGTGGAGATTGTCACCGCCGCCGCCTCCAGCAAGCTGGCCCTGAAATGGCTGAGTGAAGGCAAAGTTCACATCGCCGGTTCCCATCTGGAAGATCCGAAAAGCGGGCAGTTTAACCTTCCCTTCTTGAGCAAAGAGTACCCGGGTGAGGACTTCGCCGTGGTGACATTCGCGCGGTGGGAGGAAGGGCTGGTGATGGCGCCGGGTAATCCAAAGGGCGTGCATAAGGTGGAGCACCTGGCGCGCAAGAACGTTAGGTTTGTGAACCGGGAGCCGGGGTCGGGCAGCCGCGCTTTGCTGGAACGGCTGCTTGATCGCGATGGGATAGAAACGGCCAAGGTCCATGGCTTTGATCGCATCGCGTATGGGCACCTCGCGGCGGCGTACTGCGTATTGGCGCACGAGGCGGACGTGTGTTTGGCAACGAGGTCTGCCGCGCAAACCTTCGGCCTGGACTTCATTCCCCTGCACAGCGAACGCTACGATCTGGTGATGCGACGCCGAACGGCAGACCTTCCCGCAGTCAAGGGGTTTCTCGATGTCCTGCAACGAGCCACACTACGGCGGAAGTTGGAGGTGCTCGCCGGCTACGATACGTCGGAGACGGGAGCACTAGTTGCCTAGCCGCGTTGAGCCAGGCAACTGCCTCTTGACCCTTCCCTCTGCCCGCCGTTACGATTAAGCGACTACTTTATCGTTACCCAAAGCCCACCAGCATGGAATACAGAACCCTCGGCAAGACCGGCCTCTCAGTGTCGCTCATCGGCTTTGGCGCCTCTCCTTTGGGCGACGAGTTTCGCAAGACCGATCCCGCCGAAGGAGCCCGAGCTGTCCACTCCGCCATCGATCAAGGCATCAACTTCTTCGACGTGTCGCCCTACTACGGGCGGACGCTGGCCGAAGAACGCCTTGGCGCGGCGCTGAACGGACGCCGCGATAAAGTCATACTAGCCACCAAGTGCGGGCGCTACGACAAATCGACCTTCGACTTCTCCGCTCAACGTCTCTACCGCAGCATCGACGAGTCCCTCGCCCGCCTGCGCACAGATTACGTCGATCTGCTGCAATTGCACGACATCGAATTCGCAGACTACGCCCAGATCGTCGAAGAGGCTGTGCCGGCATTGCGTGTTATCCAGCGTAGCGGAAAGGCTCGTTTCATTGGCATCACCGGGCTGCCGCTGAAGATTTTGCACGCCGTTGCTTCGGCCGTAGACGTCGACTCCATCCTTTCCTACTGCCGCTACAATTTCCTCATTACCGATCTGGATAAAGACGTGACTCCACTGTGCCGCCAGCGGAATATCGGCCTCATCAACGCGTCGCCGCTGCACATGGGCGTTCTCACTAACCATGGCGCTCCCGATTGGCACCCCGCTCCGGAAGCGGTGAAGGATGCGGGACGCCGCGTGGCGGAAACTTGCAGCCGTTATGGTGTCGATGTCTCATCGGTAGCCCTCCGCTTCTGCCTGAACCATCCCGATGTAGCCTCGACGCTGGTGGGTATGGCCGACCCGGCCCACGTCCTGAAGAACATTGCCACGCTTGACCTGGAAGTGGAACCGGCGCTGCTCGCCGAGATCGCGGCCATTGTCGCTCCGGTGAAGGACATCACATGGTCCTCCGGTGAGGCGGTGAATAACGATGCCGATCCCACCCCTCTGGCCCCACACCCCGGCAAGGCGTAAGCTGAAAGCACCATTATGAGAGCGCTTGTCATTGAACACCCTGGTCAGGTAGCGGTCACCGATATCGAAGTGCCCTCCGCCGCTGCGGGCGAAGTCCTGTTGCGCGTGCGCATGGTGGGACTCTGCGGATCGGACGTGAATAGCTTCCGCGGCAAGAATCCGATGGTCTCCTTTCCGCGCATCCCGGGGCACGAAATCGCGGCGACCATTGCTGGGTTAGGGGAAGGCGTACCGGCGGAATTCCAAGTAGGAATGGACGTGACACTGTCGCCCTATACTGCGTGCGGCAATTGCCCGGCCTGCCGCCGCGGGCGGCCCAACGCCTGCCGCACCAACCATACTCTGGGCGTGCAGAGGAACGGCGCTCTCACCGAATTCATTACGGCCCCCTGGACGAAACTGATCCCTGCTCCGCGGCTCAGCTTGCGTGAACTATGCCTGGTGGAGCCTTTGACCGTTGGCTTCCACGCGGCGCGCCGCGGAGAGGTGGCCGCCGGGGATGTGGTCGCCGTTCTTGGCGCCGGTACGGTTGGTTTGGGCGCGATTGCGTCCTCCGCTCATCGCGGGGCGCGGGTCATTTCGGTGGACATTGACGATGGCAAACTGGCGTTGGCCCGCAAAGCAGGGGCATCCCAGACCGTCAATGCGAAGCGCGAAAAGATGGTGCAGGCAATGCTCGATTTGACCGACGGCGACGGCCCGGATGTGGTGATTGAAGCGGTGGGCACTCCAGACACCTTCCGCGCTGCGGTGGAAGCCGTGGCCTTTACCGGCCGTGTAGTCTACATTGGTTACGCCAAAGAGCCGGTCTGTTACGAGACGCGACTTTTTGTGCAAAAGGAACTCGACATCCGCGGATCGCGAAACGCGGTGATTGAAGACTTCCGTGAAGTGGTGGAAGTGCTGACACGGGGTGCGTTTCCAGTGGAAGAAACGATTACCTGCGTGGTCCCGTTGGAAAAGACAGGCGAGGTTCTGGAGGAGTGGTCGCAAAACCCGGCTGCGTTTTCCAAGATCCTGGTTAACGTTTGCGAGTAGAATCCCGCACGACCAATCGCGGCGGCAAAATCACGCTCCGCGGCCGCAAAGGCTCGGAGGCTTCAATCAGCCGCAATGCCACCCTCGCCGCGCGGTCGCCAATGCTCGCACTATTCTGATCGATCGACGTTAACGATACGCGGAGTAATTCCGCGTAGGCTACGTTGCCGGCGCCCACCAGGGCAATGTCGTCGGGTACTCGCAAGCCGCATTCCAGAATCGCCTTCATGGCGCCGCCCGCCATCGGATCGTTAAAACAAAAGACCCCGTCGGGACGCGGATCCAACGCTAGCAGCCGTTTCATGGCATCGTAGCCACTGATGTCCGCCCTGTCGTCGCTGCTACGCCCTGCCACCACGTACGAATCCAGGAGTGGCATTCCGGCGTCACGCAGCGCATCCCGGTAACCTTCATAGCGGGCAAGCCCGGGGCTTACCGCGCTACCGCGGATGTGTGCGATGCGGCGACAACCGCGCTCCACCAGATGGGCTGTTGCAATTCTCCCTATGGCGTGGTCATCGACGCCCACGTAATGCGCCTTCACGTCTGGAAATCGGCGGTCAATCAAGACGCAAGGGACTTTGTGCTGCTCGCATAGAGCAAAGCTTTCGGAAGTGTGTTGGGCTGAGGCAAGAATCAGCGCATCCACCCGCCGCGCGAGCAAAAACTCTACTTCCCGCCGCTCCAGCTCCGCGTTCTCTTCCGATGAGGAGATCATCAACCCGTAGCCCTTTGGCCGGAAGTAGTGGCTGATGCCCTTGGCCACTTCGGCGAAGAACGGATGCACGAGGTCTGGCACTACCAGTCCGATGCTGTACGTTCGACCTGTCACCAGCGCCCGAGCCGCCAGATTCGGCTGATAGTTCAGCTCTTTCATCCTGACTAGCACGCGCTCGCGGGTTCCTTTGCTGATATCTCCGTGGTTTCTGAGAACCTTCGACACGGTGACCACCGACACGTTCAGGTCCCGCGCAATATCTTTCATTGTGACTCGCACTGGTCTTATCCTTCCGCCGCGCTCTGAATTCCATCCATGTTATACCTGTTGAGATCATGAGATACCGGCTACTGGCTATTTCGGTACTGGTGGCGGTTTCAGCGGGCGCCGCTACCTTCTCCCTGGAACAGATTCTCTCGCCGGCTTTCCCTTCGGAACTTACTGCATCGCCGGCCGGATCCCGCGTGGCGTGGGTCCTGGACGCCGCGGGCAAACGAAACATCTGGGTGGCGCAGGCACCTTCCTGGCAGGGCCGCGCCATTACCGCCTACGACGTGGACGACGGCCAGGAGATCACCGCCCTCAATTGGATCCCGGATGGAACCGCGGTGCTGTACGTTCGTGGCGGCGCCGCCAATCGCCGCGGCGAGATTCCCAATCCCACGCATGACGCAAATGGCGCCGAGGAAGCTGTGTGGATCGTTGCGGCCGGCGGCGGGCAGCCTCGCAGACTGGGCGAGGGGAGCGCCCCGGCCGTTTCACCAAAGGGCCTGCGGGTGGCTTGGGTGAAGGCCGGCCAGGTGTGGTGGGCGCCGGCAGATGGCTCGGCTAAGGAGGCTCAACTTTTCAAAATGCGGGGTACCGCGTCGGGGCTGGCGTGGTCGCCGGATGGGGCAAGCCTGGCCTTTGTCAGTGATCGCGGCGATCACTCATTCATCGGTGTTTTCGATGTCGCGACGAAGATAGTGCGCTTTCTCGATCCCAGCGTGGACCATGATGGCCAGCCTTCCTGGTCGCCAGACGGAACGCGCATCGCCTTCGTTCGCATTCCAGCGCGCAAACTCGGATTCATGTTCGGGGCGGAGCGCGAAGGACAGCCGTGGTCCATTCGAGTTGCCAGTATTGGCACCGGCACGGGGAAGGAAGTCTGGCGCGCGGCCGCCGGGCGCGGCAGCGTGTTCCATGGAATCGTGGGGCAGAAACAGATCTCCTGGACCAATGGACGGCTAATCTTCCCATGGGAAAAGGACGGCTGGACTCATCTCTATGCCATCGGCGAAAGCGGAGGCGATGCGTCACTGCTCACTCCAGGCGCGTTTGAAGTGGAGCATGTCTCGCAAACGCCCGATGGCAAGCGAATCCTATTTGCCTCGAACCAAGGTGACATCAACCGGCGCCACATCTGGAGCTTGACTCCGGGGGATGGCGCTCCCAAGGCCATCACCACCGGGAAAGGCATCGAGTGGTCGCCTGTAATGACGGAGGGCGGCGACATCGCCTTTCTGCGGTCCAATGCTGTACGCCCGGCCCATGCCGCTGTTCTCACCGGCGCGGAAACGCGCGAACTGGCTGCCTCAGCGATTCCCGCTGAGTTTCCGTCGGGGTCTCTTGTGGAACCGCAGGAAGTTACTTACTCCGCCGCCGATGGATTACTCATCCACGGGCAGTTATTTCTGCCGCGCGACGGGAAGCCGGGGGATAATCGCGCCGCACTGATCTTTATTCACGGAGGTTCGCGCCGGCAAATGATGCCGGGTTTTCATTACATGTATTACTACCACAACACCTATGCGATGAATCAGTATCTGGCATCGCTTGGCTATGTGGTTCTGGCTATCAATTACCGTAGCGGCATCGGTTACGGCATGGAGTTCCGCGAAGCATTGAACTACGGAGCCACCGGCGCCAGCGAGTTTCAAGATGTACTGGGCGCGGGACTGTATCTGCGCAACCGGCCGGAAGTGGATGGCAAGCGGATCGGGCTGTGGGGCGGGTCTTACGGTGGATATCTAACCGCACTCGGGCTCTCCCGAGCCTCGGATCTGTTCGCTGCCGGCGTAGACCTTCACGGCGTCCACGATTGGAATGTCGTGATTCGCAACTTCGTCCAGACATACGAGCCAACCGCGCGTGACGAGGCCAAGCTTGCGTTCGATTCCTCACCCATGGCTTCCGTGAAAGACTGGCGTTCGCCCGTGCTGTTGATTCATGGGGACGACGACCGCAACGTTCCGTTCAGCGAGACGGTAAGCCTGGCCGAGCAGCTTCGCAAGTATCACGTCGAATTCGAACAGCTGATCTTTCCCGACGAGGTGCATGATTTCCTTCGCCATGAGAACTGGTTGAAGGCGTATCATGCCGCGGAGGAGTTCCTGAACCGTAAGTTGCGAAAGTAGGGGCTATTTCGATCCGGCCTCCGCACTGGCGTCGATTGAAGCCGCCCGCCGCGGCTTTGCGGTCACTGGATCGTGTATTTGGCGGTTACAACCGAGCTGCTGGTCCAGCCGGTGGCCGCAGCAATCGCCTTCACCGTTGTCGTCGCCGTAACGGGGATCGGTCCCGAATATGGGGTCGAAGCGGTAGTTGGGTTGTTGCCGTTGGTTGTGTAATAGATGGTGACACCCGGGCTGGTATCCGAGAGTGCGATGGATTGCGGGCCTGTATAGGTACCGGCCGCGAGACCGAATGTCGGCGCGTTTGCACGCAGGGTGTAGGCGGCCGATGCCACGGCGCTGCTGGTCCAGCCAGTGGCTACCGCAATTGCCTTGATCGTCGTGGTGGCAGATACCGGGATTGGGCCGGTATACGAAGTCGAACTGGTCGTCGGTGTGCTGCCGTTGGTTGTGTAATAGATGGTTACGCCGGGGCTCGCATCCAGGAGTACCACGGACTGCGGAGCGCCGAATGTTCCAGCGGCGGGACTAAACGTCGGTGTAGCGGCCCGCAGGGTATAAGCCGCTGTCGCTACAGCACTGCTGGTCCAGCCAGTGGCTGCCGCAATTGCCTTGATCGTAATGGTGGCCGTGACGGGGATTCCGCCTGCATAGGGCGTGGAAGCGGTGGTTGGTGTACTGCCATTCGTTGTGTAGTAGACGGTGACCCCGGGGCTGGCATCGGAGAGCACTACGGACCGCGCGGAGCTATACGTTCCAGCAGCCGGAGCGAACGTGGGTGTGGCGGCGCGCAAGGTGTACGTAGCCGTGGCCACAGCG
>JBDTMC010000243.1:0-11804 GCA_039934475.1 Bryobacteraceae bacterium | reverse complement strand
GATCGAGATCTCCTCGTCGGCCAAATGCTCGGCTACCCGCTCATCCACGCCCTCATACCGGCCGCAAACAAGCAAAATCTCATCGTACTCGCTCAACCGCCGTGCTGCCGCCTGATCAAACCGTGGACCCTGCGCCGAAAGCAGCACAAGCCGTTGCTTCGGGGAGCGCTCCGGCCAGATCGACTCCACGGCTTCAAAGATCGGCCCGGGCTTCAGAACCATGCCCTCGCCCCCGCCGAACGGACGATCATCCACCGTCTTATGGCGGTCGTACGTCCAATCCCGAAGATTGTGGATGCGGATATCCAGGATGCCCGCTTCCTTCGCCTTCGCCACAACACCGTAGGCAAACGGCCCGCTGAAAAACTCCGGAAAAATCGTCAGAATGCGAAAAACCGTCACCGGTTCAGATCCTTCAGACCTTCCGGCAAGTCCGCTACAATCTTACGGTTACCGGGATCGATATCAACACAAATCGCTTTTACAAACGGCACCAGGAGTTCCCCTTCGCCATTTGTGGGTTTCACCTGAATCAGCGGCGGGCCGCCAAACTCGTGCCAGGTTTCCACTACGCCAAGCAGTTCCCCGGAGCGATTGAAAACCTCGCAACCGACCAGGTCCGCCAAGTAAAACTCGCCCTCCGGTAGCGGCGGGCGCTCTTCCAAAGGAATACGCACTTCCGTCGATTCCAGAGTTTCCGCTTCGGAGATGGAATCTAACCCGCGAAACTTAAAGACCAGTTTGTCCTGGATGTGCCGCACCGATTCGACTTCGAACGGCGCGCCATTCCGCACGGGCTTGCCCGCGCGGTCGAACAAGAAAACACGGGTCAGTTCGCCATAGCGGTCCTCGCGGCTGCTCAACCCAATGGCGAACAACTCACCACGAAGACCCCGCGTCCTGGTAAGACGCGCTACTGCAACCCAATCTTCTTGCTCGTCCAAAACCGGGGCTACTCCAGGATCTCTAGAGTAAAGCGCCTGTTCAATTTCATGCCGGCCGCACCTAACAACGTACGGATCGATCGAGCGGTTCTGCCTTGCTTTCCAATGACTTTCCCTAGATCGCTCGGCGCCACTTTCAGCTCCAGAACCGTTACTTGCTCTCCCAGCACCTCATGAACATTCACTTCTTCCGGGATGTCAACAAGAGCTTTCGCAATATCTTCGACTAATTCTTTCATCCCTGCCATCCCTGGACCTCCTACACTGATCGATGATAGCATCCCCGGAAACGTTACTTTAAACCGAGACGCCCTAGGCGATGGTGCCTAAAAACCCCTTTTGCAGGGGTCGGAATCAGGCTACGGGCTGGGCTTCAGGCGCCGGAGCGGGGTTCTTTTTCAACAACCGCGCCACGGTTTCCGAGGGCTGTGCACCCGACTTCATCCAGTGCTCAATCCGCGTGTGATCCAGTCTCACCTGCGTCGGCTGAGCCACCGGGTTGTAAAATCCTACGACTTCGACGGACCTGCTGTTGCGGGCGCGTTCCTTCTCGATCACTACCACACGGTAGGTCGGTTTCTTCTTGGCGCCAAACCGCGCCAGGCGAATCATCAACATTATCTATCCACTCCTGCTATATCGTTTACCGGCCATGCCGGTCAGCCGCCGAACCCGCCAAAACTTGGCATTTTGAACTTGCCGAGCTTCTTGCCGAGCATGCCGCCGGAAAAACTCTTCATCATCTTACGAGCCTGCGTATACTGCTTGAGCAGGTTATTCACATCCTGCACCGAAGTCCCGCTGCCTTTAGCGATACGCCGCCGGCGCACTCCGTTAATTATCATGTGGTTAGCGCGCTCTTTGGCCGTCATCGAATCGATGATCGCCACCACACGGGTAATTTCCTTCTCATCCACCTTCACGTTCTTCAGGTCCTTCAGCGGACCCAACTGGGGCATCATCCCCAGCAACCCTTCCAGCGGACCAAGCTTGCGCAACTGCTTCAACTGATCGCGGAAATCCTCCAGCGTGAACTCATTGTCGATGAGTTTGCGCTGCATCTCCTCGGCCTTCTTCTGATCGATGGACTCTTCCACCTTCTCAATCAGCGACAGCATGTCGCCCATGCCGAGGATGCGCGAGGCAGCCCGTTCCGGATGGAAAGCTTCAATAGCGTCGGACTTCTCGCCCGTTCCCACAAACTTCAGAGGCTGGCCGGTGATGCTGCGAATGGAGAGCGCCGCGCCGCCGCGGGCATCGCCGTCCATCTTCGTCAGAATCACACCGGTGATGCCGAGCCGCTTGTGGAATTCGTCGGCCGACTTCACCGCGTCCTGGCCGGTCATAGCATCGGCCACGAAGAGGATCTCGGTCGGGTTGAGCGCTTCCTTTAACTGCTGCAACTCAACCATCAGGTCTTCGTCGATGTGGAGGCGCCCGGCGGTGTCCACCAGCACGAGGTCGCGGCCCGTCTGAACGGCTTCGCGCCGCGCCGACTTGGCCAGTTCGAGGGGTTTGGTCTCTTCAGGCGTGCCGTGATAAATCGGCATGCCGAGGTCGCGTGCCAGAACGGCCAGTTGCTGCCGCGCCGCAGGCCGATAGACGTCAACAGAAACCACAATCGGCTTGTTGCCGTTCTTGGCCAGGTACCGCGCTAGCTTCCCCGTGGTGGTCGTTTTACCGGAACCCTGCAGCCCGACGATCATCACGACGGTGGGCGGCTCGTTAGCGGTGCGCAGTCGCGACTGGTGGCTTCCCAGCACCTGAATCAGTTCGTCGCGTACGATTTTGATCACTTGCTGGCTGGGCGAGAAGGAGCTAAGTACTTCTTCTCCCATGGCTTTCAGCTTGATCGCTTCGATAAACTGTTTCACTACGCGAAAGTGCACATCGGCTTCGAGCAAAGCGACGCGGATCTCCCGCAGAGCCGCTTCCATGTTCTCGGCCGTGAGTTTGCCTTCGCCGCGCAGGTTCTTGAAAACGCGCTGCAGCTTATCAGATAACGAATCAAACATGATGGGATCGCCCGGACTGCTCAGGTATGTTCAGGAGAGTTCCGACGCACTACCGCATTATGGCAGTGTTGTCATTATAGCGAAATTCCACTGGCCTTGGCGAGTTTGGCGATGGCCGACTGTGGGCGCGGCCTTCAAAAGCTCGCCAGTGCCGACGCCACATCGTCGTGAATCGGCACCACTTGAGCGAGGTACGTAATCTCGAAGATCTCTCTTACTCGGGCCGTTGGACGAGCCAGGCGCATTTGGCCGCCGGTCCGATCGCTGGTGGTAACGCAGTGCAGAAGCATCCCCACCCCAGCGCTGTCGATTGACTCCACTTTGGCCAGATCAAAGACAAGATTGGCTGGCTTTTCCCGAATCAGCGTCGCCACGCTTTGCTCCACTTCGAACAGTTGGTTGCCCGTAGTTAGCAGGCCTTTGAATTCCAGGATGGTTGCGTCAGTCCCCGCTGGACGCGCTGTCACGGCTAACGCCATCGTGCTTTACTTCTTCAACTGAAGCTTATTTTCGACGGATTTGACGCCCTTCACCTTGTGCGCCACTTTCTCCGCCTTCTGCCGCGCCCTCTCCTTGTCCACTTCACCGCTGATGGTGACCACCCCGTCCTTCACTTCCACTTGTAGGGCGCCGCCTTTAATATCGGGGTCGTTCGCCAGCCGCTGCCGGACGAGGTTATAAATCTGATCGTCACTTCTCTTATTTTCGGCAAATGTTGCGACCGAGCCCGTCATAAACCACGCACAAAGGATCAGAATTGAAGCATAGCGTTTCATTTACTTATCTACCTCTCTACCCACCATTGATCGCCAGTCTAGCGCATTTAGGAATTCCACGTTCTCGCGCCAGCCGGGCCGCACTTTTACGAAAAGTTCGAGGAAAATCTGCCGCCCCAGAAGCGCCTCAATCTCCTTGCGAGCCTCAGTTCCAATGCGTTTCACCATAGCGCCCTTCGCCCCGATCAGAATCGCCTTCTGCCCGTCTTTTTCCACGTAAATCGTCGCTTGGATCCGAGTCAGCTTTGGCGTGTCCTGCCAGTTCTCTATGACTACTGCCAGCGCGTGCGGCACTTCCTGGCGCGTCAGGTGGAGCACTTGTTCCCGAATCAGCTCCCCGGCCAAAAAACGCTCCGGCTGGTCAGTCAGGTGATCGGCTGGAAAATAGGCTGGGCCTTCCGGCAGGCGCGCCACGATGAGGGTTGTCAGTTCCTCGAGGCCGGCCCCGGTCAGCGCGGAGACGGGCACAAACTCAACAAACTCGTGCAGCACACGATACTTCTCGATCAACGGCAGCAGGAGCGCTTTCTCCTTCACCAGGTCGATCTTGTTCAGCACGGCGATGCAAGGCGTCTCCGACTTCTTCACCAGGTCCACCGCGTGCGTATCTCGATCTTCAAAATCCGCCGACGCGTCGATCAAAAAGATCAGCAAATCCCGCCCATCGAGCGCCGCCCGTACTGACTCCATCATGCGCTTGTTGAACAAGGTGTCGGAGCGATGGATGCCAGGCGTGTCCATGAACACGATTTGGGCTAGCGGCGTGGTGAGCACTCCCTCCACGGAAGTGCGAGTCGTTTGCGGTTTATCCGCGGTAATGGCCACTTTCGTCCCTACTAATGCATTTAATAGGGTCGATTTTCCTGCATTGGGGCGTCCCAGTATCGAGACAAATCCCGATACAAATCCGCGTGTTTCTGTTTCACTCATTCGTTGTCCGCCGTTCGCCGCGCGAGACTCTCACTCGTTCCACGCGTAGTTCACTGCCCGCCAGTACCTCAAGGCGCACCCCATCCCGTTCCGCCACTTCACCGGGGGCCGGCACGTGGCCTAACCACTCCGTCGCCAACCCGCCCACCGTGGTGGACTCGGATTCCAGCTCCGGTTCGTAGTCAATCATTTCGCGCAGATGGTCCACGTCAAAGCTGCCGGAAACGACAAACGTGCCGCCCGGCTCTTCGAGCATATCGCGCGTAGGCTCATGTTCGTCGCTGATTTCTCCCAGGATCTCTTCCACCAGATCTTCCATGGTGGCCAGGCCCGCCGTGTTTCCGTATTCGTCTACGACAACGCACATGTGTGCACGATCGGCCTGCATCTCCCGCATCAAGTGGTCCACAGGTTTCGATTCCGGCACGAAGCGGATAGGGCGGATGAGTTCCTTCACCTTGCGGTGCTCGCGCGCAGCAGGGTCCAACTCAAACATATCGCGCACGTGAATGAAGCCAAGGATGTGGTCGATGTCACCCTCATAGACGGGGATGCGCGAATACTGCTCGTTGATCACCAGGCCGCGCAACTCCTCCAGCGTCGAATTCTGGCCCATGGAAACGATGTTGGGCCGGGCGGTCATCACCTCGCGGACACGCTTGTCGCGGAACGCCACCACAGACTGAATCAGTCTCCGGTCGTCCTCTTCGATTAATCCCTCTTCGGCGCCGGCGGCAATCAGCGCATCGATATGCTCGGCAGGGGTGGCTTCTTCCTGGGCCGTCTCGCCGTTTTTACCCAATTGCGCCAGAGATTGGAAGAACTCCAGAATTCCCACCAGCGGCCACACCAGTAAGGCGAGCAACCGCAGCAGCGGTACAAGCGGCAACACCCAGCGGCCGTTGGTCCGTTTATAGAGCGTTGGCGGCGCCATGTATGCAGACAGCAGCATCAACAGCCACGCGCCCAGTGTGGCTTCGAGATAGCCGCCCCATACAGGTCCCGCGTGCGAGATCGCTACACCTACCATGTCGATCCCGAGCAGCAGCAGGGAAGTGTGCTTTAACAGGGAGTACACCAGGACGCCGCGGTCACCCTTCACGCGCAGCTTGTCTTCGAGGACATCCTTGAAGTGCTCCAGCGCTGCCGATTCCCGCGTTCGCAGCCGCAGCGACTCCATGTACAGCAGCTGGATATAGGTGGCTAGCATCAGCACCGTCGCCAGCACCAATGCGCCGCCAACGAACAGATACGTCACTGCCTGGACCTTTCAATCAAACCGCCCGGCAAGCCTAGCGTCTTGCGCCAGCGGGTTTCCGCACGCTTCATCCGGCCGCGATCCTTTTCGTGATCCATACCCTGTAGATGGAGCAACCCGTGTAACATGAGAATCTGAATTTCAGTCTCGCAATCGTGTCCCAAGTCGGCCGCCTGCTCGGCTGCTCTTTGCACCGAGATGGCTATTTCTCCTAAGGCACCGGCTGCATTGCCCTCCGGGAAAGACAGTACGTCCGTGGGATAGTCTTTGACCAGAAAATCACGGTTCAGGCGGCGCAATTCGCGATCGTCGGTGATGAGTATCAGGAAATGCCGTTGCCCAGCGACCTCAGTCCACAGGCGTCCGGCAAAATCCTGCAGCAGCTTGCGCCGCAACACTCGCGGCGCCCGCCGGAACACCACCAGACTGTCACCAGGAGACATTGGTTTTAGCGTCAGGCGCTGGGAAGCTCAATGGATCCGGTTGGTTCGCCGCTGTCCTGGTTGCTCTCTACGGGGGAATCACCAAGCTTTAGAGTGAGCTGCCGGCCCGCGCCAATGCTCTCATTGTAGCGCTCGTAGGCACGCACGATCTTCTGCACCAGGCTGTGTCGCACGACGTCCTTGTCTTCAAATTGCACGAAGCTGATGCCTTCCACACCCCGCAGCACCTCGATCGCGTCAATGAGGCCGCAGCGCCGTCCAGCGGGAAGATCAATCTGCGTGACGTCGCCGGTGACAACCATTTTCGAGTTGAAACCGGTACGTGTGAGGACCATCTTCATCTGCTCCACGGTCGTGTTCTGCGCCTCGTCGAGAATGATGAAGCTGTCGTTCAGCGTACGGCCCCGCATGAAGGCCAGCGGCGCCACTTCAATCGTGTTCCGTTCCTGGAATTTTTCGACACGTTCGGAATCGATCATGTCGAACAGGGCGTCGTACAGCGGCCGCAGGTAAGGGTCGATCTTTTCCTGAAGTGTGCCTGGCAGAAAACCGAGCCTCTCACCCGCTTCCACCGCCGGACGCGTCAGAATGATGCGCGAAACGCGCTTCGCCAGCAACGCCGAAACGGCCATCGCCACAGCGAGATAGGTTTTCCCGGTACCCGCCGGTCCAATCCCAAAAACCAGGTCATGGCGCTCGATCGCGTCTACATAGCGCCGCTGATTCAACGTCTTCGGCGCCAGGATCTTCTTGCCGAAACTGCGCTGCCGGCCGCTCTCGACCAGGCCGCGTAAGGTGGAATCGTTATCCGCGGTCACGACTCTTAGGTAGCTATTAAGGTCACCGTTGCTGAACGTGTGGCCTTCGCGAATCAGGGCGAAGTAGTCTTGCAGAATGCTGCTGGCGCGCGTGGCGCCGCTGTCGTCGCCCTCAATTTCCAGGGCATCGTTCAACAGACGGGTGGTTACGTTCAATCCGCTCTCGAGGACACGGATGTTTTCATCGCGGGTCCCAAATAGGGATTCAATGCCGCGGCTGATCTGGACGCTAATTTTCATCTGGTTGCGGATCGGCTTAGACGCATCGTAGGCCCGGTCTCGCAGACGCCGGGCGATAACAGGGATTCACGGCCATCACCACGGGAAAAATCGGCGGGTACACTCATCCGCAGGAGCGGAAGGGGAAAAGACATCCTTCCGTATAATACCAGCGCGGCTTCAGGGATTCAACGGCGTTTCAGCGCGCGCCAATTTAGCGCGCGCAGCAGGTCTGCGTGGAAACCAGAGCCGCCGGCGTGTATGGCTGCAGGTCCACAAAGTATTTCTTTTCCGAAAGTGCCTTGTAGACATTGCCCGCCACGCCCGCTGCCGCCGGACCGCTAACACCCTTACCGCCCGTCAGCATCACCACTACCACCAGCTTATTGCTGCCCACCGAGTTGAAGCTGCCGAACCAGCCCATGTGGGTGCGATTGTCTGTGCAGGTCCCGGTCTTACCAAAGATCGGTTCGTTCGGGTCTTGTCCAATGCGGCGCGCCGTTCCATATTCCACCGCGGCCATCATGCCCGGCAGAATATCCGGAATGCGCTGTTCGATGTTCAACCGCCGCTTCACGCGCGGCACCATCGCTTGGGCTTCCTGCTGTGTCCGCGGATACTGCAGGTAGTACATGGTCCCGCCATTGGCAATCGAGGAAACCAGCGAAGCCAGTTGCAGCGGAGTTAACGAAATTCCCTCGCCAAAGCTGGTCATCATCCCCACTCCGCCTTCTTTGGGCGGAGCCGCGGCGAGTGCTCCCGGGCTTTCCCCTTCAATTTCCAATCCCGCCGGTTCGCCAAGGCCAAACCACTTCGCGTAGTGGATTACCTTCTCATAGCCGAGTTTGTTACCCAACTGCGCAAAGAACTGATTGTTCGAATGGGCCAGCGCCTCAGTCAGGTTCATCTTCGTCCGGCCGTACAGTCGCAACATCGTATTGCGCTCGATGAGGCCCTCTTCGAGAGCGGCCAGGGCAGCCACCAGCTTGATTGTCGAGCAGGGCTGGAAGTTTCCCTTTAACGCCAGCTTCTGGTTCACGACGCTGAGCACTCGTCCGCTCCGCGGATCCACGGCGACAATCGTCCCGTTTAACGTGCCAAGAGCATCCACCGCCGCGCGGCGGATGGTCAGATCCTCGCCGTCCACCATGTCGCCTACCGTCGAATCGGCGTAGGTGGGCGTGTCCCAGGCGCTGTAGCGGGAGCGCCTTTGCCGGGTTGCCGTACTGGGGCGTGTGTAGCTGGCCTTGTGCGCTTGTGTCGCGGTGGGGTGCGCCTTGCGCATCGATTTAGATGTGCGCACAGCGCTCGTGGATTTGCTATGACTACTTGTCGAGTTCTTTCGTTTGCTGTGCTTTCTGGTAACGCCCATCAGCGGGAACGTTCCCAGTACTATGACAGCTACGAAGAGCGCCAAACGTCGCGTGCTCAGACAATGCACTATGCAACTCCTATGCCTAGAATCGACTCGCGCCGCAGCGCTCAACAGTCAGTTTTCTCCGTAAGACCTTATTGTGTGGGATCTTATACCCCACGTCAACCCAATTCTGCCACATGCTCCCAGTGGCTATCAGTGGCGCTTTCAGCGCACCCCTGCACGAGTCAGGGCACCAGTACGGTACCCGCACCAAGATCCTACTATTGTCATTGTTCACCAAAACAATTTTATTCTCCAGTGTTTTGAACGAATTTGTTTCGCCTGTTAAGACAACACCTCCTCCAACCCAAAACTCCCCACGCAGCCGCAGTTGGTGCTATAAGTCAGAAGGCACCTTTTAGAAGTGCGATTCCGCCCTCTCCGTTGCGGGCTTCCTGTGGGGCAAATTGATGTCTTCGCGTCGAGAGTCCGTACGAGTGAGAAGTAATGAAAATCTCCCTCGGTAGTTGGTCGTTCACGTTTGGTCCGTTCGCCGACCGTCCCGTGCCTCTGGACCAGATCATCCGCAAAGTCGCGGCTGCCGGCTACGACGGTCTTGAGTTGTGCGGCTATCCGCCCCAGGTGTCTCTGGAACAGTACGCCACCGCCGGCGCGCGGCAGCAGCTTCGCCAGTTGCTGCAGGATCATGGTTTGGGTGTGTCCGGGTACTCGGCCGACCAGACCATGTGCAATCCCACGGCACCGGAAAACGCGCAGGCTTACCTCGATCTCTTCCAACGCCAGGTGGACCTGTGCGTGGGCATCGGCAGCCCGATGATCCGCATCGACACGGTGGCCGCCCCCGGTTCTATCGCGGAAAGCGACTACCAAAGCTGCCTCGACCGGTTGGCCGCCCTGTGGCATAAGGCTGCCACTGCAGCCGCCGGCGCGGGCGTAAAGGTCACCTGGGAATTCGAGCCTGGCTTTGTTTTCAACAAGCCCTCTGAGGTTATCGCCCTCCACGAACGCGTCGACCATCCCAATTTCAAAGTCGTCTTCGATACCGCTCACGCCTATGTCTGCTCTACCGCCGGCCCGCGGCAACACGGCCGCCGCGAGGTCCTCCACGGCGGTTTGTTGGAGTTCTTCGACAAGCTTTACAAGCGCATCGGTCACGTCCACCTGGTGGATTCCGATGGCACGCTGCTGGCCGATGAAACCAGCCGCCACTTGCCTTTCGGAGAGGGAAACATCGATTTCAGCGGCCTTGCTCCGCGCCTCCTCAGCCTCCACGATGTGGACTGGTGGTGCGTCGATCTCTGTTTCTGCCCGCAGGCTTGGGACCTTGTCAAACCGAGCCTGGTATTTGTCGAGAACCTGCTCAGCACCAAACCAGCCGCGTGACGCTACACCTCGCCAATCGCCGCATGATGATTTACCGGACCCTGGCCGCGGCCTAATCCCGGATTCGTGCTGATCGCTTCCGTAATAAACGCTTTGGCGATTTCCACCGCACGCGGCACCGTCGCCCCGCGCGCCAGCATCGCCGTAATCGCCGCCGAGTAAGTGCAGCCCGTACCGTGAGTGTGACGAGTCTCCACGCGCGGCGCCGTGTACAGCCGGAATTCCGCGCCGTCAAAAAGGACATCCACCGCTTCGCCCTGCAGGTGCCCGCCCTTGATCAGCACCGCCCGTGCGCCCATCTCGATCAATCGGCGAGCCGCGCGGCGCATGCCCTCCACGTCGTTAACTTCCCACCCGGTGAGCGCAGCCGCCTCGTGCAGATTCGGGGTCAGCAGTGCCGCCCGCGGAATCAGGAAGCGCACCAGCGCCTCGCGGGCCTCGTCTGCCACCAGCGGAGCCCCATGTTTGCTGATCATCACCGGATCCACCACCAGCGGAAAGCGAAACTCCCCTGCCAGTTCTGCGACAATTTCCACAATGGCGCGGTTGCCCAACGCCCCACTCTTCGCAGCCGACGGAGCAATATCCTCTACTGCCTTCCGCACCTGCTGCGCCACAAGATCCGCATCCAAACACTCCACCCGGTCCACGCCGACGGTATTCTGCACCGTCAGCAGCGTCAGCGCCGCCTCGCCGTATACGCCGAACTGATGGAACGTCTTCAGGTCCGCCTGGATGCCGGCCCCACCGCTCGGGTCGGACCCCGCTATCGTCAACGCCACTGGGATCATCGTCCCTTCAGCGTAGCAACCGTTCAGAACACTAGCCGTTGTGTCGTCGTCGTGCCGGCGTTGTTGGTTGCTCCCATCTCCACTCCACTCAATGCGCCGGCGTCCCCGGTGATGGGAAACGTCACCCGCAGCGCAAACGACCCACCCAGTCTTGACGACCCGAAATAGCGGGCGAAGTCTGGCCCCGCATCCACAGTCACCGGCCCGTTCGGATGTGCTTTGCCGCCGTTCAGATAGAACGTAAAGACCAGCTTTGAGATTGACCTTGTATTGTCGAAACTGGTGAGATCGATCTGTACATGGTCGGCCGATCGCTGCGCCTTCGCGCCGGTAAGGGACACCGTCTCCGCAGGCACTGGCACCGTAAACGTATCTCTCCAGCCGCCCAGCGTCACCGTAAACGTGATGACACCCGCCGTGGTACCTGCTTGGAATTCGGCGTCGGCCGTTGCGGCCATCTGCCCCTGCTTCGCCGTCACCGGGACACTCCGTCCGCCGCCACTGAATTGAACGGCATCATCCACCGCGCCGGGTGTGTTCGGCTGGAAGTCCACCTTCAGCGTTCCCGCGGCGTCGAACGTTGCGGCGGCGCCAAAGCGAATCAGGATGCGTCCCAGCGAGCCGCTGGTAGGGTAGCCGTTTTCAAGCAGGAGCACCGGCTTTGGAAACGGAGGATTGGTTCCCGCCCCCAACAGCCGGTAGGCGCGCTCACCCACTTGCAGCCAGCCGTCGGCGGGACCGCTGCCGAGCGGCGCGAACGTGAGAGTGAAAGAGGCGGATGACCCTGGGCGTAGTTCACTCACACCGGTCAAGCCATCCGGCCCATGGAACGCGTCCCCCAACGCCGCA
>JBDTMC010000242.1:0-11813 GCA_039934475.1 Bryobacteraceae bacterium | reverse complement strand
TCTCGTGTTGGAAACGAACCTTGGCTTCAGGCTCATCTCGTATTAGACAAGACTCGTCCTTAACTCTCCTAAGTACCCTCGCTATACTGCGTAGCAGCGTTTACAACCGTAAACCAGAGTCCGATCCCTATAGGAGCTAACGAATGCACTTCCCTTCACGGCACTTCATTGCCGTCTCAACCTTGGCCATCACCGCTACGGTCGCCGGGTTCGGCTTACCCGCCGCAGCCTATGGACAAACCACCGCGACTGCGCCGGAGGATCTGTCTCCGGTTAACTCCGACGAACCGCCCATGCTCGGCCTGCATTGGGTTCGCGGGTTCCACCCGACCCCTGCCGCCAGAAGAAGTCCGAACATGACGTATCACGGTGGCAAGATCATGCCCACCGCCATCACCAAGAACATCTTCTGGGGAACCAGTTGGGCCACCTACTCGGGCGACAAAATGACCGGACTGGATACTTGGTACACCGGCTTCAGCAACTCCAATTACGCCAAGACATCCGATGAATACACGGGTACGAACGGCACGGTTGGTCCGTCCACCACGCACCAGGGTCACGTCATCGATACGACGGCGGCGAAGGGCGGAAGCTCCACGTCGGCGATTCTCACCGAAGTCTGCAAGATGATCACCAACCCCGATCCGTCCGGCAACGGCTATTACGCCGTCTACACCGACATTCCGCGAGGCAGCGCCAACTATTGCGCATGGCATAGCGCGGGAAGCTGCGGTGGCACCCCGGTTCAGTTCGCCTTCTTCTGGAAACTCGACGGCGACTCGGGCTGCGACCCTGGTGACACCTCCGGACTCCACTCGCAGGGGCTGGCTGCTCTCTCCAATGTCACCGGACACGAGCTATCCGAAGCCCGTAGCGATCCGGCGAATCCCGGCGCCTGGTATGACAGCTCCGGTTCCGAAAACGGCGACAAGTGCGCCTGGACGTTCAACGTCCCATTAGTGAGCTTCAGCAATGGGAGCCAGTGGAAGATTCAAGGCGAATGGTCCAACAAGGCCTATACAGCGGGCACCGGCTACCCCAACAGCTCCGGTCAGAAAGGCTGTCTCGACGGCCATTAAGCGCTAGTGGATGACGGCTTTCGGGTCGTCATCCTTCCCGCCACTCAGCACCCACCGAATCTCCAGCTTTCCTTGTGGCGTATTGGCATACAGTACGAGATGCCATTCGGCCGCAAAAACCCCAGCCGCCAAGTGGCTTTCATTTCCCGGCCAGACCAAATCGATCCCCAGATCCCGGCACAACCCCGGAGGAATCGCCTGGGTCGTCTCCCACAGTGGACGGCTCCGCCCTTGCCGGTCTACCAGATCCGCGCTTACTGCCAGATAAGTTTCGGGTAACAGAGTAATCGGGGGAGTAAACAACAGGCGGCCGTCTTCGAAAACGGTTTCGCCGTGCCACAGCCGGTGCCGACGCCACCAATTGAGGCCAAACCAGCCGGCGGCAATCACAAGTGCCGCTGGCCAGTTCTGTTGCGGGTCGGTCAGCAGGTAGAGAAGCAGGAACGCAGTAGCCGCCCCGTACACCCGCCAAGCGACGGCAGGAGGGCCACTGCGTTCCACATCGGTCGATAGAATCCGCGGCACGGCCGCTTACCGCTGATTGGCCTTCAGCACTTTCTTGCGAAGGCGAATGGACTTCGGAGTTACCTCGACGTATTCGTCGTCGCGGATAAACTCCAGGGCCTGCTCCAGGTTGAGCAAGCGCGGCGGCACCAGGCGAATCGCTTCGTCGGCGCTGGAGGCGCGCATGTTCGTCAGCTTCTTCTCCTTCACGATGTTGACGTTCAAGTCCGCATCGCGCGAGTTCTCGCCCACAATCATGCCCTCGTAAACCTCGGTGGCCGGCGAAACAAACATCTCGCCGCGCTCCTGCAAGTTAAAGATCGCGTATCCGGTGGTGCGGCCGGTGCGGTCCGCCACAAGGGAACCGGTAGGGCGGGTCTCGATGTCACCCTGCCACTCCATATACCCGCGGAACAGCGAATTCATGATTGCCGTACCCTTGGTATCGGTCAGCATCTCACTCCGCAGCCCGATGAGGCCCCGCGAGGGAACGTCGAATTCGGCGCGTACACGGCCGCTGCCGTGGTTCACCATCTTCGCCATCTTGCCCTTACGCTTACCCATCTTCGTAATCACTTCGCCCACAAACTGCTCCGGCACATCCACCACCAGCAGTTCTAAAGGCTCGTGCAGCTTGCCATCAATCTGCTTGGTGATGATTTCCGGCTTGCCCACCATCAGCTCAAAACCTTCGCGGCGCATCATTTCGATGAGGATCGCCAGTTGCAGTTCGCCGCGTCCCATTACCTTGAAGGCGTCGGGGCCACCCGCTTCCTCCACCCGGATGGAAACGTTAGTGAGTAATTCCTTGTCCAGGCGGTCACGCAAGTTGCGCGACGTGACGTAGTGCCCTTCCTTACCGGCAAACGGTGACGTGTTGATGGTAAACGTCATCGCAATCGTCGGCTCGTCGATCTGAATATGGGGCAGAGGATCGGGTGTTTCGGCGCTTGAGATGGTCTCCCCGATCGTGATCCCTTCCACGCCGGCGATGGCCAGAATGTCCCCGGGGCGGCAGTGGGTCTCGTCCACCCTCTTCAAGCCTTCAAACGAGAACAGCTTGGTGATGCGGGTCTTCTGAATGGTGTGGTCCAGCTTGCAGATGGAAACGTCGTCGCCGATATTCAATTGGCCGTTGAAAATACGGCCAATCGCCAGCCGCCCCAGGTAGTCGCTGTAATCCAGGTTCGCCACCAGCAGTTGCAGCGGCTTATCCGGATCGCCAGCGGGCGGAGGAATGCGTTTCAGAATCGTTTGGAACAGCGGGCGCAGGTCTTTGGCTTCGTCCTCGACGTTCATCTTGGACAACCCGGCTTTGGCATTGGTGTAAACGATCGGGAAATCCAGCTGGTCCTCAGTGGCATCCAGATCGATAAAGAGGTCGTAGACCTCATCCAATACTTCGGCGATGCGCGCGTCCGGACGGTCGATCTTATTGATCACCACAATCTGCGGCAGGTGCGCTTCCAGCGCCTTCATCAGAACATAGCGCGTCTGGGGCAGCGGACCCTCACTGGCATCCACCAGCAGCATCACGCCGTCCACCATTTTCAGGGCGCGTTCTACCTCCCCGCCGAAATCACTATGACCCGGGGTATCGACAATGTTAATTTTGATACCACCATAGGTGACTCCGGTGGTTTTGGCCAAAATAGTAATGCCACGTTCGCGTTCCAACTCGTTCGAGTCCATGACGCGGTCCGCGACAGCTTCGTTTTCGCGGAAAATACCGCTCTGTTTCAGCATGGCGTCCACTAACGTGGTTTTGCCATGGTCTACGTGCGCAATGATAGCGATGTTGCGGATGGATTCGTTGCGAATGGGGTTATCTCCGGCGAGGCCTTACGTTTGGGCTCTCTTTATGTTGCCATAAATAGTACTGGGCGCGTTGGATGAAACCTGTCAGCCGTGATTGGTGTTCCAACAGATAAAAACATGAAATATACAATCGCTTGCCTCTCCTTCTTTGCGACTTTGGCTCTAGGCCAGACACCGCCGGCTACTTTGGCATCGGGTAACTACAACAAATCGCTCACCTGGGGAGGCCTTACCCGAACCTATATCGTTCACGTTCCGCCAGCTTACAACTGCCGCGATACGCTGCCCGTGGTGATGGTGCTACACGGGGCGGGAGGCAGCGCGATTCAGGCCCAAACCAGTTATCGGATGGACCCCGTCGCCGATCGCAACGGCTTCCTGGCCGTCTACCCCGATGGCACCGGGACCACGGTCTTCGGCATTGGTCTCTTCACCTGGAATGCCGTCTACTGCTGCGGTACTTCGGTCCCCAACAACATTGATGACATGGGTTTCCTCGGCGCCCTCCTCGATCAGCTCCCGAAGGACTTCAAAGTCGACACCAATCGAATTTACGCCTCAGGTATTTCCAACGGCGGCATGATGTCCTACCGTCTGGGCGCCGAGGTTTCCGATCGCATCGCCGCCATCGGAGTGGTTTCCGGAGCCATCGGCGGCACCGGCGGCACACAGGCAGGTGGCGTGACTTTCAAAATCCCACAGCCCGCGCGGCCGGTCCCGGTTCTCATCTTCCATGGAAAGCAGGACGGCACCATCCTCTACGACGGCGGCAACGCGGGTGAAGCTCTCGACCCGGCCCGTATCGACCTCTCCGTAGCCGATGCCGTCGACTTCTGGACCAAAGCCGACAGTTGCACCACCAAGACTTCGACCACTCTGGCCAGCGGCAATATCGTCCACGACTCGCATACCGGGTGCGCGCCCAACACCTCAGTGGAACTCTACACCATCAATGACGGATCGCACTCCTGGCCCGGAGCGAAGATCCCGTTCGTTCAGCAAGACTCCCCGAACGAACAAATCTCGGCCAGTGAACTAGCCTGGAAGTTTTTCGCCGCCCACCCTCTAGCGGTTCAGCCACCGGTGGACGCGCCGATCGTGCCGCCCTACATTGACCCAGCAGGGGTAACCAATGCCGCCAGTTACGATTCCGGTACGGTATCGCCCGGCGAAATCCTCAGCTTGTTTGGATCGGGTCTGAAGGAGGCCAAAGTCTGGTTCGACACCACACCCGCGCCCGTTCTCTTCTCCACCGACACGCAGATTAACGTCGTGACGCCCTTCGACGTGGCCACCAAGAGCTGCGTTCAAGTTCAGGCAGAGACGGACCACAAAGGCGCAGCCGTTACTGTGGCCGTCGCGCCGGCTGGTCCCGCTATCTTCACCCACGATGCTAGCGGCACCGGCGTCGGGGCGATTCTAAACCAGGACAACACAGTGAATTCGCAGTCCAATCCGGCAGAGAAGGGATCGATCATTGCCATCTTCGCTACAGGCGCCGGTGCGATGACGCCCGTTCCCACCGACGGGCTTCCAGTGAATGCTCCACTACCCACCCTCACTTTGCCCGTGACGGTGTTTCTCGACGGCAACGCCGTGGACAAAACCTACGCCGGCTCTGCGCCGACGCTGGTCGCCGGAGCGCTACAGGTGAATGCGGTTATCCCCCCCGCGGCAAACAGCGGGGAACTGCATATCGTCCTCGCTGTGGGCACGCTGCCCGATGCCATGGTGAGCCGGTTCGACGCGAAGGTTTGGATCAAGTAGCCGCTTCTGCGGCTATCGCTCCAGCTTCGCCTGCGCGGCCAGTTGCACCTTGCTGTTCTTCTTTCCGTAGGCGAAGTACACAACCAGGCCGATGGCGAGCCAGATGATCAGGCGCGCCCAGTTCACCCAGCCCAGTTTGTACATCATGTAGCCGTTGAATAAGACGCTCAGCGCCGGGACGAGCGGAATCCAGGGGGTGCGGAACGGCCGGTGCTGGTCAGGGTCGGTATTGCGCAGCACCACCACCGCGATCGACACGATGACGAACGCGAACAGCGTGCCGATGTTCACCATCTTGCCGATGTCGTCGATGGGTGTGACGCTGCCGACGATAGCGGCCAGCAGGCCGACGGCGATCGTGTTCTTCCACGGGGTGCGGAACTTGGGGTGGACAGCAGCAAAGAAGCGTTGCGGCAGCAGGCCGTCTTTGGCCATCGAGTAGAGAACCCGCGTCTGGCCGAGAATCATCACGAGCATGACACTGGTGAGTCCGGCCAGCGCGCCGATGGTAATCACGTGGGAAGCGCCAACCAAACCGCGGTCCAGGAACGCGCGCGCCACAGGAGCCTCAATATTGATCTCCTGCCATGGCACCATGCCCGTAAGGATGGCCGCGACGGCGATATAGAGGAACGTACACACCAGCAGCGAAGCGATGATGCCAATGGGCAGATCGCGCTGCGGGTTCTTGGCTTCCTGGGCGGTGGTGGAAACGGCGTCGAACCCGATGTAGGCGAAGAAGATATAGGCTGCCGCCGCCCCTACCCCCGACATACCGTAGGGTGCGAAGCTCTTCCAGTCCGTGCCCCAATTCGAAACACTGACGTACTTCATGCCGAGGCCGATGACAAACAGCACGACGCCGACTTTCACCGTGACGATTACAGCGTTGAAGCGGGCGCTCTCTTTGATTCCGAGGGTCAAGATCGCGGTGATGACCAGCGCGATGCAGAAGGCGGGAAGGTTGAAACCGATTTCGACGCCGAACACGGAAGGAGCGGCCAGCAGGTCGTGGGCGCGCTGCAAAAGTTCGGGGGACTTGGCTGCCGAGATTGCAGCTACCTGCTCAAGGAATTTGGTGGTGCCAGGCACCAGCGTGGAATCCGCGGCCGCTGCCATTTCGCGCGCCACTATGCTTTGTGCCGTTCGCAGGCCGGTCCAATGGTCGTACGCCAGCCAGAGCGGTATTTTTATCCCCAGCATGTCCATCAATTCGATGAAATGGTTCGACCAGCCGGAGGACACCGTACTCGCGCCCATGGCATATTCCAGCGTCAGATCCCACCCGATGATCCAGGCGAAAAGCTCGCCCAAAGTCGCATAGGCGTAGGTATAAGCACTGCCTGCCAGCGGGATCATAGCCGCAAACTCCGCATAGCAGAGCGCGGCAAAAGCACATCCCAGACCGGAAATGACGAAGGATAGCATCAGGCCCGGGCCGGCGTAGTGCGCGCCGAGCCCGGCCATCACAAAAATGCCGGCGCCAATCACTGCGCCGACCCCCAAGGCAGTCAACTGTATGACGCCGAGCGTCCGCTTCAGGCTATGCTCGCCAGTTTCCTGGGCCTCAATGAGAAGCGACGAAAGCGATTTGCGCGCGAACAAACTCATGGGAATCATTGTCGCCCACCGGGGGACTTCGCGCCACGAAAATGTAACGTCGATGACGTTCTAGACGTGCTGATCAACCAGAATCGGGTTTCCATCCGGGTCCACGGCGATAAAACTTGCCGGCCCCGTCGTACTCTCATCCGCCTCGCTCACCATCTGCACGCCCTGCGCCTTCAACTGCCGTTGCAACTCCCGCACGTCGGTGAACCCCGGTACATTCTGGGCATTCTGATCCCAGCCCGGGTTGAACGTCAGGATGTTCTTCTCAAACATGCCTTGAAACAGGCCAATGATATGATCACCGTTCTTCAGGATTAGCCAATTCTGCGAGGCATTCCCGCCGAAAACCGTAAACCCGAACTTCTCGTAGAACTGCCGGGAAGCCTCGATGTCCTTAACAGTCAAGCTGATAGAAAACGCGCCAAGTTGCATATCTACCTCCGCCAAGTCGGACTCTGAACAATTTCTACATAATAGAGGAAATCATCCAGAGGGTCAAGGGATCCGGCAGACACCAGCCTTACCCGCGAACCTTCTGACTTCCCACCTGCTTGATCCACTGGCGAGTCCAGTCCACAGCCTCCAGGCCGCGGTCGCACAGCCAGCTGCCGCAGAAAACGAGGCTATCCAGCTGGCCTTGCTTCAACAGTTCCAGCCCGATCTCGCATTGGCTTTTCATCTGGTCTAAAGTCAGCGGTTTCTTGTTCCCGAAATCCCACCAGTAAATCCCCAGCGCCATCTTTGCACTGCCTGACAACTTGCGCGCCTTCTCAAAGTTGCTCTTCAGATCGGCGAGGTTTTGCCCGTACCACGTCCAGAACTGAACGTATTCGCATAAAGCCAGGTACTCGGTGATTTTCGGTTCCAGTTGATGTTCGTACAACACCACCCACAGGTCGAGCTTCTTCGCGCCCGGATGCAGCCGCTGCTTAATCGCCTTGATCTGGTCCAGGCTCAAGGAGGCCACTTTTCCGTCTTTAGCCCCAACAAAAAAGTCATCCATCACCACGCCGGAGATCTTCGGATTGTGCAGCGCCAGGTCAAGCACCATCTCCCGTTCCTTTTCCGTTGTTTGGCCGCCGTCTCCCACAATTCCCCAGACCAGATCCCGCACCGCCTCAAAGGGCAGCGCGAACTGCTCCAACGGCGGTTCCGGAGTGCCGTCGCGGTGAAGCATGAACACGTTGGGAATACCCATGTAAAAGGACGCTTCCACCGGCGTTATCCGCGACTTGCCGGGCAACCCGAACATGCCGTTGTAGCTGCCGGACACATGAGACCACAGCCACAGATTGTCGCGAACGGTTTTGCCCTTCTGAGCCGCCATTCCCGGCGATGCCAACCCGGGAAGCGCCAATAGCGATCCCCCTTGCAACACCCCGCGCCGCGAGATCCTAGCCCCGGAAGATTCTATGTGATTCACTGTCACCTCCTCAGTTCTTTCCCAAAACCTTATCGTCGAGTGTATACGAAGTCAACGGCTGCAGGCATTTATTGCATACAGATTAAACGGACGCGGCTAGGTCTGGATGATGTGGCGATGGATCACTGCGTCATCTGATCGCGCAGCGTCATCTAAAGCGTGAGATTCATCTGTTCATGAGGAAAGTCCTGATCGCCACCGCCGGCTCCTATGGCGATCTCCACCCGTACATCGCCATCGCTCACGCCCTACAGGAGCGCGGCGCGGAGCCGACCATCGCCACCAGCCCTTATTACAAGGACAAAGTGGAGGCGCACGGCATCGCGTTTCACCCCGTTCGCCCGGACCTTTCGCTCGACGATGGCGCCTTGATCGAAGCACTCATGGACCGGATGCGCGGCACTGAGCGCGTGATACGGATGATGAACGCCTGGACGCGCGATGCCTACACGGACCTGCTGCCGGCGGCCCTTAAGACGGACATGATCCTCACGCACCCTCTAACCGCCGCCGCCGTCGCCATCGCGCAACAGCATCGGATCCCGTGGGTTTCCTCCGTGTTGGCGCCGATGAGCTTTGTCTCGGCCTACGACCCGCCGGTGCCCGCGCCACTCCCCTGGGCCATCCACCTGCGCCGCCTCGGCGTGCCTGTAATGAGGGCCTTCTGGAACACCGGTAAAAGGATGTCGCTGCGGTGGATGAAGGACGTGCTCGAGTTCCGCAGGGAACTGGGACTGAACGGCGACAACCCATTGTTCGAAGGCCAGCACTCGCCCAGCCTGGTACTGGCCCTGTTTTCGCACCTGCTGGCGGAGCCGCAACCGGACTGGCCGTGGGCGACGCAAGTTACCGGGTTTCCCTTCTTCGACGCCCATCACGAGCATGCCGGCTTGCCGCCGGAGGTGGAGCGGTTCCTGGATGCGGGGCCTCCTCCGCTAGTGTTCACGCTCGGCTCGTCGGCGGTCAACGCCGCCGGCGATTTTTACGGTCAAAGCATCGCGGCCGCTCGAAAGTTGGGTTTGCGGGCGTTGCTATTGAATGGTAGGAATGTTTCCGGCGAGCTACCGCCGGGGATGATGGCCGTCCCGTACGCACGCCATTCGGAGGTGTTTCCGCGCGCCGCGGCCGTCATCCATCAGGGCGGCGTGGGCACGACAGCGCAGGCGATGCGCGCGGGGCGGCCGATGCTGGTTGTCCCGTTTTCTCATGACCAGCCAGATAACGCGCACCGCATGGTGAGGCTCGGGATTGCACGGAGCGTGCCGAGTGGCGCATATAACGCACGGCGAGCCGCGGCGGCGCTGGAACCGCTGCTGTTGGATCCGGCGTACGCGGCGCGAGCGGCTGCGATTGGCAAACAGATCGAGGCGGAAGCGGGGGCCGCGAATGCCGCGACATCGCTTTTACGGATGGAATCCCCCCACAGACGGTTAATGGGCGTCACCGCACCGCCGGATTTACGACATTGATCGGCTGGCCCGCGCAATAGGCGACGACCTGGTCGAAGATATCTGCGAATTGAACCTCGTACTCATCCCGGGTAACGTAGCCGATATGGGGAGTGCAGACGACGTTCTCCATCTCAAGTAGAGGATGACGGGCGCCCAGAACTGGGTCCTCCTCGTAAACGTCGATTGCCCCCATTCCTGGACGTCCCGCCTGTAAGGCCGTCACCAGCGAGCCGGTTTCGATGAGTTGCGCGCGGCTGGTATTCACAAGCAGCGCCGTTGGTTTCATGCGGGCAAGGTCCCCGGCAGTGACGATCCCTCGTGTTGCGTCCACCAGCCTTAGGTGCAAGGAGACGACATCGGATTGCTCAAATAGCGCTTCCTTGCCGCACGCCGCCACGTAGCCGTCAGTCCGTGCTCGCAGTAGCGATGCTTCGCGCGCCCACACAAGCACCTTCATTCCAAATGCCCGGCCGTAGCCCGCAACAACACTACCAATACGGCCGTAGCCGTAGATTCCCAGAGTCTTCTCGCGCAGACTATCCCCAACGCCGACCTGCCAATTACCTGCCTTAAGGGAGGCCATTTGCTGGGGAATCCGCCGCATCGCCGCCAGAATTAGACCCCAGGTCAACTCAGCAGCCGCGTAGGAGGGTGTCCCCGGATGCTGGCTCGAGGACACTATCACGCCACGTCTGACACAGGCTTCGATGTCGATGTGCGGGTAGACGCTGCGCTGGCTGATGAGCCCCAGTTTGTCCAGCCGATCAAGAAGGGGGGCGAGAATCTTGGTCCGTTCACGTATCAGGACCAACACTTCCGTATCTCTCAACCGCTGCGCCAGGGTATCGACATCCTGCACATGATCGTTCCAGACCGTGACATCATGCCCCTTCAGCTTTTCGAAACAGGCAAGCGTCCGCAACGTGTCATGGTAGTCGTCCAGGATCGCGATCTTCATGCTTCAACTGTGCCTCAGCGTCGCGACTAGGAGCACCGACAGTCCTCCCAGCCCCGCGGCCAGACGGATGAAGTGCCACCGCCACCACTCATCGCGCAAATTAGTCCAGTTCCCGGGCAGCGCGTCTATATTCCAGGTCTTAACAACCGCGTTGATCGGCATATTCAGAAATCGCGTAATCAAGCCGGCCACCACAAAACAGACGACAGCCGCGATGAGCAACTCGAACCGCGTGCGATCGTCGCGTCCCAGCACCGCTGCGATGACCGTCACGAGTGTGGTGGCCGCCCCCAGCGCCGGCAGCACCGGGTGCAGCGTCCGGATGCCTTGCTGCTGTATCGCCAAGTAGACGCGGGCATCCAGCCCCGACGGGTTGAAGACGAGCCATACGCCGAACATGGCGCCTACCAGTAGCGCTGCCAGCAGCACATTGGTAAAGTCAATCATCAGTGAAAACATCCTATTCTCCTTTGGACCTCATTCTGAGTAAGCTATATTAATCCGAAGATACATCGGATTAATTTGGAAGTCAAGCGAAACTATGGCCAAGACAGTCACAAAGCGCGCCTACGATTCCAGCGCACGGAGAGAGGCGGCACTGGCCACTCGGCAATCGATCCTTGACGCCGCCCGGCAGGTATTTCTGGAGAAAGGCTACGCCGCCGCGACCATGCCGGCGATTGCCCGGGCCGCCGGAATCGCCATCGATACGGTGTATGCGACTGTCGGCAAGAAGCCTTCCCTATTCCGATTGCTCGTGGAGATGGCAATCTCCGGCACTGATAGTGCGGTGCCGGCCGAAGAACGCGACTATGTACGCGCGATTCGCGCAGAGACCGATGCCGGCCGCAAACTGCAAATCTATGCCGCGGCGCTACGCAGTATTCAATCGAGGCTCGCGCCTCTCTTCCGAGTGCTTCAGGGCGCGGCGCCCCTCGATCCCGAACTGGACGCACTGTGGCAGGACTTCTCGCAGCGCCGGGCCGAGAACATGCGCTTGCTGGCGAAAGACCTGGCTGCAACCGGACGTCTCCGGGCGGGCGTTTCCGTGTCCCAGGCGGCAGACATCATTTGGAGTATGAATTCGCCGGAGTTTTATTTGCTCCTGGTGGAACAGCGCGGCTGGTCACCGCAAGAGTTCGAGCATTGGCTGGCCGACGCGTGGATTCGATTACTGCTGGCATCCTGATTGGATTCTT
>JBDTMC010000241.1:0-11818 GCA_039934475.1 Bryobacteraceae bacterium | reverse complement strand
CGTTGGGCGCTGACATTGGCAGGCATGACTGAAGGAGATTTCCAGCGCGCCTTCCGTCACCCCGAAATGGGAGCCGTGCGTCTCGATATGGCATTGGCGCTCTATGCGTGGCACGGCAAACACCACCTTGGCCACATCGCGCAGGTAACGGCCTAGGCAAATCGGAACAGCTTCGCCGCGGTGCAGCCGCGAATCTTAATGCGGTCGGCGAGCCCTCGCGGCCGCGGTAGATCCACTTAGATGCCTGGGCGCCGAGGCAGAGGTTCGGCCTTGTAGAGCGCTATGGTGTGGCGGAGGGCGGACCAGGCGAGCATCGATAACATTCCGGCGATTCCTATGGCTCCTCCTATGTCGAAGAGGAGATATTCGTTGCCCATGAGTACCACTCGGGAGCGGTAGAAGAGGGCGGCGTTGCCGACGCAGAGTAGTAACCGGAGTTCGGTGGGGCCGAATTTCCAGAAAGACATGTGGAAGGTTCCGATGGCATAAGTGGCTAGATACACCTCGATGGATAGTAAGAAATAGGCGACTAAGAGACCTAAGGCGATGTATGGCGTCATGTAAGTGGAGAGCGCCAGGCCGAGCATGAGGGCTCCGGTGCCGATGGCGTCGGTGATGTGGTCCACGTAGAAGCCGTAGCGGGGACGCTGGCATTGGCGAACGCGGGCGAGGGTGCCATCGAGACTGTCTCCAAACCAATTGATGGCTAGCGCGGCCATCACTCCGATGAGGCCGGCGGTGTTCCAACTGGCGATCCAGTAGCAGAGGCCGGCGGCGAACATAGCGAGGAATCCGAGGAGGGTGAGGTGGTCGGAATTGAGCCAGGGCGGCATGCGGCGGGCGAGCCAGAGGAGAGTACGCTTCTCTACAGCGGCGAGGATGCTGGCCTGAGCGCGTTCCGCCTCGCGAAAAGTTTGGTCCGGCATAGGCCCTCACAATATCGCAGTTCGAGACAACGTTGATATGATCTGACCCATGAGGAACTGGCTACTACTGGCGTTCGTTTTCGTTGGTCTAGGGTATGGGGCGGAACCGGGTCCGCCGATTTCGATTCATCCGGAGAATCCGCGATATTTTCTGTTTCGCGGGAAGCCTACGTTCCTGCTGACGGCTTCGGAGCACTATGGATCGGTGATGAACCGGGCATTTGATTTTGCGCGGTACCTGGATGACGCGGCGGCACATAAGATGACGCACACGCGCACGTTTTTACTGTTTCGTGAATTGCAAGGCGCGCGGAATCCTTCGTCGCCAGCGAAGCCGGAATCGCCCGATTACGTGGCCCCGTTTCCACGGACGGGTCCGGGTGTGGCTATGGATGGCGAGCCGCTGTATGACCTGGACCAGTGGAACCCGGAGTATTTTGAGAGGCTGCACCGGTTCTTGAAGATGGCGTCGGAGAAGGGGATCGTGGTTGAGCTGACGGTGTTCAGCAATACCTATGGGGAACCGATCTGGGCGTTGAATCCCTTCCGGTCGAAGAATAATAAACAGGGCGTGGGAAAGATCGATTGGCCGGAGTATTTGTCGCTGAAGGATCGCGAATTGGTGAAGCGCCAAGCCGACTATGCGCGGAAGATCATTCGCGAGACCGCGGAGTACGACAACATCTACTACGAGATCTGTAACGAGCCTGGGGGCGCGGTTCCGGATCACAACGTCAGCCCGGCCGATGTGGATGCATGGCAGGCGGAGATGGGAGCGGCTATGCGCGATGAGATGACGAAGATCGGGAAGAAGCATCTGATTGCGGGGCAGCAGGCGTTTGCCTATTCACCGAAGTTCCGTTTCCCCAACGATCAGACG
The DNA here is from genome assembly GCA_039934475.1 of Bryobacteraceae bacterium. GTDB lineage: Bacteria > Acidobacteriota > Terriglobia > Bryobacterales > Bryobacteraceae > JBDTMC01. The sequence continues at coordinate 10,012 of JBDTMC010000241.1, read as the reverse complement.
TTCCAGGGAACTCTGTTCGATATCGCGAATGTGCATCCGTTGCCCGATACGGTGCTGCGTGACCGGACGTATCAGTTAGGGCATTTCATGTCGAAGGAACTCATGCTGAGCGAGTTTGCCGCCTTCACGAAGGCTGCGTCGATGGAGCGGAAGCCGCTGTTGCACGATGAGGACAATACGGCGAGTATGTACCGGGATGTGACGGGATGGACGATTCATCGGAAGAGGGCGTGGACTTCTCTGCTGAACGGCGCGCACTACGACTACATCGATTTCTCGATTACCGTTGGCAGTGAGGCAGGCACGGTGGCTTCGCGCGCGGGGATCCGGAGTTGGATGCAGTATCTCTCGGAGTTTATGTCGGGGTTTGATTTTGTGCATTCGCGGCCGGATACGAAGTGGATTTCGGCGACTCCTGCGGCGACTTTGACGGTCTCGGGGTTGGTGAGTTCGAAGGGTGATTATGTCGCTTATCTGGGCGATAACCGCGAGGTGGATGCGATGGGGTATGGCGAACCGATTGAGGGGAAGGTGACGCTGCAGTTGCCGGTGGGATCGTTTGCGGTGAGCTTGTATTCGCCGGTGAGCGGGCAGGCTTCTCCCGCGCTTACTGTCGAAGGTGGAAAGACGCTGGCTTTGGATTTGGGGGCGTTTCGGCATGACATTGTGGTGCGGGCGACGCGGGATGGGGGGCGGTGAGAGCGGGTGGGTGAGTGTTATTTTTGAATAGATGTGGTTGCGAGCTGTAGCGTTGGTCATGGTGGCGGGCTTGGCGTGGGGGCAGACTCCTTTGCAAACGGCTTTGGAGCTGTTTAACGCGGGGCAGTATCAGCAGTCCTTCGACATCCTGACGGGGTATGTTGCGGAGCATCCGGAGAGCGCGGGGGCGTCAAAGATGCTGGGTATGACGCAGTTTATGCTGGGGCGGTCAGATGAGGCTTTGGTGACCATGCGGCGGTCAGTGGAACTGGCTCCGGCGGATGGGGATGCGTGGTATTACCTGGGGCGGTTGTACTTCAGCCGGGACAACGCGGTGGATGCTTTGGCGGCTTTGCAGAAGGCGCGGGAATTGAATCCGGCGAGCGTGCGGACGCTGAATCACTTGGGACAGACGTTTGAGGCTTTGGGGCGGGCGAACGACGCCGAACAGGCGTACCTGGCGGCGATTGAGACGGAACAGAAACAGCCGGCGAAGTCGGAGTGGCCCTATTACAACCTGGGCGTGTTCTATATGGGCCATAGCAAGACGGAAGGAGCCGTTCCCTATCTGCGGCAGGCGTTGGAGCGGAATCCGCGATTTACGGATGCCATGATCAAGCTGGGCGTGGCTTTGGGGAAGACGGGTGATGCGAAAGAGGCGCTGGCGCTGTTGGAGAAGGCGGTTGTTGTGGACCCGGCCAGCGCGGAGGGGCATTACCGGTTAGGGTTGTTTCTGGCGAAGCAGGGGCGGCAGCAAGAGGCGGATCAACATCTGGCGCGCTTCAATGAACTGAGGAAGCGCTAAAGAGTGCTGGTACGAATTGTGGCCGCTTTATTGCTATGGGCGGAGGGTCCGCCGGCGCGCATTCATTTTGTGGATGTGGCGCGGCAGGCGGGTGTGGTTGCGGAGATGCGGTCGGGCGATCCGGCACACCATTGGATTCCGGAAGCCAATGGGACGGGCGTGGCGTGGCTGGATTACGACGGCGATGGGTGGTTTGACCTGCTGCTGGTGGGCGGCGCGGATATGGATGTTTTTCGCGCGGTGAAACGCGGGCAGACGCCTCCGCCGCGGAAGGGCGGGGTGTATCTGTACCGCAATCTGGGGAACGGGAAGTTCGAGGATGTGACTGAGCGGGCGGGGCTGACGAATCCTTATTGGGGGACTGGCGCCAATGCCATCGATTACGACAACGATGGCCACACCGATATCCTGATCACCACCATCGGGCGGGACCTGCTGTTCCATAACAACGGCAACGGGACGTTCACGGAGAAGGGGGCGGCGGCCGGTTTGACGCGCCAGATGCACTGGCACACGGGGAGCGCATTTGGCGATTACGACGGGGACGGCTTTCCGGACTTATACATTGCGGGCTATGTGGCACTGGATGCGCTGGAGTTTGGCGGTAAGCCTCCGGTGTGTCTGTATCGCGGCGTGCCGGGATTCTGCGGACCGATGAGCCTGAAGGGTGAAGCCGATATCCTGTATCACAATAACGGCGACGGCACGTTTACCGATGTGACTGCCAAAGCGGGGGTTGTGGACAAGGGGCTATATCACGGGTTTACGGTTGTGTTTCACGATTTCAACGGGGACGGGCGGCCGGATATTTTTGTCGCCAACGACTCCAATCCGAATTACCTATACGTCAATCAAGGGGATGGGACGTTTCGCGAAGCGGCTCTGGTAAGCGGGGTTGGCTTCAATGAAGACGGGCAGACGATGGCGAACATGGGTGTGGCCCTGGGCGACTATGACAACGATGGATTGATCGACTTCCTGACCACTGTTTTTTCGGAAGACCATTTCCCGTTGTTTCGCCAGGTGAAGGCGGGGTTGTATGAGGAGGTTTCGGCGAGCACGGGGCTGGCCGCCGTGACTTCGCCTTGGGTGGGTTGGGCTTGCGGGTTTGCCGATTTCGATAACGATGGGGATGGGGATTTGTGGATGGCGAATGGGCATGTGTATCCGAATGCCGGGATGCTGCCGACGACCGCTTACCTGCAACCGTTCGTGGTGATGGAGAACCGGGGCGGGAAGTTTGTGCGGGTGAACGATCCCGTGGACCAGCCGCGAGGTTTGTCGCACCGCGGCGGGGCAGCGGGGGATTTCAACAACGATGGGAAGGTGGATGTGGCGGTGGTTCCGGTGGAGGGGGCGCCTTTGCTATTGATGAACGACAGTACGGGTGTGGGCGGATGGATCGGGTTTCAACTGGTGGGAGGAGCGCGGCATCGCGACGCGCTAGGTGCAACCATTCGCATTGAGGGGTGTGGACGGATGCAGACGGGGGCGGTGTTCAACGGCGGGAGCTATCTTTCGCGGAACGACCCGCGAGTGCATTTCGGTTTGGGGGCTTGCGAGGTGGTGGATCGGGCGGTTGTACGGTGGCCGGGGGGGAAAGTGCAAACGTTGGAGCATCCGGCGTTGAACCGGTACCATAGCGTGGTGGAAAAGCTATAGCATGCCATCTCCCGACGCCCCACTCAGTACCACCGGTCTCGCACTGCGGGTCGCGCTGTTCGCCTTTCTGGAGATCGCCGGCGTGTGGCTGTTCGGCAACCTCTTCAATGGGCTGGGGGGCTACGTCATTGCGGCCTTCCTGGGCACTTTCGCAGCGGCGGCCGTCGCCAACGGCATCGCGATGCGCGTGTGGGAGCGGGGACAACTGGCAGACATCGGTCTTGGGTGGACGCCGGTTTCCGTGCGGCACCTGGTGATTGGCCTGTTTGGCGGCGTGGGCGCGGCACTGCTGGCGATTGTGCCACCGCTGATTACGCGCCAGGTTTGGTTCCAGCGCGACACCACTGTGGCCGCAGGGTTCGGCCCGTTTATTTTTGTTACTGTGGTGCTGCTGTTTGCCGCCATTGGCGAGGAGATGCTGTTTCGCGGCTATGGCTTTCAATTGCTGATGGGCCATTTGGGACCGTTTGCGACGATCCTGCCATTCGCTATTGTTTTCGGCTTCGCGCACGCCGCGGGCAGTGTCAATTTCTCCGCAATGGCGCTTCTCAACACCACTCTGTGGGGAGTGATTCTGGGCTTCGCCTTCTTGCGCTCCGGCGACCTATGGCTACCGATCGCGCTGCACTTTGGCTGGAACTGGGCGCTCTCTCTGCTGGGCGCCAAGGTGAGCGGATATACAATGGGGGTGACAGGATATTCGCTGCACTGGGGTGCGGCCACGCTGTTCAGTGGTGGGGACTATGGGCCGGAAGCCAGCCTTTTCACGCTTCCTATCTTGGTGCTGCTGTTCTTCTATCTGCGGCGTGCTCCGATCGTGCGCCATCCGGCCTTCCTGCTTCGTCAACTCGACCTGGAGGACATCTAAATGCGCGTGATTCCTCTCTTGCTGGCCGTTACGCTTCTGCTGGCTGGGGGCGAGAAGAAACTCACCGACGAAGAACGCCTGGAGATGGTGCGCAACCTGACGGCCGAATTCGCCACGGCCAAGGTGATGCTGCCGCGCTCGCACAAGCCTCTGGAGTTCCCCTCGACTGGCGCCTATGACAAAGCACAATGGATGGAAGCCGCGAAAGAATTGGGACCTGCCGCCCGCGTTGGCGATCAGGTGCAGGTGACCAAGATCAACATCGAAGACGACCGGATTGTCTTCGAGATCAACGGCGGGCTGAAGACGAAGAAGAAGTGGTACGAGCATGTGGAAGTGGGCGGAGGCGGGGGCGGCGGTGGAGGCACCAGGCCGATCGGCCGGACAGACGGTGCTCTAGCCACCGGCACTTACATCGCGTTGACCTTTCCGAAGGGCGTGCCGGCGATTGAAGCGGCGGCGATCAAGAAGATGCTGGCCCCGGTGCTCGATTTCGACAAGCACAGCGCCACAGAAAACTACGTTGATAACCTGCCGGAGCCGATCAGGGAAGCGATCAAGAACAAGAAGGTGATTGAGGGTATGGACCGCGAGCAGGTCCTGCTGGCCGCTGGGCGTCCGCGCGATAAATTGCGCGAGACGCGCGATGGCGTGGACTTCGAAGACTGGATCTTCGGTCTGCCGCCCGGACGGATCACTTTTGTGACGTTTAAGGGCAAATCGGTGGTAACGGTGAAGGAGACCTACGCCGGTTTAGGCGGGTCCACGGCACCGCCGCTGAAGCCGCAATAAAAGAGATTCGACTCCGGTTCAACCCACCCGCGCATTCCGTACTCTGTTATGATGAAGAGGAATTTCATAACACGAGAGAGGTTACTCCGGAATGGCTATTAAGGTAGGCATCAACGGTTTCGGCCGCATTGGCCGTAACGTATTGCGAGCGGGATTACACAATCCCGGAATCGAGTTCGTTGCTGCAAACGATCTCACCGATACCAAGACCCTGGCGCACCTGCTGAAGTACGACTCGATCCTCGGCCCGCTCGACGCCGATGTCAAAGCTGAAGGCGACTCCATCCTGATTAATGGCAAGCCGCTGAAGATCTTCGCGATTAAGGACCCGGCGGCAATCGACTGGTCGTCCCTGGGCGCGCAGGTGGTGATTGAATCCACTGGGCGTTTCACCGATGCTAAGGATGCCGGCAAGCATTTGCATGGCACGGTTAAGAAGGTCATCATCTCCGCCCCTGCGAAGGGCGAGGACATCACGATTGTGATGGGTGTTAACGACAAAAAGTACGACCCGGCGAAGCACAACATCATTTCGAACGCGTCTTGCACGACGAATTGCCTGGCTCCGTTTGTGAAGGTTCTGCAGGAGAACTGGGGCATCGAGAAGGGCTCGATGACCACGATCCACAGCTACACCAACGACCAAACGGTGCTCGACTTCCCGCACGCGGACTTGCGCCGGGCGCGCGCCGCTGCCGTGAATATGATCCCCACGACGACTGGCGCAGCGAAGGCTATCGCGCTGGTGATGCCGGAACTGAAGGGCAAGCTGGACGGATACGCCATGCGCGTTCCCACGCCCAATGTTTCGGTGGTGGATCTGGTGGCGCTGATGAGCAAGGACGTCACCGCGGAAGAAGTGAACGCCAAGTTCAAGGCTGCCGCGGAAGGCCCGTTGAAGGGCATTCTGGCTTATACGGAAGATCCGGTGGTTTCCACCGACATGCTGAAGAACCCGAACAGCTCGATCATTGACGCCCAGTTGACGAAGGTGGTTGGCGGCAATTTGCTGAAGGTGGTTTCCTGGTACGACAACGAGTGGGGTTATTCCAACCGTGTCGTTGACCTTGTGGTGTTCCTTGGCTCCAAGGGGCTGTAAATAACAAAGTCCGGCAGGCCGTGGCTTCCGCGGCCTGCCCACTTCCATTACCCTGGAAGTATGAGGATTGCGCTTCTACTTCTGCTGCTCTGTTTGCCTCTATCCGCTCAGTCTCCTGTTTTTGCGCTCCGTTTCGATCAACTGGCTGCTCCGCTCAGTATGTTGAATATGGACGAGCGCAAAGTGGTGGATGGGGCGATGGAATTGATCCGCTCGGGCCAACACCTGGCTGCGTTTGAACGCCTCTCTGTGCTCAGCAAGTCGCGGCCGGATAACTCTTCGCTGCACATCCTTGTCGCTTATACGCTGCTGCAGGCAGGGAATATCGCCGACGCCTTTCGGGAAGCCACCACTGCTCATGAAGCCCCGAATGGGAGCAGCTACAAATGCGTCTTTCGGGCCAAAATTGCCCTGCTGACCGGCGATACCGCGGCGTGCAAAGAGGAACTGGGACATCTGAAAAGGGTGGGCGACCAACCTGCCGATTTGAAGCAGATCGACAAGGATCTGAAGAGTGCGAAACGCGTACGATAGTAGAGAGGCCTATGTTTGGAATGGACTCGTCGAAGACCCAGGGTAAAGTCCCTCCGGCGCCGGAAGAACAGCAGCCGGGTGTGATCATCAGCCCCGATACGCGCCGCGCCGACCGCATTCCACCAGGGCAGAGCCGCACCATGAAGTGGCCCGTCCTGGATGCCAGCGGCGCCCCGCCCGTCGCTCTGGGCAAGTGGCGCCTGAAGGTGTTCGGCCTGGTGGAGAATCCCGTGGAGTGGGATTGGAAGCAAGTTCAGGAACTGCCGCGGGTGCGGGTGTTTTCCGATTTTCATTGCGTTACTCGCTGGTCTCGCCTGGGGATCGTGTGGGAAGGTATCTCCGTAAGCGAACTGGTGAAACTGGCCGGCGGGCTGAAGCCGGAAGCGAAGTACGTGGTGGCCCACGGCTATGACTCCGGTTGGACAACGAACCTGCCGCTAGAAGACTTTCTGGCCGAAGATGCGCTGGTCGCCTTCACGCATGACGGGGAGCCGATCACCGAGGAACACGGCGGCCCCGCGCGCCTGATCATTCCCCAACTCTATGCCTGGAAGAGTGCGAAGTGGCTGTCGGGAATCGAGTTCCTGGACAAAGACCGGCCTGGCTTCTGGGAGCGTAACGGGTATCACAGCCACGGCGACCCGTGGAAGCAGGAACGCTACGGCTGGTAGCAGCATGGAACCCCGATCCAGGCGGCTGCCCGGGTACAGTGGATCGTCGCTTGCCGGCGTGCGCCGGGCAACGCCGGCTTTCTGGCAATACTACCGCCGTGAACTGCGCCGTCCCATACTGCCGCCGGAGCACATTCCCAACCCTGGGGCGTGGCCGGATCAGGGTCTGTTCGCCGCGTGGTTGGGGCACAGCACGGTGCTGCTGAAGATTGACGGTTTCACGATTCTCACCGACCCTGTGTTTAGCGACCGGGCGGGTATCCACTTCTCTGTGGTCACGCTGGGAATCAAGCGCCTGGTGGCTCCGGCACTGGTGCCTCGGCAACTGCCACCAATCGATCTGATCCTGCTTTCGCACGCGCACATGGACCATTTCGACATCCCGTCGCTACGCGCGTTAGAGCACTTCAAGACGAATGTTGTGACGGCGGCGAACACGGCCGATCTGTTGCGTGTGCGGCGGTATCAGGCGGTGCATGAGGTGAGTTGGGGGCAGCACGCGAGAGTCGGTCCGGCTACGTTGCGCGCCTTCGAGGTGAATCACTGGGGCGCGCGTATGCGCACGGATGTGTGGCGCGGGTACAACGGCTATGTCATCGAGGTGGGGAAGCGGAAAGTGGTTTTCGGAGGCGATACGGCGATGACGGACGCATTTCGCCGCCTTCCCGGTAAACCGCAGGCGGATTTGGCTTTGATGCCCATTGGCGCCTATAACCCGTGGATCACGCGCCATTGCAATCCAGAGGAATCGTTCCGTATGGCCAACGACGCGCGAGCGGAGTTCATACTGCCGATCCATCACCAGACGTTTCTGTTGAGCCGGGAACCGTATTTCGAGCCGATTGAACGGTTGCGGCAGATTGTGGGGGCCAGGCAGGAGCGCGTGGCGCTGGATTATATTGGGCAGGAGTTCAGGCTTTAGAATCCGGATAAGCGCCAATCAGTTCAAATAATATGTTCGGTAGAGGGTATCTCTCTGTTTTGGGGTGAAGCCGGCATCGCGGATGAGGCGACGGAGTTCCTCTTCGGAAGCGCGATGGTGGGCTCCGGCGGCGGAGACCACGTTCTCTTCGATCATGATGCTGCCGACGTCGTTGCCTCCGAAGCGGAGTCCAAGTTGGCAGGTCTTCAAACCCTGGGTGACCCAGGAGGATTGCACGTTAACGATGTTGGGCAGGTAGAGGCGCGCGATGGCGAGGGTCTTTAGATATTCGACCGCTGTCGCTTCCTCTTTCACAAAGCGTCCTAGCGACGTGTTTTCGCGCTGGAAGCTCCAGGGGATGAAAGCCGTGAAGCCGCCGGTGTCTTCCTGGATTTGGCGTACGACTTCGAGGTGATTCACGCGCTGTTCAATGGTTTCGCCACAACCGAACATCATGGTGGCAGTGGTCCGCATGCCGAGGGAATGGGCGACTCGATGCACGTCGATCCAATCCTGCGTGGAACATTTCAGGCGGCTGATGCGGTAGCGGACGCCGTCATCGAGGATCTCAGCGCCGCCGCCGGGGATGGATTGCAGGCCGGCATCGCGGAGGCGGGCGATGGTGTCGCGCAAGGGCAGACCACTCACTTCGGCGATGTTGGTGATTTCGGGAGCCGAGAAGCAGTGCAGCCAGATCTTGTCGCCGAATTTGACCTTGATGGCGCTGAGAAGATCCTCATACCATTCTATCTTGAGGTCAGGGTGGAGGCCGCCTTGCATCAGGACGCCGGTGCCGCCCAGATCGATGGTTTCCTGGATTTTGGCGAAGATGGTGTCGTGGTTGTGGACGTAGCCTTCTTTGTGGCCCATCGGCCGGTAGAAGGCACAGAAGCTGCAATACTCCGTACAGAAGTTCGTGTAGTTGATATTGCGGTCGATGATGTAGCTGACCACGCCGTCGGGGTGGAACTTGCGCCGTTGGGCGTCGGCGGCCATCCCGATTCCGATCAGGTCGTCACTGGCAAACAGTTGAATGGCTTCTTCGCGCGTCATCATAATACAGAGATTGTCCCAGCAATTCTTAGACTATCTTTATACCCAGCGTACTCCAGAAAAAGGCGCATTGCGTCGTATTCGGGGGGACCGAGTTGAAAGACGATGGATCGGGTAAGGTATTCGTGAACCAGGCTTTCGGGCAAACCGCGCCGCGGCGACTCTTCGCGCACGATGTCGTCAATGTGGCTGAGTCCGAAACGGCAGGATTCGTCCAGTTGGGCGGCGACGTCGTCGTTCATGCTTTCCGGACGACCCGCCCAGGCAGCAAAGACGAATGGAAGGCCGGTGAGGTCGAACCATTCAGCTCCCAAATCCAGCACCTCGAACGGCAGCGAGGCGGGATCGATATGAAGCGCGGGATCGCCGATGACGAGCGCAGCGTCGGCGGCTCCGAGCATGGCGGGGAGGGCGGGCGGCAGAGGGATCAGCGTTGGCCGAACGCCATACTTCCGCTCCAGGATGATGCGCGCCAGTTGGACGCTGGTACGCGAACTGGTGTCGGTGGCGAGGGTCCGGATCTGGGCGATGGGCACCTTGGAAATCAACAGAATGCTGCGCACCGGCCCGCGGCAGGCAATTCCGGTGCCGTAAGCGACGGCAAGTTCCAGTCTGGGGATCTCAATGACGGGGACGATGCCGATGTCGGCCGCGCCATTCGCCAAGCGGTCGGCGCACACGGCGGGGAGGGCAAACTGGAGGTCGAAGAGGTGTTGCTCGGTTCCGTGCAACATTCCCCAAACCAAAGGCACCGTATTGAGGAAACTGACGGCGCACACTCGGGGTTTAGCAGAAACGGGGATATGTTGGCTCAATTTACAATTTTAGCATCCGTCCGCGCGCCGGACATCCCGGATTCACAGCATTGCACGGTGCAGGGTGCCATGTTATGTTTCTGACAGGGAGT
>JBDTMC010000240.1:0-11845 GCA_039934475.1 Bryobacteraceae bacterium | reverse complement strand
CGCCACTGGGTCGCTGGCGTTCGCCAGCGCCAACCATCGCTCTTGAAATCCGTCGTAGGCTTGTCGCCGGGCGGCCACCGCGTGCGCAGACCAGTCGGGGAGCGCCGCGGCGGGCCTCTCGACTCGTGGGATATCGTCGTGGTCGAACGGTTGGGTTGCGGCGCGCCAGTGCCAGAAATCGGTACTCAGGGCATCGAGGGAATCGGCGGCGAGTGCAGGCAGAGACCACAAACCGAGGAGACACGCGGCGAGGATACGGTTGGCCATAGTCCTGCCAGGATAACGATTCTGTTGACGACCCGCCACCCGGCGCGACATACTCGCCTCGGAACTATGAAGCGAAAAGCAGCAGGTTCATTCTCCCGGCGCGCGTTTGTTGCCGGTACAGCAAGCGGTCTTGGCGCCGCCGGACCGCCGGCGCAGTCCTCCTCCGCTTCTGAGGAAGTGCGCAGAGAGGAACATCCGTTCCGGCATAGCGCGTGGATCGGTTGCCACTGGCAGGACGATTGCGGCGGGGAGCCGGGGGCGCGATTCTATGCCTTCCGCAATAACGTTGCGCTGGCCGCTGCGCCGGCAAAGGCGCCCATTCGCATCACGGCCGATTCCCGCTACATCCTGTGGGTGAACGGAGTCCTGGTAGGGCGCGGTCCTGCACGTTGTTTCCCCGAGAAGCAGTCTTATGACGAATACGACATCGGCGCGCACTTACACGCGGGCACTAACTGGCTGGCGATCTTAGTCCATCAATTCGGAGTAAGTAATGGGCAATACCTGCATCGAGCACGAACGGGCGTAATTCTCGAAGGCGTCGCGGAGATGCCGAGCGGCGAGAAGGTCACACTGCGCACCGATCTCTCCTGGCAGGTGAGGGTGGCCGACTGGATAGAGACCGGGCAGGCGCGACTTAGCCAGCATATGGGCTGCCAGGAGAGATACGTCGCAGGCGCGGAACCGCCCGATTGGCGGATGCCCTCCGATTCCGCTGCCGACAAAACGTGGGTGAAGCCCTTCTATCTTGGACCTCCCGGTTGTGCTCCGTGGACCGGATTCGAGCCCCGCGGCCTGGCGCCGATGCACGAGGAACCGGTGCGCCCTGAAGCAGTGCGCTGGGCCATCGAAGGCCGTAACCCGGAAGACATCGGGCACGCGGCAAACCTGCTTTCCCTTTGGCCGGCGGCGGGCTTCTCGCGCATCAACGTACCGCAGCCAGACGCCGATGGGTGGGTACAGGCCGCTCCACGCGAATCCGGTTTCGTTGCCCTCGCTTTCGACTTCGGGTGGAACCACGCCGCCTACGCTCGTGTTGACGTACGCGGAGCCGCGGGTGGAGCGATCATCGACAGTTACTACGCCGCGGGGTTCAACGACGCCGGTGACCCCGTGCCCTTGACCGGTTTCGGGCGGCCGTACGAGGGCGTCGCCGACCGTATGACCGTGCAAGCGGGCGACTCTGCCTGGGAGTCTTACACCATTCGCGGCTACCGCCATCACGTGGTGGTGATCCGCTCCAACAGGCCTCTCCAAATTCGCGTCACTGCCTTGCGCACCCATCACGCCGTGCTGCCGAACGCGTTCGAGTCGAGCGATGAAGTGATTAACGGTGTGTGGCGAGTAAGTGATCTTACTTTGCGCGCCGGTATGCTGGACGCCTTCGTCGATAATAACTCACGCGAGCAGTGCCAATGGATTCACGACGGGTGCGTGGCGGCCATGGGCTCCTGGGCGACGTACGGCGAGACAGCACTGTGGAAGCGCGGCCTGCGGCAGTGGGGCGACCGCTCTTTTCCATCATCCAGCCTTTATTCTGTTGCCCCCATGGACCCCACGTTCATGGGCATCCTCGACTACACGTGCGTGTGGATGAGATCCCTCTGGGAGTATTACGAGGTTACTCTCGACGCTGCTACGCTGCGGGAATGCCTGCCCGCTCTGGAACGCTTTGTCCGCACGCTTGTCATGCGCAACATTACGTCGGAGGGACTGTTCATCCAGCCTGAAGGCGTTTGGATCTTCCTCGATTGGTCAGCTCTCGACAAGCGGCCTTACTCTCTGACGCTGAACCTGATGATGCTTCGAGCGTTGGAAAGTGCGGTCCATGTCGTCTCTATCTGCGGTGACACGAAACTGGCCGCCGATTGCGCTGGCCTCGCAGCTCGGATCAGGGGTGCCATCGCTGCTCGCTTCTGGTCGCACGCGCATCGCGCCTGGCTGGAACATATCGACCCGTCCGAAGCTGTCCGCAGGACTCTGGCGGCGCGGCTGCCCGACGCCGATAAGGACCCCTGGCAATGGACCGCCGCTGAACCGCGTCCCCTCTGCGCCTCGCACGGTAATGCGCTCGCTGTCCTTTTGAAGCTGGGCTCCCCAGGCCAACAAGCCACTGCCGCTCAGCTGGTGGCCCGCTCCCTGGTCCCCGGTCAGACGGAAGTCAATCGTCTGAGCCCGCTATGGACCGACAAGATCTTCGCGGCGCTTTTCGAATCCGGTCACGAGAAAGAGGCAGTACAAGCGTTTCACGACTGGCACGGCAAATGGATCGCCGCTGGCGCCGTGGGTTGGGGCGAGAACTGGGAGGCATCCGCCAACACCCACACCCAAACTTGCGGCGCTTCGGCGAACTGGATCCTCAGCCGCTATATCCTCGGAATCCAACCCCTTAAGCCCGGGTTCGCGGCCGCTGTCTTCCAACCGCGGCCGGGCAGTATTACTTGGGCCGAAGGCACGGTGCCCACTCTCCACGGCAACATCCACGTTTCCTGGAAACTTGGCGGCGATGGCCGCATCATTTCCGACATAAAAGCCCCATCCGGTGTCCAGATTTCAACTAAAAACTTGAAGCAAACAGAACGCTGATATTACGGGATAAGGATCAGTTTTCCCGATGTCCGGCGCGATTCGAGATCACGATGAGCTTGGGCCGCTTTGGCAAGTGGATAGCTAGCGGCAATTTCGATGTGTAACTTCTGTCCCGCGATCCAGCTGAGGATGTCTCCGGCCCGCCATTCAACTTCGGCGCGGTCGGCAATGTAATGAGCTAGATTCGGCCTGGTGAGATAAAGGGATCCTTTTTGCGCGAGGAGCAGCGGCTCTATGGCCTTGACAGCCCCGCTGGACTGGCCGAACGAGACGAGGGTGCCGCGCGGGTGGAGGACGTTGAGGCTTTTCTCAAACGTGTTCGCGCCTACCGAGTCGTACACGACGTCGACGCCTTTTCCCGCGGTAATCCGCTTGACCTCGGTCTCGAAGTCGGTGTAATTGATGACGTAGTCGGCACCAGCCTGGCGCGCCTTAGCTGCCTTCTCGTCTGAGGACGTGGTTCCGATGACGGTGGCACCGAGAAGTTTGGCCATCTGGACGATCAGCAATCCTGTGCCGCCGGCGACGGCATGGACGAGGGCGACCTGATTGGCGCGAAGGGGGAAAGTGGAATGAGTGAGGTAGTGAGCCGTCATCCCCTGGAGCATGGCTGCGGCAGCAACTTCGAGATCTACGGCGTCGGGTACATGAACAAGGTATGACGCCGCCACGGATTGGTATTCGGCGTAGGAGCCCCGGGCCATCGCATACGCGACCCTATCGCCCGGGGAGAAGTTCGAAACGCCCTCACCCACGGCCTCCACGACGCCGGCCCCTTCCATTCCAAGATTTGCCGGCCAATCGGATTTGTAGAGGCCCGTACGGTGGTAGATGTCGATAAAGTTTACGCCAGAGGCGGCGACTTTGACGGTGACCTGGCCGGGGCCGGGTGCTGATGGAACGGGGAGGTCAGCGAGTTCCATGACTTCTGGGCCGCCGGGTTGAGCGACAAGGATGGCTTTCACGTAGTTACCTTTCTGCGGACGTGGACGAATATTGCGAAGGATACGAGGTAGAGGAATGTAAACGGGAGAACGGCGATGCGGGATATCGTTGTGATGGTTCCTGCACCGCTAAGACCGACGCGGAAGGCCGCAAAGTGGGATGCGGTTCGCCAATTCGCACGATCAAGCCAGAAGTAGTCTCCGTTTTCGTTGAGTACGAAGACCTTGACCGGAAGGTTGGCGACAATTGCCCATTTCCATTTTGTCATGATGGGCTCGCCGGAACAGATGATTCCAACTGCCCGATAGTCATTGGACAAGAGTTGACGGTAGAGTGTCTGGCGTCCGGCTGCTCCGGCGTAGTCGGCAACGCGATAAACGGCTGCTGCCGGCGGCAAGTTGTGGGGTGTGCCTGCGAAGCACGTCACGATATCCACGTGTGGAGTGACACCCCGCTGGCGGAGGGCCAACAGGAGGTTCTCAAGGAGATAGCGGGATCCACTCTCTACAAAGAGTACGCGATCCAGATCCGGAATACGAGGCGATACGAAGCGACGAATGTAAGGAACACCGAGCATCCAGCCGGCCTTACTATACGCCCCAGCAGTAGTCCTCTACTGCACGGGCAAGGGTTTCGTCCTGCTCTGTAAGGCGCATGAGTTCGAGGCGAATGGCGTCGACGAGGGCATTCCAACTGGCTTCAATCACGTTGTCGGAGACGCCTACCGTCGTCCAACTGCGGCGATTGTCGGACCATTCCACAAGCACGCGCACCTTGGCGGCAGTGCCCTTTCTGGTGTCGAGAACGCGGACCTTGTAGTCAGTGAGCCGGACGTCGGCGATGCCGGGGAAGAGTGACGAGAGACACTGCCTGAGGCAGACGTCCAGGGCGTGAACGGGGCCGTGCCCTGAGCCTGTGGCGGTGTGGATCCCATCCTGAGCCTTGAGCGTGACCGTGGCGGAAGTGTGCGATTCCTTGTTGCCGGCGAGGCGAGTTGTGACTTCGAGACCAACTACTTCAAAAAAGTTCACACCTGGCCGGAGGGCTTCGCGGACCAGCAATTCGAAAGTGCCCTCAGCTGCCTCGAGCTCGTAACCGAGGTATTCGAGCTGTTTGATGCGTTCCAGGAGTTCGCGGCGGGCGTCTTCTCCCAGTCGATCGTCCAACCCATGTTGCTTGAGCTTGTAGAGGATGTTGCTGCGTCCTGAGAGATCGCTGAGCAATACGCGCTGGCGATTGCCCACGGCTTCCGGCCGGATGTGCTCGTATGTGGCCGCGTCCCGGAGGACGGCGCTTACGTGCACTCCGCCCTTGTGCGCAAAGGCGCTATGGCCGACGAAGGGCTGTTCGCCGCGGAGGGGCAGATTAGCCAGCTCCGCGATGAATCGGGCGGTTGATGTGATGTTGCTGAGGCGTTCAGCCCCGATCGTGCTGTGGCCGAGCTTGAGTTCGAGGTTTGCGATCACAGAGCAGAGATTGGCGTTGCCGGTGCGTTCACCGTAGCCGTTCATACAGCCCTGAACATGCGTGACACCCTGCTCCACGGCGGCGATGGTGCTGGCGACCGCGGTATCGGAGTCATTATGGGTGTGGATGCCGAGAATGCCGTCGAATCTTTTGCGAACTTCGCCGACCATTTCCGCGATGTTTGCCGGTAGGTTGCCTCCGTTGGTGTCGCAAAGGCAGAGGACGTCAGCGCCCGCAGATTTGGCGGCTTCGAGGGTGCGCAGGGCAAAGTCGGCATTGGAGCGGTAGCCGTCGAAGAAGTGTTCGGCATCGTAAACGACTTCGCGACCGTGCTCTTTAAGGTAGCGAACGGTTTCGGAGATCAGCGCGATGTTTTCTTCTTCGGTGATGCCGAGGGCGCGCTTGGTGTGGAGATCCCAGCTCTTGCCGAAGATGGAGATGACCGGAGTTTGAGCTTCGAGGAGGGCTCGCACGTTCGGATCCTGGTCCACCCGGTTCTTGGCGAACCGGGTGGCTCCGAAAGCGGTCAGCCTGGCGTGGCGCAGCTTAAGCTCACGACTGCGGGCGAAGAATTCTTTGTCCTTCGGATTCGAACCCGGCCAGCCACCTTCAATGTAGTCAATACCAAGATCGTCGAGCTTCTGGGCAATCAGAATCTTGTCATCGACCGAAAAGGAAATGGCTTCGCCTTGCGTACCGTCACGCAGGGTTGTATCGAAGGTAAAGATCTTCATTGTTGCCTACTTCGCGGAAAGCGTAGCGGCCAATTCGTCGGGGATACCTACTTCCTTCTTCTTCTTGAGGAACGGCATCATCTTGCGCAGCTCATGACCGACGGTTTCGAGTTTCTGGGTGCTCGCCTCTTCACGCATTGCGAGAAACTTGTGCCGGCCGGCCTTGTTCTCCGCGATCCAGGCGCGAGCGAATTCGCCGGATTGGATTTCGGAAAGAATCTTCTTCATTTCCTTGCGAGTCTCGCTATTGATGACGCGCGGGCCACGGGTGTAGTCGCCGTACTCGGCCGTGTCGGAGACGGAGAAGCGCATATAGGCGAGGCCGCCCTCGTAGATGAGGTCGACGATGAGTTTGAGCTCATGGAGACACTCAAAGTAAGCGATCTCCGGTGCGTACCCGGCTTCGACGAGGGTTTCAAAACCAGCGCGAATCAGTTCACTGGCGCCGCCGCACAGGACGGCCTGCTCGCCGAACAGATCGCTCTCCGTTTCCTCTTTGAATGTGGTTTCGATAACGCCAGCCTTTAGGCAGCCGAGGGCCAAGGCGTAGGCAAGGGCGAGCGGGAGCGCCTTGCCGGTTGCGTCCTGGTGAATCGCGACCAGACCCGGAACGCCGACGCCTTCGGTGAACAATTCACGGACGCGGTGGCCTGGAGCCTTGGGTGCGATCATCGAAACATCGACTCCGGCAGGCGGGACGATCTGGCCGTAGTGGATGTTGAAGCCATGGGCGAACATGAGGGTCTTGCCGGGGGCCAGGCCAGGAGCGATGTGGTCCTTGTACAGGTCACCTTGAATATGATCGGCAACGAGGATCATGATCACATCGGCGGCGGCGGCGGCATCGCTGGTGGATAACACCTTGAGGCCAGCGGCTTCGGCCTTCGCCCAGCTCTTGCTGCCAGGGTAGAGACCCACAATCACGTTTGCGCCCGAGTCACGCAAGTTCAAGGCGTGAGCGTGACCTTGGCTACCGTAGCCAATGATCGCGACTGTCTTATCCTGTAGGAGAGACATGTCTCCATCGGCTTCATAAAAGCACTTAGGCATTCAAAACTCCATTCTTTGTCTCAGATAACATGGCGTCTTCACCCCTTAAGATGGGCGGGGCGAGGCGCAATTTCTTTTGTTCGAGCGACATGGCGAGGGCACCGGACCGGGTAACCTCGATGTCGCCGTAGCTTCGCATGACCGCGATGAACTCGTCGAGCTTTTCCGGGTCGCCGGTGGCTTCCAGTGCAAAGCCCTCGACGGACGAGTCAATGACGCGAGCAGCAAATATCTCCGCCTCTTTAAGGATGGCGGTGCGGTTCTCCTGAGCAGCGCGTACGCGAAGGAGAACCATATCGCGGCAGACCACGGAGCCTTCCGTGAGGTCGGTAGCCTGAAGGACGTTGACAAGCTTATTCATCTGCTTGATGACCTGCTTGCGAAGGCTGGAGTCGACCTGGACGACAATGGTCATCTTGGAGAGCTCCGGATCGAGCGTCCGAGCGACGGTGAGGCTCTCGATGTTGTAGCCCCGAGCGCTGAGCAGGCCGGTAACCCGCATCAGAGCTCCGGGTTTATTTTCCAAAAGCAGCGAAATGACTTGTAACATGGCTTAGTAACTTCCGTTAAATAATTAGCGTGGCATCGCCACGGGTTGAGGTGGACCGAGGACCATCTCATTGATCGCGCCGCCCGCGGGTACCATGGGGTAGACGTTCTCAAAGGGCGTCACTTTTATATTGAGCAAGTACGGTCCGGGCTCGTCGACAGCCTCACGAAGCGCGGGCACCAGGTCCGCCGGATTCTGGATGGTACGGCCCTTAAACCCATAAGCGCCGGCGAGCATCTCCGCGTTCGGGAACGTCTCTAATTCCACCGAAGACAGGCGGTTGTTGTAGAAGAGCTCCTGCCATTGGCGAACCATGCCGAGATAGCCATTGTTCACGACGATGATCTTCACTGGAAGACCCTGGTTGGCGATTGTGGCGAGTTCCGGAATGGACATCTGAAAGCCACCGTCACCAACGATGGCAAATACCAATTGGCTGGGGCATGCGAACTGGGCACCGATGGCCGACGGCAAGCCGAAGCCCATTGACCCGAGACCACCGGAGTTGATCCAGAGGCGGGGCTTGTCGAATTTGATGAACTGGGCGGCCCACATCTGGTGCTGACCGACATCGGAGGCGACGATGGCCTGTCCGCCCGAGATGCGGTCGATTTCAACCATGACTTGCTGCGGTTTGATCTCGGATGTGGAAATAGCCGGAGTCAGCGGATGTTCGTCTTTCCACTCTCGCACCTGGCTCCACCAAGCACGGCGGTGCGTGGAGTTAATTGGCGCGGCGTCGGGTTGTAACTCGACGAGGGCGGCATTCAGTTTCGAGAGAACGCGCTTGAGGTCGCCGACGATGGGAAGATCGGCCACTCGATTTTTACCGATTTCGGCGGGATCGATGTCAACGTGAATCACCTTGGCATGGGGGGCGAAGGCCGCGAGGCGACCGGTGACACGGTCATCAAATCGTACTCCCAAGGCGATGAGGAGATCGGCGTTACTGAGGCTCATGTTAGCCGCGTAACTGCCGTGCATGCCAGGCATGCTGATGAAGTTCGGATGCGACGATGCCAGGCCGCCAAGTCCCATGAGAGTGCAAACAGCAGGAGCGTCGATGATTTCGACGAGAGACTGGAGTTCCTCTGAGCAATTAGAAGCAATAATGCCGCCACCGGCGTAGACCAGGGGACGGCGGGCATCCCACATCATTTGCGCGGCGCGCCGGATCTGGCCGGTGTGGCCCTCGGTGTACACCTTATAGCCCGGCAGATGGATGGAACTGACTGGTGTGTAGTGGGCCTGACCCTGAAAAATGTCCTTCGGGATGTCCACGAGAACTGGGCCGGGACGGCCGGAGGATGCGATATAAAACGCTTCGTGGACGATCTGCGAGAGTTCGGAGATGTTTTTGACAAGGAAATTGTGCTTCGTGCAGGAACGTGTGATGCCGAAGGTGTCGGCTTCCTGGAAGGCGTCACTACCGATGAGTTTCGAAGTCACCTGTCCGGTGATGGCGACGATTGGGATGGAGTCCATCATGGCGTCGACTAGTCCGGTGACGAGGTTGGTAGCCCCAGGACCGGATGTGGCGCAACAAACACCGACGCGCCCGGTAGCGCGGGAGTAACCCTCGGCGGCGAAGGCGGCATTCTGTTCGTGGCGAACCAGGACATGACGGATGGGGTGATCGTATAAAGCGTCGTAGAACGGCAGCGTAACTCCACCCGGATAGCCGAACATGCAGTCGACACCTTCACGGGTGAGACACTCCAACAAGATCTGTGCGCCAGTCATTAACGTCGACATAAAGTAGTTGAACCCTTTCGAGCCGCCTCGCCAAAAGTGCTAAAGCAGACCCCTCTATATGCAAAAAGCCACCGCCGGGTTTTGACCCCCGCCGGTGGCTTTCGGATTGTCTTTCCCGCAGCTCACCGAAGGGGGTCGAGTACTCGTACCCCAATAATGGTGGCTACTACAACGAGACTGATGCGTGCGACGCGCGAACTCGAGCGATGTGGAAGACGTGAACGCATTAAGTCTCAGATCCCTAGATGAGAGCGTACCGTAGTAGAAATCAAAATGCAAGAAGCATCTTCCATAAAAAACGCTAATTCTGGCATAGGGCGGAGAACCGGGAATTGGTACGTCAGCGATCGAGGTTGGAGGCATGAAAATCCCGGTCACAAGAGTTCGAGAACTGAATTTCCATTTGATTCAGATAGATAGCGATTTGGGTCGAACGATTTCGTGGGGTGGGAGTGGTAGATTTTGGCCAGCGGGAGGGAATTATGCTCCTTCGCGAGAGATGACGGGAGACAGTGAAATGACGGCCAGGAAAAAGGGTGACGAAGAGATCAATATTCCCGTGGACGTAGTAGACGACGAGGCACGTTTGGATGGTCGAGGGGCAGTCGAACGGCTCCTTGTAGATGTAGATCAGAAGCTTCGGGCCGGCGAATATAAACCCGGCGTTGCCGATCTCATCCGCCTGCTGCAACTGCGAACTGAACTCGGGGAGGAGCAACCGAAGGAGATCACGGTCACATGGGTAGAACGGGAAACGGAGGGCGAGGAGCCTTCCGGGGGATAAAATACAGCCCTTTGCCTTCGCAACGGTTGTTTCACCGATCGTCGTCGAGGTTCAAAGGGTTTTCGGGTCCGATTGGGTCAGGCAAAAGTCAAGCCCTGTGTCACGAGGCGATCAAACTCAGTTATCTGAACGCCGGGCGCCTAGGGCTTATCGGAGCGCCGACGTATCCGATGCTGCGTGATGCAACGCAACGAACGTTGATCGGGATACTCGACCAGAACGAAATCCCTTACGAGTTGTGCAAATCGGAGAAGTCGATCCTGCTCAAGGACGTCGGTTCGCGGATTATCCTTCGCTCGGTCGACCAATTCGAGAGGCTCCGCGGTACGAATCTGGCATGGTTCGGATTGGATGAATTGACCTACACGACCGAACCGGTGTGGATGCGACTCGAGGGACGGCTGAGAGATCCCGGGGCGAAGAGGCTTTGCGGGTTCGGTGTATGGACGCCAAGAGGGCACGACTGGGTGTACCAGCGCTTTGTGAACTCCCCGGTAGAAGGCTACAAGGTAGTGGTCGCGCGGCCTTTTGAGAACCGATTCCTGCTGGCGCAAGTACCTGACTACTACGAGCGACTGAAGCGGAGTTATGACGCCGGGCTATATGAGCAGGACGTGTTGGGAAGTTATTCCGCTAACAGTGATGATTCTGTCTATCGCGCCTTCGACCAGATTGCGAACATCAGGCCGATGCAGAGAGACTTCAACGAGCCGCTGCTCTGGTCGCTTGATTTCAATGTCGAACCGATGTGTTCGATTGTCGCGCAGCGATTCCGGAATGAGATCCGTGTGATCGATGAGATTGTGCTGCATCGTTCGTGCACCAGCGACGCTTGCGAGGAGTTCCTGAAACGGTATTCGAACACTCAGGACACTGTTCACGTCTACGGCGATGCATCCGGGCACCGGAGGCAAACGGCCGGGACCAGCGACTACGATACGGTGCGTCAGATCTTCCACCGCCACAACCGGCGGTTTGAATTGAGAGTGCCGCGAAGTAACCCGCCGGTGAGGGAACGGGTGGCGCTAGTGAATGCGAATTTGGGAAATGCAGAAGGGGACCGGCGATTGTTTATCGATCCTAAGTGCCGCGAATTAATTAAGGACCTGGTAGAGGTACGCTACCGGAGCAACGGCGAGATCGACAAGAGTCGAGACGGCGCGCGGACACATTTGAGTGACGCCTTGGGATATCTGATCTTAGGCGAAGTCAAGCCGGATGTGCGTTTGGGCGAGCAAGGACATCGTCTCTTTTAGACGGGAAGGAGCGCGTGAATGCGAGAGATCGATCAGGAACATCCAGACTACCAGGCCAGAAAGGCTATGTGGAGAAAGTATAGGCAACTCTACATAGGTGGCGAAGAACTGCGGGCAAATGCCTCAGAGTATCTGGAGAAGCGTCAAAAAGAAGCCGCCGATGTGTATCACGAGCGGCTGGATCGTGTGTTCTACGAGAACTATGCTGGATCAATCGTCGATTGGTATTCGTCGACTCTGTTCCGTCGGGAACCGCACCTCACTTTGGACGGGACCAATACTGCAGGCCGTCAGTTCTTCATTGAACTAACGGAAGATTGCGATCTAAAAGGAACATCGATCAGCGACTTCTTCCGGCGAAGGCTTGTGGAGACGTTGGTGGCCGGCGTCAGTTATATCGTGGTGGACTTTCCGCGAAGTGGTGGTCCCTGCCGGAGCCGGGCAGAAG
>JBDTMC010000239.1:0-11906 GCA_039934475.1 Bryobacteraceae bacterium | reverse complement strand
CACCACCTGGTATCCGTTCTCCAGCGCGATAATCGCCGCCTCCGCCGCCACCAGCGTCTTCCCGCTCCCCACATCCCCCTGCAGCAACCGGTTCATCGGATGCTCCGCGGCCATATCCTGGGCGATCTCCCCCAGCACTTTCTTCTGCGCGCCCGTAGGTTTAAACGGCAGCATCTTCTTGATCTGCGCCCGCACCTGGTCGTTCAACTCAAACCGGATCCCCGGCTGCAGCCGCGCCTTCGCCCGCTTGAGCGCCATCCCGCACTCCAGCCAGAAGAACTCCTCGAATACCAGCCGGAACTGCGCCGGCGAGCGAAACGAATTCAACAGCCGCAAGTCCTCCGTTACCGGCGGAAAATGGACGCAGCGCACCGCCGTCCACAAATCGGGCATCCCCATCCGCCGCCGCACGTCCTCCGGCAGCACGTCCACCATCGGGTCCACGCTACCCAGAACCCGATGCACCATCGCCCGGAACAGCCGCGTGGTGACCTTCCCCGCCGCTTCATAGATCGGAACCACCCGCCCCGTATGCAGCCCCGAGTCTTCTTCGTCCTCCGCCGAAAGGATTTCAAACTCCGGATGCAGCATGCTCAAATGTCCGGTATACGGATCGAGTTCCACTTTGCCATACAGCGCCACCCGCAACCCCGGCGCGAGGACATTCTGCAAGTACCCGCCATGGAACCACTTCCCCACCAGCCGCTCACTCGACCCATCGCGGAACTCGGCCTCAAACATTCCCAGGTTTTTACGTTTGAACCCCGACACTTTGGCCAGATGCACTTCCGCCAGCACGGTAGCCATCTCACCAGGCGCGAGCATGGCAATCGGCT
Organism: Bryobacteraceae bacterium; assembly: GCA_039934475.1. Lineage (GTDB taxonomy): Bacteria > Acidobacteriota > Terriglobia > Bryobacterales > Bryobacteraceae > JBDTMC01. Next base: position 11,070 of record JBDTMC010000239.1, on the reverse strand, counting down.
TCACATTGCTACGGTCTTCGTACCGGAACGGAGTATAGGTCAGCAGGTCCTCGACAGTCAGAAGGCCTTTCGCCTCCAACATGGCGGACCGCTGCGGCCCAACACCTTTCACATATGTCAGCGGGGTGGAGAGATCCACGAACTCAACCAGTGTAGCGAAGCCGCCCGCCGCCCCGCCGTCACACGCCATCAGATCGGCCACCCAGCGCTCGGTATTCGACCCCGCTCGCGTTTAGACCGAAGTTCTTTGGGCTTGGTGAGCAAAGTGTAGAGAAATGAGGGGCTTAGGTGGAGTCGGGGATCGGTCTACTGCCTACAAATGCAGGATTACGGTCGGAGCGTGACGCCAAGCAGGTCCAATGCACGCTGCTGAATCACGGCGGGATGAGTGAGCATATCGAAGACAGCGATGCTCTTGCCGGCTGGTTGGAGTCTGTTTTTGACGATTGTTGCCAGATCGCCAAGGAGCGTTTGAAAGCTGTGGGCCTCCATCCTATCGTCGGTCTGCTTGGTTAGGGCCTTGCGCTTAACTGAGACGGAACGTTGGGAGGGAGCGACGATGGAAGCGCGTGCGCCATTGCCTGTGAGTTGTCATCGTCGTCGAAGAGCATGGGAGCCAGGAGTTGGCGCATATGCCATTCCACGTAGTAGGCCAACACGCAAAGCAAGATGTGGGCGCGGACGCGATAAGGTAAGCGGTGACTCTAACCAAAAACCTCCCAACATGATCAAAAGTTCTAAAAAGCATCCATGCCGGGAGGCCACGCGATCTCGTTTTCCCTGGTGGTCACGTTCTTGAGATTCGTTCTAACCCCGGGTAGCGATCGAAGTCCCCGTCGAAGCTGAAGATCGTATTGATCCCATAGCGCTCCATCACGGCAATATGGAGCGCATCCCGTGCACTCTGCCTTTCGCTTCCGGACAGAATGGCCGCGGCGCGCAGCACATCCTGACGTTCAATTGGGAGAACTTCATCCACGATACCCAACAGAACTTTGAACGCTGGCGCAATTGCCTCCCTACGTGCAATGGCGACATAGCGATGGAGAATTTCCTGGAAAACCTCCGCATCGCAGACCAGTCGCTCTTTAGCGGCAACGAGGCCTTCGAGAATCAATTGTGCGTCCGCCTTGTGAGGGTGCGCGACGCCGACTAAATACATCGGGACATTGGAATCGATGAAGATCAATTCTGATAGCCCCGTTCGATTTCCCGATTTATTTCTCCGATGTCAGCCGTGGGAAAGGAGCATTTTGCGGCTTCCCGTATTGAAGCGAGTTTTGCCGCCGAACCCTTTGTAGGCCGACGGGATTCCACATCGCGCAGGGCCCGGCGCACGTACTCGCCCACAGTAAGATTCTCACTCTTGGCCTGCTGCTGGATGGATGCCATTTCCTCATCGGCGATAAGAACTTGAAGGCGCTTGCTCACACTGTGAGCATAACATGCTCGATCCGTGAGCAAAAGTTCGAAACGCGTCCACGACAGGGAGCCCCTACATCCTCCGTTTAGAAACACAGTGGTTCGCCGAAGCCATACCGGGAAGTACTCTGTTTTCAGGTTCGAGTCCTCGCCGGGCCTCGGGGATAGGGCATATTTCCACTCCGGATGTCTTCTTCGGAGCGCGCGCAGCCGCACCTACGCGAGACCTCGCCAACGAACGGATCGACGATGCGCACGCCGGCGTTCGCGAAATCAGAACGGTTTCGCGTGATGACCGCCAGACCATGGGACGACTGCCGTCGCCGCGATGAGGCTATCCTCGATCGGCATGGCTTTCCCTGTTGCGCGAAGACGCGCCAGCAGCTTCGCCCATTTCAGGCCCGTGTCCGCGTCCCAGGGCAGACAATGGAGACGCCCGCCCCCGCGTCAAACCAGCGTTCCAGGCTTCCTCGAAGGTTACTGCTGAAATCGAGGTCAACAGGTCCAAACGATTCGGTTGAACGCCCAACTGAATCACCGTGTCCGGGGCCATCAGATCGGACGCGCCCAGTCCAAGACTTCCGAAGCCGAATTCCTCAAGCGCTCCGAGCAGGCGATCTACGTTCTCCTCACGGCCACGGATAAACACATCCAGGTCCGCCGTGTAGCGGGAGACACCGTGGAAGGCGACAGCAAACGCCCCGACGATCAGGTACTCAACCCCGTTGGCGTTTAATAACGCGATAAACTCGCGTAAATCCTTCTGTAGAGGCATTGGGATGACGTCGGTCGCGAAGCTCAATCACAATCTGAATCCGTTGCGCAGGCGTCATCGCGGCCATCTCCTGGGCATTCGCCTGGTCCGCCTCTTCAAACCCGTGCAACACCCGCACTACTTTCTCCACAGCCCATTGTCCCACCCCACCCACCTCTTGTCTCCTCCTTAGTCCGGTCCGCTTCCTGTCACTATGATCACTATGACGTTCGGCTTCCGTCTCGTGTCTCTCATATCCCGAAGGGATATCCGAAGCTTGGCTCCGGGCTTGTTACACTAACCCTTTATGTCTCATCTCCTGGAAGGCCAGACGGCCCTGATCCTCGGCATCGCCAACAAGTGGAGTCTCGCCTACGCCATCGCCCAAGCCTACCGGCGGGAGGGCGCCGAGCTCATACTGACCTATCAGAGCGAACGTCAGAAGCAAACCGTCGAGGAATTCGGAGTCGAACTCGGCACTTCCCGCGTCATGCAGTGCGATGTCACACAGGACGCCGACCTCGACCGCCTCACCGAAGCCCTGCGCGCCGAAGGAACCCGTCTCCACAACGTCGTCCACTCCATCGCCTTCGCCAACCGCGAAGACCTCGGCCGCCCCTTCGTAGAAACCTCTCGCGCCGGCTATTTGTTAGCCCAGGAAGTCAGCGCCTATTCGCTGGTTGCAGTAGCGCGTGCCACCGCCCCACTCATCACCGCCGGTGGATCAATCCTCACGCTGACCTACCTCGGAGCCGTCCGCGTCGTCCAGAACTACAACGTGATGGGAGTCGCCAAAGCCGCCCTCGAGGCCTCCGTCCGCTATCTCGCCAGCGATCTTGGCCCCGCCAACATTCGCGTCAACGCCATCTCCGCCGGCCCCGTTAAGACGACGTCCGCCCGAGGCGTCAAGGACTTCTCGACTATTCTCAACGTAGTAGCCGAGCGCGCCCCGCTGCGCCGCAACACCGAACCAGCCGAAGTCGCCGACGCCGCCGTTTTCCTCGCCAGCAACCTCGGGCGCGGAGTCACCGCCAACGTCCTCTACGTGGACGCCGGCTTCCAAACCATGGGCTTCTGAATCCGCGACCGGTAAGGGAGCGAGTGCTACTATACAGGCATATGCAGCTCACCATTCAGCTACTTCTCGAAACGGACGGTCGCTGGATTGGCAAAGTTCCCGAAATGCCCGGCGTGCTCGTCTATGGAGAATCTCGCGAGGACGCAACACTGAAGGCGAAGGCATTGGCCCTGCGAGTAATTGCCGAGGAAATCGAGCACGGCGAAATAACACCTGCCGCCGACACTCTGCAATTCTTAGTTGCCGCATGAGCGAGTGGCCTGCCACCAAGGCACGCCGCGTCCTCGCTGCCCTTCAACGCATCGGGTGGCGTGTTGTTCGCACATCCGGTTCTCATCGTACGCTTCGGAGAGAGGGTTGGCCACAGTATCGTTTTGCCTTCCATGATCGGGAAGAGATCGGCCCTATCATGCTAGCGGATATCGCTAAAGCCACAGGATTGCGCCCGACAGATCTGTAAAAGATCGGCATGAGCGAACTCCCAGCAAACTCCCACACCCTACTGTCATCCAACCTTCATCGCCCTTTTACATTCCGATGCTACGATCCCTGCTGGATTGCTCAATCCAATTAGGAGATCGAAGCTTGAAAAAGACCTGTTTACCCCTTGCGATTGCAATGATTCTCGCGGGCTCCGCCTACACCGAGGCCCACGCGCAGGTCGTGCTCCTGGCAAACGGCACGCTCACCGGTTCCAGCGCCGGACCCAATAAAGACCTCTCCGGACTAACCACCACCCTCGAAAACGGAGTTAGTGCCGACCTCCTCGGCGGCCTCGGCTCCGGCTTCACCTACGTCGGAAGGAATACGTTTCTCGCTCTTCCCGATCGCGGCCCCAACGCGGTCAGCTACAACGCCCCGACCGACGACACAGTCTCCTACATCGCGCGATACCACACCGTGAAGATGAGCCTGCAACCCAACACGGGCACCGGCCTTCCGTTTACCATCGCGCCGCAACTCGTCTCCACCACCCTGCTCTCCGCCGCCTTCCCTCTCATCTATGGAACTGGCGCCGATGTCGGCCTCCCCTCCGGCGCGCCCGCCACGAATGGACCGTTCCGCTACTACTTCACCGGCCGCTCCGATAACTTCGATCCGGCTCAAAACTCCGCCGACACCCGCGACGCCCGCTTCGACCCCGAAAGCATCCGCGTCTCTAACAACGGTCTCTACGTCTTCATCTCCGACGAATACGGCCCTTACGTCTACCAGTTCAGCCGCCTCACCGGCCGCCGCGTCCGCACCTACCGCCTACCCGACACCTTCTACGTCGCCAGTCCCAAAGCAACGGGCGCCGACGAAATTGCCCTCAACCTCACCGGTCGCACTGCCAACAAGGGAATGGAAGGCCTCGCCATCACCCCCGACGGCAAAACTCTGGTTGGCATCATCCAGGCCGCTTTCATTGAGGATGCGATCACGGGCGGCGCCGCCGGCAAACTCCTGCGCATCGTAACCATCGACATCGCCTCCGGCCAAACCACTCATCAATACGCCTATTCCCTCACCACCGGTTCCGGCGTAAGCGAAATCACCGCCCTCAACGACCATGAATTCCTCGTCGACGAACGCGACGGAAAAGGCCTCGGCGACGGCAGCAGCGCCAAGATCAAGCAGATCTTCAAAATCGATCTCACCGGCGCCTACGACGTCACCGGCCTCGACGGAACAAACGCCGCCGCCCACTCCGTCAGCAAGACGCTCTTTGTAGACCTCGTCGCCGTTCTCACCGCCAATGGCTTCACCGTGGATAAGATCCCGGCCAAGATCGAAGGGGTCACCATCGGTCCCGACGTCGACTACAACGGCGTCACTACCCACACCCTCTGGATCGCTAACGACAACGACTTCCTTCAGGACTACAGCGGCCCCGGCACGAATCCCAACCAGTTCTTCGTCCTCGGATTCACGGACGCTAGCCTGGCCGGCTCCAAACTCGTCCCGCAAAAAGTCGAATCGCTGCTCGAGTAGTAAGTCCCATAACAACGGGGGCGCCGGCAGCACCGCCCCCGAGCTCAATCCAAGTCCATCGCCGCCTGGTCTGACGGAGATTCTCCACAATTCGAGTCCCGACTCAATGCTGCCACAAGGGCATCTAACAGAGGAACCCTTCGTCCCGCCGAAAGGGGACTGGCGCAATTTTCAGCCCACCGTAAGCTACTGACTCCGAATCATTCTACAAGCGGAAATTTGCGCCTGTCCCCCTTTCGGCGGCGCACACTGCCCCAATCTCCCACCCTCCAAACAGCAGTATCATGACCTAACAAAGGAAACGTCATGAAGACCTACTGGTGCGCCCTCATCCTGCTCTCACTACTCCCGCAAACCCTCCCCGCTCAATCCCTCCGCGCCGGAGCCGGCGAGACCGACATCACGCCTACCACCTTCCCCATCGCCACTAGTGGAAACTTCCTCACCCAATCCGCCACCTTCGCCGACGGCACACTCCACGCCCGAGCCATCGCTCTCGACGACGGCCGCAAGCAACTCATAATTGCCACCGCCGACAGCCTCATGATCCCGCGCGAACTCGCCGACCGCATCAAATGCCGCGCCGAGCGGCTCACCGGAATCCCCGCTGCCCAAATCCTCGTCTCCGCCACCCACTCCCACTCCGCGCCACCGGTCATGGGAGCCCTCGGCACCGACGAAGACCCTCAATACAGCATGTTCTTTGAGGATCGCTTCGTCGAAGCCATCGCCGCCGCAGTGAAGCACCTCGAACCAGCCCGCATCGGTTGGGCCGTCGCCCAAGCCCCTGACCACACTCACAACCGCAGCTGGATCACTCGTCCCGATCGCATCAAAGTGGACCCGTTCGGCGACGCCACCATCCGCGCCAACATGCACCCCGGCTATCAAAATCCCGATTTCGTCGGACCCACCGGTCCCACTGATCCCGGCCTCACCGTCATCTCCATCCAAACCACCGCCGGCAAACCGCTCGCGGTCCTCACCAACTACTCCATGCACTACATCGGAGGCTCGAAAGGCGTCAGTGCCGACTACTTCGGCTACTACTGCCAGCGCCTGCGCGAGCTCAACGGCGGCGCTGCGAATTTCGTGGCCATTCAGACCCAAGGCACCAGCGGCGACCAGCATTACATGGACTACAGCCAGCCCGCCAAGCCGGTAGACATGCAGACCTACGCCAACGAGCTGGCCGCCATCGCCTATGCCGCGCAAAAGGACATCCTCTATCGCGACACCATTACATTGGACTCCCGCCAGACCCGCCTCACGCTCAATCGCCGCTACCCCAATCGCCAGCGTCTCGATTGGGCCGCCAACATCCTCTCGCGCACGCAGAGCCCCATACCGCGTACGCAGAAGGAAGTGTATGCGCGAGAGCAGATGTACATCGCCGCCACGCCGACGCGCGAATTGATCCTCCAAGTCTTCCGCATTGGCGATCTTGCCATCACGGCCATCCCCAACGAGGTCTACGCCATCAGCGGTCTCAAGCTGAAGGCGCAGAGCCCGCTCCCCACAACGATGAACATTGAACTCGCCAACGGAGCCGAAGGCTACATCCCGCCTCCGGAGCAGCACAAACTTGGAGGCTACACCACATGGCCTGCCCGCACCGCAGGCCTCGAAGTGGAGGCGGAGCCAAGGATTGTCGAGACCCTCCTCGGCCTCCTCGAACAGGTCGCCGGCAAACCCCGCCGCCGCCCCAGCGAAACCCGCGGCGCCTATCCGTTATCCATCCTCGCCTCGCGCCCCCTCGCTTACTGGCGCGCCAGCGAGTTTCAAGGAAGCATTGCCGACGACGCTACCGGCAACGGCAACAACGCAGTGATTGAGGATGGCGTAGCTCTTTACCTTGACGGCCCCACCTCCCCCGCCTTCTCCGGACCCGACATCAATCGAGCATTCCACCTCGCCGGAGGACACCTCCGGGCCACCCTTCCGCGCCTCGGTCCCGCATACACGGTCGATCTCTGGTTCCACAACGGAATGCCCTTAGCAGCCCGAGCCATCACAGGTTACTTATTTTCCAGAGGCGCCGACCGCATCGGCATCACGCAGAACGGCAACCTTTTCTATGCCGCAGAAGCCAAACCCGTAGAGGGCCCCACCACAATCCCCCTCCGCACCTGGCAGCACCTGACTCTAGCCCGAACCGAAAAGGAAGTGCGCGTCTATCTAAACGGCAAGCTCGAAATCTCCGTCGAAGATCCCGCTTCCGCCCCGTCGCCTGAGATCTTAATAGGAGGGACTCCCGAAGGAATCGCCACCTTTGAAGGCAAACTGGACGAAATCGCCCTCTGGCCCCGCCCTCTCCAACCAGACGAAATCGCCGCCCGCAGCGCGCTGGCTACTAAGTAGTGCTCCCGCGAGAGGCGGCTCCGAATCGTGACCATACCGCGACGCGGGCCGCGAGCGCCGTTTTCAAAACTGGAGCATGCATTCCCCGCGGCTCGCTAAGGCGTACACAGGCGCCGCGTCACTTCCGCACCGCACAGCGCGTAGTGCCGGAGATTCCAACTGTAGATCTTCTCTGCTTTTGCCTTGATGCGCAATGGGCAAGCATCAAGTCATAGATTCCCCCACCGACGATTCCGAGAGCTGCCGAAGCTTCCAACGCATCCGCATACTCATCGCCGTCTAGCGCGGCTATGGCCAGCCGCTCGCGAATACTACCGATGAAAAGCAAGGCCTGTTCGCCGCTGATCCGGTGCTTACCCGGCATCCGGGTCAAGGTCGAGTACACCTCGGCTAGACTGTGCGTCCCGCAGCAGCCGGTCGATTTGTCGAACTGAATAAACAGCTCCAAACTGGCTGCGTGGTGGACGTGATCGCCGTAAAAAACCGCCACCAGAACCGATGTATCAAAGAAACCTTTCATTCGCCGGTGCCAAGGTTATCCAGGTCCCGCTCCTCGCGCATACGCCGGAGCAGGTCATCCGTGGAAGACGCCGCAAGCGATTGACCGGTGTGGAACACCCACACGCCGTGCTCTTTCGTCAGCGGTCCCGTCCCTCGCACAGGGCGCAGCGTGATGCACTCCCCGGTGCTCTCCATCTCAAGAGCATCGCCGGCCTCCAGCTTCAACTCCTCCCGAAGCGGCTTTGGGATGACGACGCGTCCAGCCTTGTCATAATACGCCGTGCATTCATGATGACGGTCATCGTATCGGCGAGAACGCTGAGGACCTGCCTTGCTCTGAGTTTGCTGCGCTTTCTCCGATATCCATACGCTCAATTAGGCCGTTTGCGATGGTATAAACATGCCGAACCTCGCTGTCTGAGAGCACGTCACCGCTGAGGCTCTTCACTATCTGATGAACCCTAACATCAGTCTTGCCCGCGCCGCGGTCGATCACCTCAATCGGTTCAACCCGAGGATCAAACTCTTTCCATTGGCGGCCCCAGTAGGCACGAATCTCCTCTTTCCCGACCACGCGACCACCTTCAGACGCCTTGGGCCAGTTGACGTTCTCGCTCATGAGCGCCAGAGCACCTTCGATATCCCGCCGATTAAAGGCAGAGTAGACCTGAGCTATGAGCGCGCGCGTGTTTGCCATGAAGTCTACCGTGTTCACAAACATTCAGCCTGCATGACACCATAATAAGTCCTCAGAAACGCTCCCTGTCGTCCTCAAACCGCATTCGGTGGAATATCACGGCAGTGGGCCGGATAAGCGTCAAGCGAGCGCGCTACGCGGCATGCCGTAGCGGTGCCGTACGCACGGTCAGCCGCTGGTACAACCACTCTTTTCCAAACTTCCAGTCGCGGTTCACAGTGCGCCTGGTCACTCGAAGGACAGCGGCTGTCTCTTCTTCCGTCAGCCCCAGGAAGAACCGCAGGTGCAGCACGCGCGCGACGCGCGGATTGAACTCCTGCAGACACCGCAACAATTCCCGCAGACAACCGTCGCTATCATCCGTCGGTTTCGTGCCCACATTCCTCACCGCCTCCAGCGGCAGGGCATACTGTTCGCAGGCTCTCCGCAGAGCATTCCTACTTCTCGCCTTGTCCACCAGCACGTGACGCATCATCTCCGAGGCGACTGCAAGGAACTGGGACGCATCTACGTAGGCCCGTCGGTGGCCGGCAAGACGCAACCAGGTTTCATGGACGAGCGCCGTAGGACTCAATGTTCGTCGAGTCCGCTCACAGCGAAGGCGCGTCGCCGCAATCCGGCGCAAGTCTTCATAATGTGCCTCGAAGAATACAGAATCGCTGACCTCGTAGGCCTGATCTCTGAGTGGATTCTCGGTTCGCTCGATAGATAAGGGAAAGCTGGACATTACATTCCTTAAATACCCGGACACACGTTCCAGTCTGACCATTCGTCTGGTATCAATTCGCCAAGTGTATGGGGCGTTCGGACCGCGGGCAACGATCTATTAGATTAAAATAGCTCGGATGGCAGGCATGACCGTACGAAATGTCAGGGCAACAGACCTAGCCGAGTGTTTGTCCCTGAATCCGAGCGCTGTCGGAGATCAGATCGTCGGTCGGAACCGGGCGATAGCCGTGTGGGAGAAACTCCTCGCGTCTCCTGCGTTCGTGGGTTGTGTCGTCGAAACCGCGCAGCCGGTTCGCGGTTCGCGTATCGCTGCATTCGGAGCCAGCGTCTTGGTCTCCTCAAACTTCAGTGACGCCGAAAAGGCCAATCCTCGTCCCGGGCTCAACGCTCGAATCATCGCCAGCGTGGAGTCGGAATCCGTAGTTCTTACCTTTGGAGAAATTGCGATCGGGAACAGCCGCCACGGCCTGGACGTTGCTGTCCTTTACGGCCGCATTCGGCAGTCCGTTTTGAGTAGTGAGGAAATCGCAGAGGCCGACCTTCGGATGGCAGAACGTTTCTTCCACGGTCACGGGGGTTATCGACTGCGGCGTTTTCTTCTCGAACTTGCAGATCAAGAAGATATCGACCATGCACAGGCGCTTGCCAGTTGGCGTGTATGGGACCGGTACGAGAATTTTCACGCCACCAATCCGGGCAACGGATGGAACCAGGATCGAGCCCTTGCCCTGATCGAGGTGGCCGAGGCGCATAGCGTCGCCGCAAGCATTGCCTCTAAATTGTTCGTCTATCACGAACCCCTACTTTCTCTGGCGAGGGCTGAGCAAGAACTGCTGCTCTTGACGCTGGAGGGCCACTCTGACAATGACATTGCCTTGCGGTTACGGATCAGCTTGCCCGCAGTCAAGAACCGATGGATGCTCGTTTTTCATGCGTTCGAGACCACTGGCATCATGCCCGAACTCTGGCAGCAGGATAAAAACGTGGGTGAGCGACGCCAACGCGGCCCGCAAAAGCGGCACCGCGTCCTGGAGTACCTGCGACTGCATCCGGAAGAGCTTAGACCCCGCGTCATACGCCAGAAAACGCGCCTCCAAGAGCGTGAGGGATGATAATGCGTTCATGGCTACTTTGGGCTTGATTGAATACGCGAACGCCTCCGCCGAGGTGCGGGCGGTTTACGACGAGATCATGGCGGCGCGGAAGACGGATTGGATCAACAATTTCTGGAAGGCGCTGGCGCATGATCCGGCTACGCTGCGGCGGACTTGGGACAGCATCCGGCAGATCATGGCTCCCGGGGCGATCGATCCTTTAACGAAAGAACTGATCTATGTAGCTGTCAGCGCCACGAATGGGTGCGGGTATTGCATTGCGTCCCACACGGCGTCGGCGCGGAAGGCCGGAATGACTGATCCGATGTTCGCTGAATTGATGGCAGTGGTGGGAATGGCAAACGAGACGAATAGGATGGTCAGCGGATATCAGGTGGAGATTGACCAACGCTTTGTGGCCCGTTGAGCCATCACGGCAAAATTGAAACTGCCGCCATGC
>JBDTMC010000238.1:0-11907 GCA_039934475.1 Bryobacteraceae bacterium | reverse complement strand
GCATCAATGATCCGCAGGTGGCCGTGGAAAGCCTTTCCAAGCCCGTGGATGTGGGCCCAAGTCCCACCAACACTCCGCTGTTTGAAGCCATGCGAAAGGCCATTGGGAATCAATATCCGGAAGCGGTGGTAACCCCCATGCTGGTACCCTTTGGAACCGATTCCGTGAAGCTTCGCAAGCGTGGCGTGATCGCCTATGGATTCAATCCCATGTTGCTGGATGCAGCCACTGTAGCCACCATGCACAGTGACGAGGAACGCATCCCGGTTACAAGCTTCTTACAAGGAATTCGGGTTATGTTCGACGTGCTACGATCAGAGTTTTAGAGGTCTTATGGCTAAATTATCCATTCGTGATTTGAGTTTGAAGGACAAAGTCCTGTTCATGCGGGTTGACTTCAATGTTCCCCTCGCGCCGGGCGGGCAGGAGATCACCAGCGACAAGCGCATCAAGGCGTCGCTTCCGTCTATTAAGTACGCTCTCGATCAAGGCGCGGCGCTGATTCTGGCCAGCCACCTGGGCCGGCCGAAGGGCAAGCCGAATCCAGAAATGAGCCTGAAGCCCGTTGCCGCTCGGCTCTCCGAATTGCTGGGCCGTCCCGTCGTGATGGCGCCCGATTGCGTTGGTCCCGCAGTGGAAGCGCTAAAGCCGAAGCCCGGCGAAATCCTGCTGCTTGAAAACCTCCGTTTCCATAAGGAAGAAGAAGGAAACGATCCCGCCTTCGCGAAGCAACTGGCGAGTCTCGCCGATCTTTATGTGAACGACGCGTTCGGGACCGCGCACCGTGCGCATGCTTCCACGGTCGGCATGATCAAATTTATGCCGCAGGCCGCCGCCGGCCTCTTGATGGACAAGGAACTCGAGTATCTGTTCAAGGCCACGCAGAACCCGCCGCGGCCGGCCGTCGCCATTCTTGGCGGCGCTAAGGTGTCTGACAAGATTGAGGTGATTGAGAATCTCATGAAGTTCGCCGATAAGGTCCTCATCGGCGGCGCGATGGCGTACACGTTTATGAAGGCGAAGGGCGAACCAACAGGTAAGAGCCTGGTGGAAGACGACAAGCTGGAGTTGGCGCGACACCTCATGGAGAAGGCCGGCGACCGCTTGTTGCTGCCGGTAGATCACGTGGTTTCGGCCGAGTTCCGCGAGCATGCGCCTAACGAAGTCGTGACGACAATTCCCGACGGCATGATGGGTCTGGATATCGGCCCGAAGTCGATTGAGATCTTCTCCAACGTCCTGCGCGGCGCCAAGACCATCATCTGGAACGGTCCGATGGGTGTGTTTGAAAAACCGCCATTCGATGTAGGTACGGTGGCGATTGGCAAGGCTGTCGCCGAATCCGGCGCTCTTTCGGTAGTCGGCGGCGGCGATTCTGAGAAGGCCGTGAAGCAAGCTGGCGTGGCCGATAAGATCTCGCATATCTCCACCGGCGGCGGCGCTTCGCTGGAGTTTCTTGCAGGCATGGAACTGCCCGGCGTTGTTGCTCTTACTGAGAAGTAGCAGCGCGGATGCGACCGATGGTGCGGACCCACACCATCAGCAAGAAGAGTCCGACGGCGGCAAGGCCAATGCTGAGTCCCGCCCACAGTCCTTTCACTCCCCAGCCGGCGTAAAACGCAAGGGCGTAGCCGGCGGGGAGCCCGAAAAACCAGTAGCCGAAGAGGTTGGTGAGCATCGGCGTGCGTGTGTTCCCGGCGCCGCGCAGAATGCCGGTGGCGACTACTTGCAGGCCGTCAAATAACTGGAACAGCGCGGCGAAAAAGAGGATGGAGATGCCCGTCGCGATCACTACCGGGTCAGCCGTGAACGGGCGGAAGATGAGTTTCGGAAAGACCAGGAAGAGCACTCCCATCAGCGCCATGAACCCTCCGCCGAAAATCAGTGCCGTGTACCCGGCGCGCGAGGCGGCCATGGCATCGCCCCGGCCGAGCGCTTGACCAACGCGCACGGCGCCGGCCGCCGAAACCCCAAGCGGCACCATGTAGGTGACGCTGGCAGCGTTCAGCGCGATCTGGTGCGCGGCCAGCGATGCCGGGTCGGTACGCGCGGCCAGCGCGGTCACCGCGCCAAAAACTCCAAGCTCCAGAACTAGCTGCAAGGACGCCGGCAAACCGAGACTCACCAGCCGGCGAAACAAGTGGCTATCGAACCGGAAGCTCATGTGAAACAGTCCCATACCCTGCTGCCGGTCATGCAGGATGGCATAAACAATGAGTACGCCAGCCATATACACGCGGGCCCAGCAGGTAGACCAACCAGAACCTTCCGCACCCGAGGCACGGAACCCAAGGTGGCCATAGATCAATGCCCAGTTGCCAACCAGGTTCACCAGGTTCGCGGTGATAAGGACGAACATGACAGGGCGCACGGCATTGATGGCTTGCAGGTAGCGCCGGAACGAGGCGTAGAGCAGCAGCGGCAGCGTGCCCCAGGTAAGGGCCTTGAGAAACGGAATCGTCTGAACCAAGACCTGGGGATGAATTCCGAACCGCTCGATCAACGGAATGGAGAGCCACACCAGGCCCATCAGCACCGGCGTGAGCAACAGACTGAGATACACGCCGTGGAGCAGCGAGCGGTTACACTCATCGAGACGATTGGCGCCGAAGGCATGCGAGACGAGAGTGTCCAGACCGAGCAGCGTTCCCATTCCGAGCATCGCCACGGTGAAGTAGAGAACGCTGCCGAGCCCCACGGCGCCGATCGCCGCCGGCCCTAAGCGTCCCACCATCAGGGTGTCGATGATGCTCATGGCCATCCAGGCGAGCTCCGCCAGCACCACCGGCCCGGCCAGATGCAACATCGGACGCCACTCCTGCTTGAAGGCGGCGACAGTCATCATGCGACGGTGGCACGGCCGAGCACTTGCTCGTACCCTTCGTAGACGCCTTCAAACACGCAATCCCAGGAGTTATGCAGACTCTTCAGCCGCGCGGCAATGCTAAAGCGTTTCTGGAGCGCGCGGTCGGCGAGTATCGTGGCGACATAGGAACAGAACTCTTCATTGTTGCGCGCGACAAAGCCGTCGACGCCATGATTGATGAGGAATTTGGGCCCACCGGAATTGGTGACCACGGAGGGAACACCGGACGCAGCCGCTTCTTGAATTACATTACCGAAGGTATCCGTTTGCGAGGGGAACACAAACAGGTCCATATTTGCGTACGCCTCAGAGAGTGCCTTCCCGCTAAGAACGCCGGTGAATTCCGCATGCTTCAACTTCGCTTCCAGCCACGGACGCTCATCACCGCGGCCCACCAGTAGAAAACGGAAGTGGGCGTAGCCGGCGTTCAGAAGGCTCTCTTCCAACTCGGCGAGAAGGCGAACATTCTTCTCGGGCTGGAGACGGCCAACGAAGCCCATAACAAAGTCGTCGTCGGTGCGAGTACGGTGCTGAGGCGAGAAGATATGCGTGTCGATACCCCGCTCCATGAGGACGGTGGGCACGTCGGTGCCGTTGTGGAGTAAGTCGATCAACTCCTGATTCGGTGCAAACAAGACGGATCCACGGCCGTAGAACCAGAGTGAGAAGTTCAGGACTAGCTTCTCGACATTCCATGACACCCGGTCACTCAGACGAGAGGGGAGAAAGCGCAACGCGCTGTGGACACGGCGAGCAGCGAATTCATGGATATTAGTGTGCCAGGCCAATGCGAGGGGCACGCGTAACGCATCCGCAGCAATCGCGCCGAGGATGCCAAAGTCTCCCGGGCTGGTGAGATGTACGATATCGGGCTTGAACTCCCGAACCTGCCGCACTACTTCCTGACGCATGAGCAATAAAAGGGGATCGAAGCGCAGATCGGCATCCAGAGCTATGGACAACTTACTGCGGCGCATCTCCAGAACACGCATCTCACCCTGCTGTTCCAAACGCTGTTGTGGTCCGGCATGAACACTTAGAAACGGATAGTTGCGGCGGCGGGCGAAAGCCTCAAATTCACGGCATGTGCGCGCAGCTCCGTTGACGTCGTGGAAAGAGTCAGCAAAGAACGCAACACGAGGAGGAGAGCTCACAGAGGGGTGTCCTCGACTAGTATACGGGATCTTCGCCGGCAGGACGGGTCTTCCAGCGACGGTGGATCCAGAGCCACTGATCGGGATAGCGGCGGATCACCGATTCCAAATGCGATTGCAGGCGCTGGGTGTCAACAAGGGCGTCGCCGGACATGGCAATGGGAGTGTCGAAATGAAGGACGTAGCGTCCTTCGTCCTCATGCCAAACGGCGTAACCCGGAATGATAGTCGCGCCGGTGCGGGCAGCGAGCTTGGCGAAGCTGGGACTGGTGGAGGCTTTGTGACCGAAGAAATCGACGAACACGCCGTCATCGAGGCCGGCGTTTTGATCGATGAGGATTCCCACAGCCTGGTTACTGTGGAGTGCACGGAGGATGCCGCGGACGAAATCCTTCTTGCCAATGATGGTGTTACCCGAAAGCGAACGGTATTCGACGGCGAGGTCTTCAAGGAGCGGGTTATCGAGAGGACGCGTCACCACATGCATCGGCGCGGCCATCAGGGCATGGGCGAAGGCGCTGAGCTCCCAGTTGCCTAGATGCGCCGTGGCGAACAGCACGCCCTTGCCACGGAGGAGAGCCTCTTCGAAGTGGTGGAAGCCTTCGTAACGGATCCACTGGCCGACATTAGCTGTGTGAATGCGGGGGAAGCGAGCCATCACGGCAAGCAGGCGCGCGATGGAAGTGAAGACTCCATTCACAATCTGTTCGCGGCGTTCCTGCGGAAGATCGGGCCACGCATATTCGAGATTACGAAATGCCGTGCGGCGCAGTTTGGGAGCGAGACGGTCGAGCAGGCCGACATACCGCTTCGCCAGCGAGAGGGCCGCGGAGAACGGCAGCAACGCCAAGGTGGCGAGGAGGAAGCGCGCAGCCGCGTATTCGGCCGCATTCCGCAGGCGGGATCGTTGGCGCAAGCTGCTATTCTATCCAGCCGCCGCCGAGTACAAGGTCGCCCTCGTAGAAGACAGCAGCTTGGCCAGGCGTGATGGCGCGCTGGGGCTCGTCGAATCGCACATGAACACCGTCGTTAGTTGCGGTTAGCGTGGCGGCGGCCGCGGCGTGCTTGTTACGAATCTTCACCGACGCCCGAATGGGCTGGGGCGGTTGGGCAATGGAGACCCAATTCACGTCGCGCGCGGTGAGCGTGGCGCGTAACAAGTCCGTGTTGTGGCCCACGACGACGCGCTGCGTGGAGGGCTGTGTTTCAATCACGTACAGCGGCTCCGAGCGGGCGACGCGAATGCCCTTGCGCTGCCCGACGGTGAAGTGATGGACACCGTCGTGCTCGCCAAGGACGCGGCCTTCGGTATCTACAATCTCGCCGTGAGTCTGCTGGCGATCAATACCGCGCTCTCGGAAATAGGCATCGATGAACGCCGCGTAATCGCCGTTAGGAACGAAGCAGATCTCCTGGCTATCGTTCTTGTCAGCCACCGGCAGTCCCATCTGGCGCGCCAGTCCGCGCACTTCGGGCTTGGTGAGGTGGCCCAACGGGAAGAGGGTCTTGGAGAGCTGGTGCTGGGTGAGACCGAAGAGGAAATACGTCTGGTCCTTGCCCTCATCACGCCCTCTGCGAAGCTGCCAACGGCCGGTGATTTCGTCCTGCGAGATACGGGCATAGTGGCCAGTGGCGACACGCTCCGCGCCCACGCCAGCGGCCAGTTCCAGGAACTGATCGAACTTGATGAAGTTATTGCAAAGGGTACATGGAATGGGCGTGCGGCCGGCGAGGTACTCGTCGACGAAGGGCTTCACGACCTGCTCTTCGAAGCGCTCCTCGAAGTTCACGACGTAATAGGGGATGCCGAGATGCTGGGCGACATGGCGGGCGTCGTAGACGTCGTCGAGTGAACAGCAACGGCCGGTGGCCGATTCACCGGCGAGCTCGGGTAGACGCCGCTGGTTCCACAACTGCATCGTCAGGCCGACGATGGGGATTCCCTGCTCCTTCATGAGGCCCGCAACGGCTGAGCTATCGACGCCACCGGACATGGCTACGGCAATGGGCTTGTTATCCGGCATGGGAGTACTCCGGTGAGAGCTTGCGAAGATGACTGGCGCATTCGGAAAGGGCCTCGGCCAAGGCGTCGACGTCGGCTTCGGTGTTCGAGGCGCCGAGCGATATTCGAATAGAGGACTTGGCGTCTTTGCGGCTGAGTCCGATCGCCATCAGCACGTGCGACGGCTCAACCGCGCCACTGGAGCAGGCTGATCCGCTGGAGACCGCGAAGCCGCGCAGATCGAGGGCGATCACCATGGCCTCGCCTTCGATTCCGGGGAAGCAAAGGTTGGAGGTGTTGGGCAGCCGCGGCGCGCCTGCGCCGTTGATGATGACGTCAGGGACGAGGGCGAGCATCTGCTGTTCGAAGCGATCGCGGAGGGCCGGATCGGTGGCGGTCGCCAGTTCGGCGGCCTTGGCAAGACCGGCGGCGGCGGCGACGTTCTCAGTGCCGGGCCGAAGTCCGTGCTCGTGGCGTCCACCGTAGAGAACGGACTTCAAGACGGTGCCCTTACGGACGAAGAGCGCACCGCAGCCCTTAGGTCCATAGAACTTGTGGGCGCTGATGTTGTACAGATCCACGCCGAGAGCACGCAGGTTCACGGGGACCTTGCCGGCCGCCTGGACCCCGTCACAGTGGACGGCGACGCCGACCTCATGAGCGATGGTAATCACATCGGCGATGGGCTGCAGGGTGCCGATTTCGTTGTTGGCATGCATCAGGCTGACGAGGGCGGTGTTGGGACGGAGGGCGCGGCGAATGTCATCGGGGTCAACCACGCCGTCGCGGCTAACGCCCACATAGGTGACGGCGAAGCCTTCCTTTTCCAACTGCGCGCACGGGTTCAGAACGGCGGGATGCTCAATGGCGGTGGTGACAATGTGGGTGCCCGGCCGCTGGCGGGCGAAGCCGAGGATGGCGATATTGCTGGCCTCAGTGCCGCCTCCGGTGAAGACGATCTCCTTGGCCTCGCAGCCAAGCCACGCCGCGGTCCGGCGGCGGGCGGTCTCCAGAACATGGCGCGCGTGCTGGCCCGCCTGATGGATGCTGGACGGGTTAGCCGAAGCCTCCTGCATGACACGCACCATCTCCGCACACACTTCGGGACGGACCGGAGTAGTAGCGTTGTGGTCGAAATAAGAGGGGGGCCGATGCAAGATACTAATAGTTTAGCAACTCATGCCACGCCCCATTATCACGCTGACTACGGACTTCGGACTCTCAGACCACTACGTCGGAACGATGAAGGGGGTGATTCTGGGCATCGCTCCGCAGGCGTCATTGGTAGATATCAGTCACGACGTGCAACCATTCGAAGCGTCCGGGGGCGGCTTCCAGGTGGCACAGGCATACTCGTATTTCCCGCCCAAGACGGTGCATGTAGTGGTGGTGGATCCGGGCGTGGGAACGGCGCGGCGCCCGCTCTTGATGGAGGCGGCGGGGCAGTATTTCGTGGCTCCCGACAACGGCGTGCTCGGCATGGTCTTCGGGCGGGAGAAGCACAAGGTGAGGCACATCACCGCGGAGCGTTTCTTCCTTCCCCAACAGAGCGCGACCTTCCACGGGCGGGATGTGTTTGCCCCGTGCGCGGCGCATCTGGCGATGGGGAAGAAGCCCTCAGCTTTCGGAAGGATCATCACCGACTACATGCGGCCGACACCCTGCACGCCTTACCAGACGGCGCGGCGGGTGTGGGTGGCTACGGTGCTGCACGTGGACCGCTTCGGGAATCTGATCACCAATCTTCACGTTCGCGAGTTTCCCGACCTGGAGGAGCGTTCGTTTGCCATCGTGGTGGGGATGGCGCGCATCGGACAGGTATCGCGGACGTTTGCGGAGATCCCAGCAGGGCAACCCGGCTTGATCCAAGGGAGTTCCGGGTATTACGAGATCGTGGTAAACCAGGGCTCGGCGGCGCGGACGTTAGGATGCGGAACAGGCGCGCCGGTGGAGTTGACCTTTTACTAGAAGATTATGCCGGAACTACCTGAAGTAGAAGCAGTTTGCCGCAAGCTACAAACGGAAGCGGCGGGCGTCCAGATCGTACGGGCGCGGATCCTGCGGCCGGGCATCGCGCCGAAGGATCAGGCGGAGATCATTGAGCAGGAACTGGCCGGGGCGACCCTGCTGAAGGTGGAGCGGAGGGGCAAGAACATCCTGATGCGGCTTTCCGGCGGACGGACGCTGCACGTGCACTTGCGGATGACCGGGAATCTGTTCGTGGTTTCCGACCACCGGTTTCAATCGGCCTCGGTGCGCCTGTATCTGGAACTGGCCGGGGGACGGGCGATCGTGTTTGAGGATCAGCGGGCACTGGGGCGGATCGCACTGCATACGGACGAGGCACTGGCGGAAGCCGTAAGCGTCCTCGGTCCGGAGCCCCTGTCGCCTGAGTTCACGGCGGAGTCCTTTGTCGCGGCGGCGCGGAAGTCGCGCCAGCCGGCGAAGCTCTATCTGATGGACCAGCGGAGAGTGGCCGGGTTGGGCAACATCTACGCCGCCGAAGCGCTATTTCTAGCCGGCGTGGATCCGCGGCGGGCGATGAACCGAATCGCACCGGCGCGCCTGCGGGAACTGCACGGAGCGATTCTGGAAGTCCTGAGGCAGGCGGTGCGGTCGGCTGCGGAAGCCTATGCCGAACCGGGGCGCTTCGCAGAGGGCGAGTCGTTTCCCGTGGCTGTTTACGGGCGTGAGGGCGAGGTCTGCTTGCGATGCGGCAAGACGGTCCGGCGCATTCCGCAGGGTGGCCGGTCCACATACTTCTGCGCGGGCTGCCAAAGGTAGCTAGACGGGCGGGCCTTCGAGCAACTGTCCCGCAGCAGGCGTTGTCCTGCGGTGCGGTAGAAAGTCGGCGAGACCGGAGGCCCAGGCGCGCAAATCATCACGGCTGATGCCGCCGGTGAGAACAAGCCGCGGCAGAAACAGCGGATCGGTGTCGCGCGTTGCGAGCCCGGGCTCGCAAGTGGTAGCTGAGACGACGCCCAACTGGCGCAGCCAATCCCCGAATTCATTGAGGTAGAAGCCACCCGGATAGCAGAAGTGCCGCTGGCCGTTCTGTCCGGTGAAGGCTTTGATCCGGTCACGATTGTCGATGATCTCCCGATCAAACAGCGACTGGCGATTGGAGACGCGGTGGCGGTGGGTGTGAAGTTGGATGTCGATGCCCGCTTCGGCGGCCTGGCGCACCTCGTCAGGCCGCATGAGGTGCAGAATGCGGCGATCGCAAATACCTTCGTAGTCGAGTTGGAGGCGGCGAGCCAGGTCCCGTAACAGTTCGTCCTTTTGTGTGCGGTCGAGTGTGTGTGCCTGTAGTTTCAAGTCACGCACTTCGGCGGGATTGGCTTTGCCCTTCCAGACAAGGTAGGAGAGCATCGGATCAAATACCGGCTGGTTCCTCTCGCAATAGTAAGTGGTGAGGTAGAGAGTTATTGGGAAGCGGAACTCCCGGATCACGGGCAAAGCGTGGAGGTAGAAGTCGTAGAAGCCGTCGTCGAACGTGATGGCGACGCTGCGGGGAGGAAGGGTTCCAGCTTTGAGGCCCGCCACTGCCTCGTCCAAAGGCAGGACGTTGCACTCCATCTCGCGGAGCAGGTGGAAGCCGGCGCGGAAGGCAGGAGCAGCAAGGTAGAGCGAGGGATCCCACTGATGCTCGTCGTAGAGAGAGATGCCGTGGTAGCAAAGAATCAGGAGGCGGCGCTGGCGCCAGGCACTGTTCAATACGGCGGAATTGAGCCCAGAGTTGTTGGCAAGGCGGAAGACAGAACGCTTGATTGCCTGGAGCATAGGCTCTGTCCAGTAAGCATAGCAGGACCAAATAGGACCCAAAGCATCGTGCGGTACAATTGGGGTGAACCTCCAGTTAATACTCCGATGAATCCAAGCGCTTCCCTGATCTCGCATAGTAGAATTGCGGAATTCCGCGAGCGGTTTGAACGCGGCGTGATGGTCGCCGATGGTGCGATGGGCACCATGTTGTACAGCAAAGGGGTGTTCATCAACCGCTGCTACGACGAGCTGAATGTGTCGGCTCCTGGTCTGGTGAAGGAAGTCCACGACGAGTATGTGAAGGCCGGGGCGGAAATCCTGGAAACGAACACATTCGGCGCCAATCGGATCCGTCTCACCGCGTTTGGACTGGCAGAGAAGCTCCAGGAGATCAATCAGGCGGGCGTTCGCCTGGCGCGCGAAGCGGCCAAGGAAACCGCGTTTGTGGCCGGCGCGATTGGACCGTTGGGTGTGCAGATTGAGCCGCTCGGTCCGCTGTCGTTCCGTGAAGTGCGCGACGTCTTTCGTGAGCAGGCACAAGCGCTGGTGGATGCGGGCGCCGACCTGCTG
This sequence comes from Bryobacteraceae bacterium, assembly GCA_039934475.1. Classification (GTDB taxonomy): domain Bacteria; phylum Acidobacteriota; class Terriglobia; order Bryobacterales; family Bryobacteraceae; genus JBDTMC01. The sequence goes on along the minus strand of JBDTMC010000238.1, from coordinate 1,550 downwards.
ATTCTGGAAACGTTTTACGAGATCAATGAATTGCGCGAGGCCATCTATGGGGCTCGCGAGGCGGCCGGTCCGGACATGGTGATCATCGCGCATGTGACGATCGACGACTACGGCAACATGCGAGACGGCACCGATACCGCTACCTTCACGGCGCGTTTGAACGAGTGGCCTGCGGATGCGATCGGACTGAACTGTTCGGTGGGTCCGAAGATTGCGTTGGAGACTGTGGAGAAGATGGCGGCGCACACGTCGAAGCCGCTGAGCGCGATGCCTAACGCGGGCTTCCCTTCTGTAGTGGAAGGACGAAACATCTATCTCTGCTCGCCGGAATACATGGCGCAGTACGCGCGGCGATTCCTGTGGGCGGGCGTGAAGGTGGTGGGAGGGTGCTGCGGCACGACACCCGCGCACATCAAGCTGATTGTGTCCGAGGCGCGCAGCCTGCAGCCGGTGTCGAAGAAGCTGGCGATCACGGTGGAGGAGCCGAGCGCGAAGGCGCAGGCGCTGCCGAAGACGCCGGTGGGTGAGAAATCGACGTTGGGCGAGAAGATCGCCGGCGGTAAGTTTGTCGCCTTTGTGGAGATTTTGCCTCCGCGCGGCGTTGACGCATCGAAGGAGATTGCAGGCGCGAAGGCTTGTGCGGCAGCGGGCATTGATGTCATCAATGTGCCTGACGGGCCGCGGGCCAGCGCCCGGATGAGCGCCCAGGTTACTTGCCAGTTGATTCAGCGGGAAGCGGGCATTGAAGCGGTGCTCCATTTCTGCTGCCGGGACCGGAACATACTGGGCATTCAATCCGAGTTGCTGGGCGCGCATGCGGCGGGCGTACGTAACTTGATCTGCATTACCGGCGATCCACCGCGTATGGGCACTTACCCGGATGCGACCGCGGTGTTCGACGTGGATGCCATTGGCCTGACGAATATCGTCAACAACCTGAACCACGGGCTGGATATCGGCGGCAACCCTATGGGTTCGCAGACGTCGCTGTTGCTGGGTGTAGGAGCGAATCCCGGCGCGCTGAACCTGGATGAGGAGCTGCGGCGGTTTGAATGGAAAGTAAACGCCGGCGCCGAATACGCCGTGACGCAGCCGGTGTTCGATCTGAAGCTGCTGGAGATGTTCCTGCGACGGATAGAGGGTTTCAAGATCCCGGTGATTGCTGGAATCTGGCCGCTGACGAGTTACCGCAACGCCGAGTTCATGGTGAACGAACTGCGGGTGCCGGTGCCGGAGCATTACATGGCGCGGATGCGCGCGGCGGACAACGCGGACAAGGCGCGGCTGGAAGGGATCGAAATCGCCCGTGAGATGGTGCGCGAAGTGCGGCAGATGGTACAGGGCGTCCAACTGAGCGCGCCGTTCGGAAGGTACCAGATGGCGATCGATGTAGCCGAGGCATTGGGTCCTCGCTAACCTCGCGAATTTGCTACACTTGTTGTCGCGATCGACGTGGCAACTGACCTTATTGAGATAGATTCCGAGCACCCGGCACCTGAAGCAATTGAACGTGCCGCCATGGCGATTCGCCGGGGCGAAGTAGTGGCGAT
>JBDTMC010000237.1:0-11927 GCA_039934475.1 Bryobacteraceae bacterium | reverse complement strand
GAAGATGCTCCCCCGCGACAGCCACGGCTACGCCTATGGTGCGGGCATGTTCGATGGCCACATCTACCTCATCGATCCGGTCGCCGGGACGGGCGTAGAAGCCTTTGACTGCGACACCGTAACCCCCCACGTGGATACTGACGTAATTGGCGGCATGGGCCAGCTCCTTGCCACCCCACAAAGCGGAGACCGGTTGATCTTCGGCCTCTTCCAGGCCGGGCAGGTCGGCATGCTCGACACCACTGACCGTGCCCACCTCAAACAGTTGTCGGTAGTCAGCTTCGGCAAAGACGCCGGACCCCACAACATGATGCTCAGTAATGACGACAAGCGGCTCGTGGTCAGCGACTACTTCCTCAACGAAGACGATGCCGGCATCATCCACTTTGAAGGTGATCACAAGGTACGCGTGGTGAAGGTGACGCACGATACGTTGACTGAGGACACGCGGTTCAACCTTGACTTCAATACCGCCTTCGCAACTGGCCCGGCGCGTCCCCACGGGATCGCGATGAAATAGCCACACAGTGGACGACGCAGGGAATCTCCCCCAGACCGCGCCCGCCTCCGGACGCCGGCGCTGGTTGTCCGCCTTGGCCATCGTGGCGGCGCTCCTCGCCGCCTACTTCGCGGGGCGCGAGTCACGGCCTCCAACGGCTATCGAGCGCGATGCCAAGCGAGTCCTCTACTACGTCGATCCAATGCATCCGGCCTACCGCTCCGATAAACCAGGGACGGCCCCGGATTGCGGCATGGAACTCCAACCTGTGTACAACGGAGGCGACGCTGCCGCCGCTATAGACAGCATCCGCCTCACGCCCGCCGAGGAGCAGGCGGTTCGCCTAGAAACCGAACCGGCGCAGCAGGCCGATGGCGCCCGCCATGTACACACCGCTGGGCGCGTCGTACCGGACGAGGCGCTCACCTACAGCGTCTCCGCCGGCGCGGAAGGTTGGGTACGCCGTGTCTTCTCCGGCGGAACCGGAAGTCGCGTCAAGCGGGGCCAAGCTCTCGCGGCTTTCTTCAGTAAAGAGGTCTCCGGACCGCAGCAGGCGTACCTCTATGCCCTGCAATCCTATGAGCGCTTGCAGCACATGCCTTCGCCCCCCGCCGATCAGTTGGCGGCCGCGAGTCAGCAACTGGCCTCGGCGCTCGACTATCTGCGCTACGTCGGCATGGGCGACCCCCAGATCGAAGAGCTCGGCAGAATGCGCATGGAACTCCCCGACATCAACCTCGCGGCGCCCGGCGATGGCCGCATCCTCGAACGCCGGGTCGCCGTCGGTCAGCGGTTCATGAAAGGCGAACTGCTCTACCGCATCGCCAACCTGGAGCGGGTTTGGGTAATGGCCGACGTCCACCCTGGCGACGCGGCGTTGCTCAACGGCATCACCAGCGCGCGCATCACCGCGGAGGGCCTGCCGCCGATGGAGGCCAAAGCCGGCGCGGCAGCGCCCCAATTCGAGGAACAGGGACGCACCGGCAAGATGCGCCTCGAAGTGCCGAACCCCCGCGAGACGCTGGTTCCAGGGATGATCGTGAACGTAGAACTGGAGACTGCCGCCCGCCCGGCGCTGACGGTGAGCGCCGATGCAGTCATCGATTCCGGGATGTCGCGCCGAGTCTTCGTCGCTATGGGTGGCGGGCGCTATGAACCACGAGACGTGGAGACCGGTCGTCAGGAAGGCGACCGCGTCGAGATCCGCAGTGGCCTTAAGTCAGGCGAACGCGTAGTTACCGCCGCAGCGTTCCTCCTCGATTCTGAGAGCCGCATGAAGACCCCGTCCGGCCTGGTGACCGACGCCGAGTGCGGCATGAAGGTCGCACTCGCCAAGGCGCGGCGCCTCGAACGGAAGGGCGCGACTTACTACTTCTGCTCCGACGCCTGCCAGCAGAAGTTCGCCGCCAGACAGACGCAATGATCGAGCGCTTGATTGAGCTCTCGGCCCGCCGCCGTGGCACCGTCATCGGGCTGGCCCTGGCCCTAGCGCTGTGGGGCGCCTGGAGCATCACCCAGACACCCATCGACGCCCTGCCGGACTTGAGCGACACCCAGGTGATCGTCTATTCGCGCTGGGACCGTAGCCCCGGGTTGATGGAGGACCAAGTCACGTATCCCATCGTCACCGCCATGTTGGGCGCGCCCAAAGTGAAGGCCGTGCGCGGGGTTTCCGATTTCGGCTACTCGTTCGTCTACGTCATCTTCGAGGACGGCACGGACCTCTATTGGGCACGGTCGCGGACGCAGGAGTATCTGGCGCCAGTGCTCGCCACGCTACCGCCGGGTGTGCGAACAGAACTGGGACCGGACGCCACAGCGCTCGGCTGGGTGTTCCAGTATGTCCTCGAGGATGAGCACGGGAAGCTCTCGCCCGCGGAGCTGAGGACAACCCAGGACTTCTTCCTGCGCTATCACTTGCGCTCCGTTCCGGGTGTCGCCGAAGTGGCTTCCGTGGGCGGGTTTGTTCCTCAATACCAGGTCACTGTCGATGAGGCGCGCCTGCGCGCATTGGGCCTTCCGTTCAGCACCGTTGTCGACGCGGTGCGCCGCGCCAACGTCGAAACCGGTGGCAGGCTTCTCGAGTTGAGCGGCGCCGAGTACATGATTCGCGGCCGCGGCTACCTCGAAGATCCGCGGCAGTTGGAAGAGGCCGTCGTGCGCGGCGGAGGCGGGTCGAAGACCGTCCGCGTGAAGGATATCGGCAAGGTTTCGATGGGTCCCGAAACACGGCGCGGCGTGGCCGATTTCAATGGCGGCGGCGAAGCGGTTTCGGGAATCGTCGTCATGCGCCAGGGCGCGAACGTTGTGGATGTCATCGACCGCGTGAAAAGCAAACTGCAGCAGATAGCCCCAGGCTTGCCGCCGGGCGTGCGTGTCAAGCCGGTATATGATCGCTCCGAACTGGTGCACCGCGTAATCGGCACGCTGCGCTCCACGTTGATCGAGATCACCGTAACCGTCGTCCTCGTCATCCTGCTATTCCTCTGGCATCCGCCGAGCGCGGTGATTCCCATCCTCACCATTCCACTCACCGTACTGGCAGTGGCGGTGCCGTTCCATTGGCTAGGACTCTCGTTCAATGTGATGTCTCTCGGGGGCATCGCCATCGCCGCGGGAGCGCTTGTGGATGCGGCCATCGTGGTCGTCGAACAGACCCATCAGAAGCTCGAGGAATGGCAGACCGCGGGCGGCCAGGGCAATGCCGACCACGTGATTCTGGGCGCTGTTAAGGAAGTGGGCCGCCCAGCGTTCTTCGCCCTCGTCATCATGGCCATCGCCTTTCTTCCGGTGCTGGCCTTGGAAGGACAGGAAGGACGGCTGTTTCATCCTCTTGCCTATGCCAAGAGTCTGACGATGCTCACAGCGGCGGTGCTGGCCATCACGCTGGATCCGGCGCTGCGGCTGGCTCTATCCCAAAAAGGAAGCCGCATTCGGCAGGGCGAGCGGCATCCATTGAACCGGCTGTTGATTCGTATCTACCAGCCGGCGCTGGAGTACGCTCTGCGTCATAAAGGCTTGGTGGCCGCGCTGGTGGTGATCGCGGCCGTCGTCACGATTCCGGCCTATCGCGGGTTAGGCACGGAGTTCATCCCTCCACTCGACGAAGGCGTGCTGCTCTATATGCCTTCCACAGTCTCCGGCATCTCGATCACGGAGGCGAAGCGCCTGCTCCAATTGACGGATGCGCGATTAAAGAGCCTGCCGGAAGTGGCCATGGTGTTAGGCAAAGCCGGCCGGGCAGATACCTCCACGGATGTGGCGCCACTGTCGATGTTGGAAACGGTGGTTGTGCTCAAGCCGCGCGAACAGTGGCCGCGGCCGCTGGCGCAGCAGAAGCTGATTGCGAAGTTCGATGCCGCCATGCGCTTCCCCGGCGTCGCCAATTCGTGGACGATGCCCGTCCGCGGCAGAATCGACATGCTCGCCACCGGCATGCGCAGTCCGTTGGGCCTGAAGATCGCCGGACCGAACCTGCAGACCATCCAGGAACTGGGAACCCGAGTGGAGGAGCTACTGCGCGAGGTTCGCGGCACCCGCAGTGTCGTGGCGGAGCGTACCAACGACGGCCGCTACATTGATGTGGATTGGGATCGGGGAGCGCTGGCGCGAGCGGGATTGACGATGGAAGAGGCGCAGACCGCGGTCCAGAATGCCATCGGCGGCGATACGGTAACCACCGTGATTCAAGGGCGCGCGCGCTTTCCGGTGAATGTGCGGCTGCCGCGGGATTCACGCGATAGCCTCGACGCCTTGCGCCAGGTATTGGTGGGCGGCACAAGCGGTGACGATCCCGCGCCTTTGGGGCAACTGGCCACCGTGAAGGTTGTGCCCGGACCGGCGATGGTTCGCGATGAGAACGGCATGCTCACCGGCTATGTGTACCTGGATCTGGATGGGCGCGATCCCGAAGATTACGTCGCGGAAGCCGCGGGCGTGCTCACGCGCAAGTTGAGCCTGCCCGCCGGGTACACCGTCTTATGGAGTGGCCAATACGAAGCGTTCCAGCGCATCAACCGGCGCCTGTTGCAGATTGTGCCGCTGACGTTGGCGCTCGTAGCGGTGTTGATCTATTGGAGTACTCGCTCAGCCGCCAAGACCGGCCTCGTCTTGCTGGCGGTACCGTTCTCTGCCATCGGCGCAATCTGGAGCGTATACTTGCTGGGCTACCCGATGAGCCCCGCTGTCTGGGTGGGGCTCATCGCGCTCCTCGGCGTCGATGCCGAGACCGGCACGTTCATGGTCCTCTATTTGGACCTGGCGTGGCAGAAGCGTGTCGCGGAGGGCCGGATGAACACGATGGCCGATTTGCGTGAGAGCGTGATAGCCGGGGCCGTGCGGCGCATCCGGCCGAAGTTCATGACGGTTGCGACGATGTTCCTCGGGCTGGTGCCCATCCTGTGGTCCACCGGTGCGGGTGCTGAAGTGATGAAGCGCATTGCCGCTCCCATGATTGGTGGCCTGGCGACCTCATTCCTGATGGAGCTGATCGTCTACCCAGTCCTCTATGAGCGATGGAAGTCGCGGGCGGTTCGGCCGTGATGTTCCTTTCGTTACCTGACGCCGTTTCCCGCTTCGTCAACGACGGCGATGCCGTCGCCCTCGAAGGTTTCACACACCTCATTCCGTTCGCCGCGGGCCATGAAATCATCCGCCAGGGGCGCAAGAATCTTACGCTGATCCGCATGACGCCTGACCTCCTCTACGACCAGATGATCGGGATGGGCTTGGCTCGGAAGCTGGTGTTCAGTTGGGGCGGGAATCCAGGCGTTGGGTCGCTGCACCGCCTGCGGGATGCGGTGGAACGCGAGTGGCCGGGTCCGCTGGAGCTTGTCGAACACAGTCACGCCGCGATGGCCAATGCGTACGAAGCAGGCGCGGCCGGAATGCCTTGCGCCTTCTTCCGCGGCTATCTGGGCTCGGATTTGCCGCGAGTGAATCCGGACATCCGCTTTGTGCCGTGCCCCTTCACCGGCGAGCAACTGGCATGCATCCCGGCCCTCCGTCCCGACGTTACGTTCATTCATGCGCAGCGGGCTGACCGCGAAGGCAATGTGATGATCGAAGGGATTGTCGGCGTGCAGAAGGAGGCAGTGCTGGCAGCCCGGCGAGCCGTCGCCACCGTCGAAGAGATCGTGGATGACTTCGGACCACGCAGCCCGAATGCCGTCATTCTGCCTTCGTGGACGCTGAGTGCGGTCGTGGTAGCCGAAGGAGGCGCGAAGCCTTCGTACGCGCACGGCTACTATGGGCGCGATAACGCGTTCTACATTGCCTGGGACGAACTCTCCCGCCAGCGCGATGGATTCCTGAAATGGATGCAGGAGAACGTGCTGTGACGTATACTCCGGCCGAGATGATGACAGTGGCTGCGGCGCGCGCGCTGGGCAATGACGATGTGTGCTTTGTCGGAATCGGTCTCCCCTCGGCGGCGTGCAACATGGCGCGGCTGACCCATGCGCCCCGCATCAAGCTGATCTACGAATCGGGCACGCTGCAGACGCGTCCCAATGTGCTCCCGCTTTCCATTGGCGATGGCGAGTTGTGCCAGACCGCATTGACCACAGTTTCTGTTCCGGAGGTGTTCCGGTATTGGCTGCAGGGCGGGCGCATCACCGTGGGCTTCCTCGGCGGCGCGCAGGTGGACCGGTTCGGCAATTTGAATAGCACCGTCATTGGCGATTACGCCCTTCCTAAAGTGCGGCTGCCCGGAAGCGGCGGCGCTACGGAGATTGCCACCGCATGCCGCCAGATCTTCATTGTCATGCGGCAGGGTCCGCGCAGCTTTGTCAGAGAGTTGGATTTCTTAACGTCGTTAGGGCACGGGCGCACCGGGCGGGAGCGGCGCGAGTTGGGGCTCCACACAAGGGGTCCGGTGCTGCTAGTGACCGATCTCTGCGTGATGCGGCCTGAGGCGGAGACCAATGAGATGGTGGTGACCAGCCTGCACCCGGGAACGACGCGCCAGCAGGTGACGGCAAAGACGGGGTGGGATGTGCGGTTTGCGGAGCACGTCGATCAGACGCCACCGCCGACTGTGATGGAGCTGGAAGTCTTGCGCGACCTGCATGCCCGCACGGCGCAGGCGCATGGAACGGCAGGTGGTGCCGAATGAATGAGTATCCGCGACCGAAGGCGGGAACACAGCCGCCTTACCTATATCCGCCCTACCGGTCAACGCACCGACGAGCGCCGTTGCAGCCGTTAATTCAGATACCGCACACTCTGAGCGAACTGAGCGGGCCGGTGTACGGTCATAACCCGATCGGCGAAACCGATAACGATTTGACGCGGCACTTTCCAGAGCCGCCGCAGGGCGAACGCATCATTGTGGCGGGCCGCGTTGTGGATGAAGACGGGCGCGGCGTGCCGCATACGTTGGTGGAGATCTGGCAGGCGAATGCCGCGGGGCGCTACCGCCACAGCAGAGACAACCATCCGGCGCCGTTGGATCCGAACTTCCTCGGCGCGGGTCGCGCGATTACGGACGCCGAGGGCCATTACCGGTTCACCACCATCAAGCCTGGTGCGTATCCGTGGCGGAATCATTTGAACGCGTGGCGGCCGGCCCACATCCATTTCTCGCTGTTCGGGCCGGCGCTCGTCAGCCGCCTTGTGACGCAGATGTACTTCCCGGGCGATCCTCTCCTTCCGCTCGATCCGGTCCTCGGTGGCATTCCCGAGGCCGCTGCGCGCCAGCGCCTGGTTTCGATCTTCGATATCGGCGTGACTGAACCCGAGTGGGCGTTGGGGTACCGGTTCGATATCGTACTGCGTGGACGGCGCGCGACTCCGGTTGAGGAGCGTGGACGATGATTCCTACCTCTTCTCAGACTGTCGGACCGTTCTTCAACTTCGGACTGACGACGAATGCCAAGTTGGGAAGGATCCCGTTGGAGGGCGACCCCATCCGGCTAGAGTTCCTGGTGCTGGATGGCGACGGGCTGCCTACGCCGGGGGATTCAATGATTGAACTATGGCAGGCAAGCGCGGCGGGGCATTATGATCGCGGATTCGGCCGCTTGGAAACGGATGCGAAGGGCGTGTGTGTGTTCGAAACGGTGAAGCCCGGGTCGATTGGAGAAGGGCACGCTCCGCACATCTGCGTCACCATCTTCGCACGCGGCCTGCTGCGGCACCTTTCCACTCGTGTGTACTTCGAAGGCGAACCGCTGAATGAGCGCGATACCGTGCTGGCGCTGGTCCCGGAAGCACGGCGCGCGACTTTACTGGCGCGGCGGGTTGAGGATACATGGCACGTGGTCATCCGGCTGCAGGGGGACGAAGAGACAGTCTTCTTCGACGTGTAAGATTTAAGCCATGTTTACGCGCATGATGGACAGCCTGGCGGCGACGGAACGCTTATCGCGAGTCTTCGCGGATGAGAGCGTTCTGCAGTCGATGCTCGATTTTGAGGCAGCGCTGGCGCGCGTCGAGGCTCGCGCGGGCCTGATTCCTGAAAGTGCTGCGGAGGCCATTTCTAGCGCGGCCACCGCAGACGGCTTTGATGTGGCTGAGCTAACGCGCCTGGCACTGCGGGCAGGGACTCCGGCCATTCCGTTGGTGCGAATGTTGACCCAGCGAGTGCGAGCCCGGGACGCGTACTCGGCGGGATTCGTGCATTGGGGCGCCACCAGTCAGGATGTGGTGGATACCGCGTTGGTGTTGCTGCTACGGCAGTGCCGGCCAGTGTTGGAAGCCGATCATCGGCGAGTGGTGCAGGCGCTGCGGCGGCTATCGGAAGAACATGCCGATACGGTGATGCTGGGGCGGACCCTCCTGCAGCCTGCGCCTCCGGTGACATTTGGATTGAAGGCCGCCGGGTGGTTGGGGGCCGTTAAGCGAGGCTGGGTGCGCGTGGCAAGCCGGTTCGACCAGGCGCTGTACTTGCAGTTTGGCGGGGCCAGTGGGACGTTGGCCGCGCTGGGTGACAGCGGTGTGGCGGTGAGCGAGGCCTTGGGCGCAGAGTTAGGCCTGCCGTGTCCGGATGCGCCCTGGCACGGCCATCGCGACCGCTTGGCCGCGTTGCTTGCGGCGCTGAGCATCTACATTGGGAGCCTCGGTAAGATGGCCCTCGACTTGGCGTTGCTGCAGCAGTTCGAAATAGGGGAGGTAGCGGAGCCGGGTGGCGAGGGACGCGGCGGATCGTCCACCATGCCGCACAAGCGCAATCCCACCGGCTGCATGCTGGCTGTCGCGGCGGCGAAGCGCGCGCCGGGCCAACTGGCGAACTTCGTTGCCGGCATCTTGCAGGAACACGAACGCGGCGCCGGCGGCTGGCAAGCGGAGTGGGCCTCAGTGGAGGGCATCATTCAAGCCGCAGGCGTGTCGTTGGAATCGATGGCCGAAGTATTGGAAGGCCTGCGGGTAAACTCCGTGCGCATGCGGCAGAACATCGAAGCAACCCGCGGCGCGGTGTTTGCGGAGAAGGCCATGATGATGCTGGCTCCTGAAATAGGGCGCGAGGCAGCGCACCAGGCAGTCGGCGAAGCGCTGCCGGACTTACCGGGACTGCGCGTTCCCGAGGACTACTTGGGAAGCGCCGAGGAATTCCGGCGACGGCTGCTGGGAAGCGAGGATTAAGAATGGCGGACGCCATGGCAGCGGGCGAGGCGATGCGGCGCAAGGTGCTGGGAGATGCGCATGTAGACCGCGCCATCGCCAACACTACAGATTTGACGCGGGAGTTTCAGGAGTTCATCACGCAGTACGCCTGGGGCACAGTGTGGACCCGGCCCGGCCTGGACACTCGCGTCCGACGGCTCCTAGTGCTGGCAATGACGGCTTCACTGGGGCGGTGGGAAGAGTTCCGGCTCCATGTGCGTGCCGGCCTGGCGAGCGAACTGGAACTCGCCGATGTGAAGGAAGCGCTGCTGATGGTGGCGGTGTATGCCGGCGTGCCGGCCGCTAACACCGGCTTTCAGATTGTAAGTGAAGAAACCAAACTCTGACCTTTGCCGGTGTATTCTATCTCTCATGGCCCGTAAGTTGATATTGCTCCTTCTGGCGCTCCCCGCCGCGCTGGCGGCGGCGTGCGAGTCGGCGTTCGATCCGAACGGGACGTTCCTCTCGAACTTCGCTAAAACGAACAGCTGTTATCTGATTCCGATGTCCGTTGGCGCGGGCCATGGGCTGGCCGGAGACCTAAATGCCGTTTACAACGTGGCCTTGTTCAAACGAAATCCCAACTATGAACTCATCGTTGTCGGATACTTTCCCGAGGCTCGCTTCATGGGCCTGTCGTCGTACGACGACCACTGGGTTGCCGCCGGTTCGATCGACGACCACGACATCGTCCCCATCACCGACCGGATGCAAAACCCGTACAAGTCCGGCGCCACTTACACCGCGAATCAGAAGTATGCCGCGGTCGTGAGCTTCGGCGGAACGCAGCCGGCTTCAATTTCGCCGGGCTGTGGTTACGACGGCGTCAATCTTCGGTCAAATGTCATGACGGTGATGGACCGGCATACAACCCCCAACTGGACCGGGTACCCCAACCTGCCGAGGGCTTTCCCAGCCCACCAGACCGGCCTGACTGATGCCGGTTCGGTGTTCGTCCGCACCTACCTGCCGGCAACGTCGAATCCCCCCAATGCGTTACGGCCATCGATCATTGTCCGCGACCTGTCCACGGGCTGCGCCGTCACCGCTGACAGCGCCCTGAACGCTCTGCAACTGGTTAGTGTGTCCGATATTGAGGTTTTCCACCCGTGGCTGAGCGTTGACCAGATCCACAGCCACTACAATTTCCAGAACACCATCCTTTCGCGCACTTGTTACGGCCTCGATCCGCTGAGCCGCCTGCGGTGGTTCCGCGGCGGCGAATACGTTCCCGGAGACAATCCAGTCGCCAGCTATTCAAATGGACAATTACAGGCTGCGACAGTGAGCCAGCTACGAACAGACTCCAGAGGACTGTACCTGCGGATCCGTTTCAAAGCGCCGGGCGTGCCCCAGTATCCTTGCACCGGCTGCGCGTTTGATGATGCGGCTGACCTGCGCTACTGGAGTATCTCCTTCGGCAATCTGGGCACGACGTTCGCCAGCCTGGCCGACAATACTTTAGTGAAGGACCCGTTCGGTTACGTGACGCTGATTGTGAATCTCAATCCCGCCTTCGGCCGGCCCACACAGGTGACGGCTGAGAACGGATACAACTACGTCGACTTGTCCACCGCGCCGGAAATCGACACACTGTCCGCGATCTCCTTGCGCCAGATTCTTCCTTCGGCCAGCCATTCACGCTGCGCCTCCGCGCAAATTCCCTTCTACGCGACCGAGTACAACGATCAGGGTGGGCTGATGGGTGAATACGTACCGGCAGTCGATATTCGGACCGCCAGCCAGTTACCGCGAATCGTCGACCATTTGAACCAGGGCGATACGTGCGGGTTGCAACCGACAACCGAACCCAGCGCGTGTACAGCCAATCCCTAGGTTTTGAAGGCCGTTTTGAAGAAAGTGGTACGCCCGGCAGGATTTGAACCTGCGACCTCTTGCTCCGGAGGCAAGCGCTCTATCCAGCTGAGCTACGGGCGCGCGTGCGGCAATCTACCCTCTGAGTCTACACCATCCGAAACTCGACCCCAAGCCCGCGCAGCATCTCCTGGTGCTCCCCCGTCAACCCTGCATCCGTGATCAACAGATCGATAACGTCCAATGGAGCAATGCGCGCCATTGCCTCGCGGCCAAACTTCGTGTGGTCCGCCACCACAATCACCCGCTTTGCCACCGCAATCATCTTCTGCTCCGCATGCACCGTCAGGCTGTTGGAATTGCTGAGACCCGTCCGTGCGATCCCCGCCAGCCCCAGCACCAGAACATCGGCAGCGATCTTATCCAGCATCTGCTCACAAAACGGTCCCATCAACACGCCACCGCGCGGGTAAAGATAACCGCCAGTAAGGGTCACCTCCACCGTCTTGCACTCCCAAAACGTCTGCGCGGCCGCAATCGAGTTGGTCACCACCTGAACCTGGCGTCCTACGAGATTGCGGGCCACCTCTTGCGTCGTGCTGCCGGGGCCGAGGATCACAGTCTGGCCATCGCGGATCTCGGCCGCGGCCGCGCGCCCAATGCGTTGCTTCTCCTCGTGCTCCCGCACCACCTGGCGCTGCAAGTCGATAGTCTCATCGCGCGTCAGCAGGCTGATGGCGCCGCCGTGGACGCGGCGCAATACTCCCTGCGCTTCCAGATCAATCAGATCGCGCCGTATGGTCGATTCCGAGGCCCGAAACTGCTGGCCCAGACTCTCTGCCTCCACAAACTCCTGCGCGGTGAACAGCTCCCTCATTCGGAATTGTCGTTCGGCTGCTTTCATGACGGCTTGTTTTATACATCATAACGTCACAATCGCAATTGCCGCACCATGGTGAACTAAACCGCTTCGCGGTAATCGGCTGCGCCAGGCAACAAGAAGTTTGAT
>JBDTMC010000236.1:0-11928 GCA_039934475.1 Bryobacteraceae bacterium | reverse complement strand
GTTGGCGAGCCGGGGATCCGGTAGTTATCGGAGCCATGCAGCGCTGGGCCGAGCTCGCCCAACTGGGCCGCGCTGCCCTGTTGCAACGCGACTATAGCGCGCTGAACCGGTTGATCGACGAGAATTTCGATCTTAGGGCCCGCCTGTATCCCATCAGCACGGGAAACCTGGAGATGATCCAGGCCGCCCGGCGCGCCGGAGCCAGTGCCAACTTCGCCGGTTCGGGCGGAGCTATCACCGGCGCCTACCAAGACGAAGCGATGTTCCAGAGGTTGGTGGACGAGATGAAGCCCTATCAGGTCGCGGTGATCAAACCAAAGATTGTCGCGGCTAAGAAGTAGCTAGCCGCCCGCGGCGAGCCGGGTAGCCAGCGATTCCGGCAGGCCCGCGGCGCGGATCCGGCGCTGTGCATCCGCAATGTCGTACTCCACTCGCCGGAATAGGATGGCACGCGTTTCCTGTTCGTAAATGCAGTAAGCGGCGCGCGGGTCGCCATCGCGCGGTTGGCCCACTGAACCCGGATTCACAAGATACTTAGTGTCGGGCTGGAGGTAAAAGACGGACTCGGTTTCGCCGAGGCCAGGTTTCACAAGCCGGCGAACCCCATTCTGGCGATAAAAGAAGCCGCCTTGGAGATGAGTATGGCCGAAGAAGGAAAGTGGCCATTCCATGTAGCCGGAGAGCGGCGCCGCGTCAAAGGTGCTCACCACATACTCGTCTTCATCCACTGGTGACCCGTGCAGCAGCTGAAAGCCGTCGATGGGGAGTGGCCCTCGCGGCAGTCCTGCCAGCCAGGCCGTGTTTTCCGGCGTCAGAGTTTTGCGGGTCCAAACAGCAGCGGCGCGCGCGGTAGGATTGAACCATTCCAACTCACTGGCGTCACCAGAACAGGCGCGGTCGTGATTGCCGCGGATGACGGCCTTCGTGTTGGCGCGTGCCCAGGAAACCACCTCGTTGGGTTCCGCCGAATAACCCACCAGGTCCCCGCAGCAGAGAACCTGGTCATAGTCGCCTTGGGCGTTGGCCAGGACCATCTGAAGCGCGGTCCAGTTAGCGTGAATGTCACTCACAATCAGGAAGCGCACAGCCGTATGAGGGCAACCTCCGGGGCAGCTCCCAGTCGCACGGGCATGCCGATGGTCCCAATTCCTCGGGTCACGTAAATAGAAGACGTCGGTTTGCGATAAAGACCGTACACGTAAGGAGTGAAAAATCTTGCAACGTTCAGACCCTGATGGAGGATCTCAACGTTAACCTGGCCGCCATGAGTGTGGCCGGAAAGCACGCCCTGCCAACCCTGATCCGCTGCCGTCTCGAAGACATCGGGATTGTGTGAGAGCAGGAGGTTGGCGGCGTCCGGCCGCAGTAGTTCTTCGGCGCCTTGGAGATAAGGAATGCCGCGGCGTTCATAATCGATACCGGCCAAGTTGAGAGTAGCGCCGCCGAAACGAAGACCGACATTTGCCCGGCGCAGGAAGCGGATGCCCAGGCGGGCGCCTGCCTCGGCCGTATAAGCTTCGACATTGGCGTATGCTTCATGATTTCCGAGACAACCCCATATCCCGGCGTCGGATTTGAGAGTGCTGAGGTGGCGCAGACAAGCATCGAGGGGATCGTCGGGGTTTGAAATCAGATCGCCCGTCACCAGCGCGATGTTTGCCTTGGTCTCATTGGCCATTCCGATGACGTGGAGCAGATCCTTCTCGCTAAGGAATGGGCTGAGGTGGATGTCGCTCAGCTGGACGAGGCGGAGCCCCTGCAATTCCCGCGGCAGGCCGGGCATGGGGAGATCGATTTCCCGCACCTGGTAGTCGCGCCGCTGGATGAACATGCCGAATCCGGTGACGGCGAATGGCGCCGCATAGACGGCTGCGCGAGCGGCCAGAAAGAGGCGGCGGCGTCCCGGCTGGAAGGGTTGCGGGATCCGCCGCCACAGCAGGGCACAGACAAACAAGCCGAAAATGATCAGGCCCGCCGTCAGCCCCCCGGCGCGGATCCAACTGCGCCACCAGGTATCCACGAGATCTCCCACCCGCGCGCTACGTAGCACCAGGGCAAACAGAAGCCAGAAAGCGAGTAGCACCGGGACAATCTGCGCCAGAGGGCGGCCCCACCGGGAACTACGGGCAGCAGCCCACGCAGTCGTCCATTTCCGGAGTTGGAATAGCATCAGCAGGACCAGTGAGATTACGATGAGATCCGGAAGCCAGCGTCCGAGGCGCTCCATTGTGAGAAACAAACTACCTTCATTGTAGCGGTATCGGGCGAGTATTCGCCTCTGGCTACGGCTTTCCGGGAGTGGCGGCTACAATTGAGAAATGTCGCTTGTCGTTGTCGGTTCCGTCGCCTATGACGGAGTGGAAACGCCCCACGGGAAAGTAGACCGTATTCTCGGCGGATCCTGTACTTATATCGCGCTTGCCGCCAGTTTCTTTACCAAGACCCAGATAGTCGCTGTGGTCGGGGAAGATTTCGGGCAGGAGGACGCCGACCTGCTCTCTTCGAAGGGAGTTGGCCTGGAAGGTCTGGAACGTGTTCCGGGAAAGACGTTTTTTTGGCAGGGTGTCTATTCCCCTGACATGAACGACCGCACAACGCTGCGGACCGATCTGAATGTGTTCGCCAATTTCCAGCCCAAATTGCCCGAACTCTACAAAGGCAAGCCGTATCTGATGCTGGGTAACATCCAACCCGCGCTGCAGTCTTCCGTTCGCGCGCAAATGCCGGGTGTACGGTTGGCCGGCGGCGACACCATGAACTATTGGATCAGCGATTACCGGCTGGAACTGCTGGAGACTATCAAAGGCCTGGATTTCCTGCTGTTGAACGATTCTGAGGCGAGGATGCTTTCCGGGGAAACGAATCTGCGCCGCGCGGCGAACCGCATCTTGGACCTTGGTCCCAACACTCTAGTGATCAAACGCGGCGAGTACGGGGCGCTCTTGTTCCGGCGCGGGCGAGTGTTTATGGCGCCGGGCTATCTTCTGGAGACGGTGTTCGATCCCACCGGCGCGGGCGACTGTTTCGCCGGCGGGTTCATGGGGTACCTGGCAGGCCAGGGTGTGGACTTGCGCGACGAATCCGTCGATTTCCGGGAATTGGGGCGAGCCGTAATCTACGGTTCAGTGATGGGCAGCTTCTGCTGCGAGCGATTCGGTGTTGACCGCTTCCGGACCCTCACGCGCGAGGAGATCGACGCGCGTTTCCAGGAGTTCAAAAACGCTACCGAGTTCTGAGCGGGACAAGACGGCGCCACTGCGGAATGGCGCCAGTTGGTTGCAGTGCGCGGTTGCCTTCGCCTTCCTGGCCGCGGTTTCGGCCGTCGCTATCTGGTGGTTCTATGGACAGGGCTGCCTGCTTTGGTACGGCGATGCGCAGGCGCATATCAACATCGCGCGGCGGATCATCGATTCGCGTAACCCTGGCTATGAACAATTAGGCACCGTGTGGCTGCCCGTGCTCCATCTGCTGATGCTGCCGTTTGTCGGTAACAACGATTGGTGGCGCACCGGCCTGGCTGGATCGATTCCCGTCGGCGCGTGCTTTGTCGCAGCGGGCCTATTTCTGTTCGGCATCACCCGCCGGACGCTCGGTTCAGTCACCGCCGCGTTCACCGCCGTGGCCCTGTTTGCGCTCAATCCGAACCTCCTTTACTTGCAGTCGACACCCATGACCGAGGCGGTCTATTTCGCCGGTCTGTTGGGACTCATCTACTCGGTTGTGCTGTTTGCGCAAACACAATCGGGATGGGCGGTATTGGCGGCCGCTGTGCTCTCGAACTTCGCCGCGATGACGCGATACGACGGCTGGTTTCTCATTCCGTTTGCCGCGCTGGCGATTCTGGTAACCGCCAGGAAACGGCGCTTCCTGTGGGCATTCGTGTTTGGCGTCATTGCCTCACTGGGCCCGTTATGGTGGCTGGCGCATAACTACGTCTTCTATGGTGACGCGCTGGAGTTCTATCGCGGACGGTACTCGGCGAAGGGCATTTACAAGCAGGCTCTCGATGCCGGGATGGGTCGCTATGCGGGTGACGGCGATTGGGGTCTGGCTTGGCTATACTTCCGTTCCGCGGCCACCTCCTGTGCCGGTCCCATGCTGCTGTGGATGGGCGCCGCCGGCGGCTTTGTTGCGGTGATCAAACGGGCGTGGTGGCCCCTGGTTTTGTTGCTGCTGGGGCCGGTCTTCTATGTGATGAGTATGCACTCTTCCGGCACGCCGATCTTCGTTCCTTACCTATGGCCGCACAGTTGGTACAACTCGCGATATGGATTGGCGGCGTTACCTCTGTTGGCGTTTGCAGCGTCAGGTCTTGTAGCCGTCGTTCCCGGACGGGCGCGCGCCATTGTGGCGGCACTGGTGGTGGCCTGCGCTGTAGCGCCATGGCTGGTGTATCCACATCCGGAGAGTTGGATCACGTGGAAGGAATCGCAAGTGAATTCTGAGGCACGCCGCGCCTGGACGTATCAGGCGGCCGACTACCTGCGCGCGAATTACGCGCCGCACTCCGGCGTCCTGGCTTCGTTTGGCGATCTCACTGGCATCTTCGGGCAAGCGGGCATTCCTCTGCGGGAGACGCTGCACGAAGGCAACGATCCGCATTTCACGTCGGCGCTCCATCGTCCCGATCTGTTTCTGCGGGAAGAGTGGGTAGTTGCCATCGCGGGCGACCAGGTGTCGGCGGCGATGCCGAAGACGGAATTACGCGGTACGCGGTATCCGCGAGTGAAGACGATTACTGTTAAGGGAGGGCCGGTGATTGAGATCTACCGGCGGTCTAGATGACTATCCCGTTTACCAAGGCGCACGGCGCCAGAAACGACTTTCTGCTGAGTTGGGCGGACGAAGTTCCCGCTGGAGATGAGGTTGCCTACGCCATCGCCATTTGTCATCGTCATACCGGAGTTGGCGCAGACGGCTGGCTGATGGTGTCGAAAGACGCGCCGAAGGGTTGCCACGGGTCCATACGTCTCATCAATTCCGATGGGAGTCCGTCTGAAATCTCCGGTAACGGCACGCGCTGTGCGGCGGCATTCCTGGTGAATGCGGGACTGGCCGGCGAGGAAGTGCGCATCGCTACTGGCGCCGGCGTCAAACATCTCCGACTCTTACGCCGTGAGGGCCTGTTGTTTGAGTTCTTCATGAACATGGGCGCGCCGGTGGTAAAGCAGGAAGAGATCCGATACGAACTGGAGGCCGCGGGCCGGCGCTGGGATGTGACTCTTCTCAACGTGGGGAATCCGCAGTGCGCCGTGTTTGTGGACGACTTTCCCGCGGACTGGCGCGACGTGGGCCGCCTGATCGAGCATCACCCTTTGTTTCCCCGGCGCACTAATGTGTCCTTTGTGCGGAAAGTGGATCCACACACAGTGGACGTCCGCTTTTGGGAACGAGGCGCAGGGGAAACCATGAGTTCGGGGACTGGATCAACGGGCGCCGCCGCCGCCGCGATGCTGCGTGGTGTGGCGGAAACTCCTGTAACCGTCGCGACTCCGGCCGGGCCGTTAGAAATATCATGGAATGGAAGCGAACTTCATATGACTGGTCCTGCGGAGATCGTCGCCGTAGGAGAATTTCATCTTCCGTCGAGTTTGAAATAGGAGATCGAGATGCTGGCCAAGCCCGTTCCCACCGCGACCGCTACCTTATTGGAAGAGAAGATTCGCAACAGGAGCGCGCGCGTCGGCATTGTAGGACTGGGATACGTTGGACTTCCCTTGGCGGTGGAGTTCGCGCGGTCGGGGTTCACGGTGACCGGCATCGACGTGCAGCAGTCGAAGGTGGAACGCGTCAATCTGGGCGACTCCTACATTCAGGACGTGCCCTCGGCGGTGCTCGGGCCTTTAGTGGACCAGCAGCGAATCAGCGCCACGACGGACTTCGGAGTTGTGGCGCACCTCGACACCATCAATATCTGTGTCCCTACGCCGCTGCGCAAGACGAAGGACCCCGACATGAGTTACATCGTCGCGGCCTGCGAAGCGATCGTGCGGTACTGCCACCCGGGGATGCTTGTAATTCTGGAATCCACTACCTATCCGGGCACTACCGAAGAGCTGTTGCTGCCGAAGTTCGAATCTGCCGGTTTGACCGTCGGCGAGGACTTCTTCCTCTGCTTCTCTCCGGAGCGGGTTGACCCTGGCAATGCACGGTTCCAGACGGCGAACATCCCCAAGGTGGTGGGCGGAGTGACCGCGACGTGCACCCGCCTCGGTGAGGCGTTTTACGCGCAGTCGCTGGAGACGGTGGTTCCGGTAAGTTCCACCCGCGTGGCCGAGATGGTCAAACTGCTCGAGAACACTTTCCGCATGATCAACATCGGCCTGGCCAATGAGATGGCGGTGATGTGCGATCACATGGGAATCAATGTGTGGGAAGTGATTGATGCCGCGGCCACCAAGCCGTTCGGCTTCATGCCCTTCTATCCAGGGCCTGGATTGGGCGGCCATTGCATCCCAGTGGATCCTTTTTACCTCTCATGGAAGACCAAACAGGCGGGCATTGAGGCGCGCTTCATCGAACTGGCCGGGTACATCAACGGCCAGATGCCGAACTTTGTCGTAGACAAGATTCAGAATGCCCTCAACGAAGTGAGCAAGCCCTTGCGCGGATCGCGCGTCCACATTCTAGGCGTCGCCTACAAACGGGATATCGACGATGTACGGGAGTCACCGGCGCTGGATGTCATGCACATGTTGCGAGCCCATGGCGCCGAAGTAACTTATTCTGACCCTTACGTACCGCACGTCAAGCTGGATCAAGTCGAGTTGTTCGCCCGGGATTTGATGCCCTCAGTGGAGCAGGCTGATTGTGTGGTGATCATCACCGATCATTCCTCGTTTGACTACGCGGCGGTGGTGGAGTACTCCAAATTGATTGTGGACACACGGAACGCGCTGAAGAAGTTCTCATCGCCGAAAATTGTCCGGTTGTAGCTTCGCCCTTACCTTCCGGATCTCAAGCCCGAACCAGCGCAAACGCCTTCTTCGTCGCCGCGGCGGAAACAGCTACCGCTTCGTCCTTACTGAGTGAGCGCACCGTGGCGTTGAACGGTTCCGGGCGCACCGGGCCATCGTAGCCGATCTTGGCGAGCGAATTAAGGAACGTCGCGACGTCGATTACTCCGGTGACACAGGGCAACTCGCGGACGTTGTCGCGCTGTTCGTCCAAAGGGACGCCTGCCGGAGCGTCGTTCAGATCCACGCTGATCACATCCTGA
The DNA here is from genome assembly GCA_039934475.1 of Bryobacteraceae bacterium. Taxonomy (GTDB): domain Bacteria; phylum Acidobacteriota; class Terriglobia; order Bryobacterales; family Bryobacteraceae; genus JBDTMC01. The sequence goes on along the minus strand of JBDTMC010000236.1, from coordinate 4,709 downwards.
TTACGTAGAGTCAGAAGGTCGGCCGCGGTTTCACCGGCCGTATACCAGTGCCAGCTATCTAGCACTACGCCGACGTTGGGGCGGGCGATTTCGGCGATCAACTCTTTCATCTCGGCCATCGTGTGGACAAACGAGTAGCGGGCGCTGGTCCAGAGCAGCTTCGGACCGACGTACTCCATCCCGAACCGCACGCCCTGGTCGCCGAGGATGTTGGCGCACTCGCGCAGGCGCGCCGCGTGTTGGCGCAGGTTCTGCATGTAAGTCAGCTCTTTGTGGGCCGGCATCAACCATGTGCCGCAACGAGTGACGCCGGCGCGGCGAAGACCCTTGGCGGCCGCCGGAAGTTTGGCCAGATCGCCACGGAACTGCGCGTCGTCGCGGCGAAATTCCACCGGCAGGCTGGCGCAGCCCCAGACGAGTTTCTTGGCGGCAAGCGAGTCGCGAAGGCGCGCGGCATCGGAATCGGAGAGCCCAGCCAGGTAGTCGGCGTAAGGCTCGGCGGCCTCGAACCCATGGCGGGCGGCCAGCGCGATGGTCTCCTCCTGGTCAGCCTTCACGCCCAGCGAGCCGGGGGTGAGGTGGCTTTGGAACAACCGTCCGGCGGAGGCGGGCGAGGCAAAGGCGGCAGGGGCGGCTGCCAAAGCGCAGAAAGTTCGGCGGGTGAGCGGCATGGTTGTGATCCTGACGGACGCTATTCTACAGTGTTGCGCCTGGACGTGCGAAAATGTAAGATACCTGACTAAATAGTCCTGAAACGAGAAGGAGACTCTCTTTGCGCTACCCTGAACAACTGATTGCCATCATGCGGCAAGACTTGACCCAATACGGAATCAGTGAAACCCGTACCCCCGACGAGGTTGACCGAATGCTCGGCCCCGGAAGCGGCACGGTCATGATGGTGGTGAACTCGGTTTGCGGATGCGCTGCCGGTAAGGCACGGCCGGGCGTTGGACTGGCGCTCCAGCATCAAGTGGTGCCCGACAAAGTGGCGACGGTGTTCGCCGGCGGTGACGTGGAAGCAGTGGCGCGAGTGCGCGAATTGCTGGCCGCTTTCCCCGCGTCTTCTCCTTCGGTTGCGCTCTTCCAGGACGGAAAGCCAGTGTGGATGTTGCATCGCCATGAAATCGAGGGCGGGCAGGCCCACGACATTGCGGCGCGGCTGACGGCGGCATTTGACCGCTACTGTGTCAATACAAAGACAGTCGCCTGATCGGAATCATCACCGATCTCACAAGTTTGCTCTGCATGTACCTGTAACCAATGGCGTCCTGCTTAGTACTTTCCGGCTCCTCGAAGTGGCAAAAGTGGAAGTCTTTGCGTTCCCGCGGGTGTTAAACTACCGATGCGTTGGGAGTTCTAACAACCCGCACAGAGCTAAAAATAAGGAACGAATTTGTCACTACGTTTGCGTCTAACCGATACTGCCCAGCTTTTGGCACTTCTCGGAGTGCTCGTCACTTCTTCGATGCTTCAGGCATCGCCCACTATCTCCGCGCTCACTCCGTCTCTCGCTTCGCCGCAGTTAGTCGGAACCACGATTACCTGGACTGCCACCGCCACCGACGCTGCTTCGGGCCGGCTTGTTTATCGCTTCTACGCCAAAGCACCTGGCGCCGGGGCGACTTCCCTGATTGTCCGGGACCTGCATCCCTCCAACTCCTTCCAATGGACGCCTTCGCAGAGTGAAGGCATATATAGTATTACTGTCGTAATCGAAAATCAGGCCACACAAAAGGCGGCCACGGCGTCTGTCACATATCGAGTGAACCCAATCGCCACCGGCGCAAATCCGGTCGTAAGCGCCACTGCCCATCCGCTAGTCGCACTCTATAGCGCTCCTGCATGCGCGGTAGGAAGCACGATGATTGTCGCTTTCAAACCGTTCGGTTCGACTGCGCCACTGAAATCTACCAGCCAGAAAGCCTGTAACGGTACGGGCACGATGAACTTCTACGTCGCTGGTATGAGGGCGCAGGTGCAATACGTGATGTTCCACAAGATCATCACCGGCGCAACGTCCGTGAATGGCTCCCCGGTCTTTTATACTACCGCCGCTATTCCGCCCTCCGTCGCAGCGAATATGCCGGCGATCACCATCGTCCGGCCGGCGTCGAGCCTCACCAGCGCGGCCGAAGACACGGTTCTTTTCGACCTGATTTCGCCCGGCCTCGTGAACACCCGATTCCCGATTGCAACCGACCTCTCCGGCGGCGTCCTTTGGTACTACCAGCCAGTCGCTCCGGAGTATAGCCGGTTCACGCTCCGCGCGCTCCCCGGTGGCACGATGCTGATTGTGCTCGACGACCCGTCGGTTACAGTCCCCAGCACCAACTTCCAAGCCAGCCAGATTTGGCGTGAGATCGATCTCGCCGGCAATACAGTGCGCGAAACGAACGTCGCCGCGGTGGCCGCCCAAGTGGCGGCAGCGCATCCGTCCTGGAATATCTGCAACTGGACTACCCCGCAAGGCTGTTCAGCTGGCCAAACAGCACTTCTGGATTTCCACCACGATACCATCCGTGTGCCCAACGGCCAGACTCTGATCCTGATGACGGCGGAAAAGGTCTATACCGACGGCACCCAGGGTAGCAGCCCCTCCGCCCCGATCGATATCGTCGGCGATTTCGTGGTCGCCCTGGACGCGAACATGCAACTGAAATGGACGATGAACTCTTTTGAGACGATGGATGTCACCCGCTCCGCGGTGATGAATGAGACTTGCACGTCCAATGGCCCCGGTTGCCCGCCCATAAATTTTGCGTCTGTGAGCAATGACTGGTTGCATTCCAATTCCATCAGCTACACCTCCGATGGCAACCTTCTGATTTCACAGCGCCATCAGGATTGGGTGGTCAAAGTAAACTACGGCAATGGCGCCGGGTCGGCCGCCCAAATCTGGCGGCTGGGTTTGGGTGGCGACTTTACCATGACCGGCTCCGGCGATTCGTACCCGTGGTTCTCCCACCAGCACCATGCGGGCTTCGATGTCCCCGGCCAACCGGCCCTCTCGCTATTCGATAACGGCAACACCCGCGTTACACAGAACGGCACCGGCAATAGCCGCGGCTATGTAATTAATGTCGATGAGGTGAACCACACGGTGACTCCCGTGCTGTTGGCCGACTTGGGTAACTATTCGGCCGCCGTAGGCACAGCACAACGGCTGGCCAATAACAACTACGCGTTCGGGTCGGGTTTTATCAACGTCCCGGTTCAATCTGGGCAGAGCATCGAAGTGGTGGGAGCCCCGCAACCTACTGGCACCCTCGACTACACGATTCAATCCACCGGATACGTTTACCGTCAGTATAGGCTGAAAGGCCTGTACGCCGGCTTGACGAAATAGGTCAGTGTTTTTCTGTGAGACCCGCGCACGGACAGCGTGCGCGGGTTCTCCCTACCGAATCAAAAGCGGAACTGGATTGTAAGTCTTCGACACAGTTCCCACAATTCAGTGTTTGCTATAGTATATGGAAACAGCACCACAGAGTACTGATAGATATAGTACTCATTAAATCAAGAGTGCTCGGGAGGTTCCCATGAATCAATCAAGACACGGCACACGCCGGCTCAATCTCTTCTTTTTGATGGCTCTAGCGTCTGTTTTTCCTGCCTTTTCGCAGCAGACGTGCGACAGCATCCCCCCAGTCGATCCCAACGGCAACTTCTTCTCCAACTTTTCCGGGCCCTGCTACGCGATTCCCTTGGCTGCGGGAGGCATAGGCGATGGCTACGGGGGTGACCTGAACGCGCAGTACGACATCATCTACTACAAGCTGAATCCGCGTTATGAGTTGATTTTCACCGGCCAACATCCGAACGCCCGCTACTGGGCGATTTCGGTGTACGACCTGCATGAAGCGGGGGTGGGCTCGATCTCGGATGCCAATATGCAGCCTCTGGCGCCGAACTTCACCAACCCGTACCAGCCTGGTGTAAAGTTCAAATCCGGTCAGAAGTGGGCGGCTACGGTAGCGTTCGGTGGTACGGAACCCGGTGACATCACTGCCGGTTGCGCCGTGGCCCCCTTTAACGTGCACGGCAACATGATGGACGCGACGCAGATTCATTCCGGCCTCAGTTGGAACGGCGACCCCGCTGCTGCTTCGCTGCCGCCTCACATCTCCGGTCCGAATTCGGCAGGTGCGATCCTTGTTCGCCGCTACTTCAGCGTAAGCACTACACGGCCCGTGGTGATTGTTCGCGATCTCACCACCGGGTGCGCCCTTCCAGCGAATGATGCCCTCACTACCGTTCGAGTGCTTACCAAGGATAGGAATACCTACGTCGGCCGGTGGCGGGACAAAGTAGTGATCAAGCCCGAACTCATCCGCATGGCCATCAACCGCCCCATTCCCGCTGACACGCCGCTCACCCGCGGGCGCCAGGCGGACATGCTGCCGGGGAAGAGGCGGCCGGGAACGTGGAGGATAAAAAGGTAGTTGCATCATTGCCCATTAAGTTTGTTGGTATTCCTGAAGGAGTAAAAGCCGGAGGAAAACTGATGACAAAGATGAAATCATTGAAAGTTAAAACTTTTCCGAAGTACCTTAAAGAATCCATTGAAGTAGATATCAATAAACTGGAATTGAATGGGAATATAAGGGTTGAGGATGTAATAGCAGACAATATGGAAGTGTTGAATTCGCCCCGTATCCCTATTGCTTCTGTTTCATTAACACGGCAGTTAAAACAGGAGGAAGCAGTTG
>JBDTMC010000235.1:0-11930 GCA_039934475.1 Bryobacteraceae bacterium | reverse complement strand
ATCATGCCAGCCCCATTTTTCGAGCCTGACCACTTGCGCCACGGACTGCTAGACTCGCAGCCTGCCCGATTTCTTTCCCAGACCTCGCGCGCGATGCCGGCAATCACGCCTTCGCGCGCTTCCGTGGTGGCGTGCGAATCGGAAATGAAGACCGCCACCGCGGCGTGGCGCCCATCGCACAGCGTGATGATACCGATGTCGTTCGTCGCAGCCGTAACCCCGCCCAAGGTGCGTGAAGTCCCTGTCTTATGGGCGACCACGGCATCGGCGGGCAGGAGGCCTTTCAATCGCTTCGGTCCGGTGGGCGATTCCGTCATCAGCTTCAACAATAAGGAGCGGCTTGCCACGCTCAAGCCCTTGCCTTCGTAGAAAGCCCGCAACAGCGCCACGGCGCCCAGAGGCGTAGCCCAATTCTTGTACTGCGCGTTTTCGTCGAGGCCCATAGCCTTCTCCGTCGTTGCTACACGCACGGTTTCGATCCCGAGGGAATTCAAATAGTTTTGTACCCGCACCGTGCCGCCCAGCAACCGCAGCAATACATCGCAGGCGGTGCCGTCGCTTTCCGACACATTCAGCCGCAGTATCTCGGCCAGCGTGTAATCGGCGGCACCGTGAGGATGTTCGTCGCGAATCGGGCTATGTTGACCCGCCGTCACCAGATCGCTCGCTTCCACGCGTACGGTCTGCGCCAACCGCATTCGCCCCGCATCCACCTCGGCCAGCACTGCCATGGCGATCGGGAACTTGTAGACGCTCTGCATGGGAAACCGCTCGCTGCCGCCGATTGAGGCAGTTTCGCCCTCTTCCAACACCACGGCGGCCGCGCCTACCCGTCCCCGTGCCGGCGCTGCCGCCTTGATCATCGCCTCTTGCAGGGGCGCCGCCGCCAACAGCAGGAGCAGTAAAACTGGAATCATGCTCCCGATTCCTGCGCGCCCGGTCTGGCCCGCGAAATCAGCCGATTCGGCACTTAGCGGCAGCCTCCAACACCTGCAGCCCGTCGCGCGCATCCATGGGATCCACCGGCACCGGCCCTTCTCCGCGGATGGCCGCAGCCATCAGCTCGTAGTATCGCGAATAGCACCCCGCCTCAGTCTTCACCCTCTCCCTGGTCCCATCCGCCCGCACCAGCAGTCCGTAGTTCTCTTCCGCGTCCTGGCCCCAAGCAGGCCCCAGCGGCAGAGACCCCGTTCGCAACGCTTCCTCCTGCGGATCCATGCCATATTTCAGAAAACTACCGCCGTCGCCATGCACCGCAAAATGCGGACCCGGTTCGCGCACCAGTGACGAACCGTGCACGATGGCCCGCATCCGCCCGTACCGTAGTACGACATGAAAGTAATCGACAGACTGCGCCTCAGGCCGCTGGGTCATGACGTCGGCCAACACGCTTTCCGGCCGCCCGAACAAATGAATTGCCTGATCCACCAGATGCGATCCCAGGTCGTACCAGATCCCCGATCCTGGTCCCGGCTCATCGCGCCAACCGCCCTTGATAGCCGGGCGAAAGCGGTCAAAGTGCGACTCAAAGTAGTACACGGACCCCAGCGCGCCTTCGCGAATCAGGCGCTCCACGGTGAGAAAATCTCCATCCCAGCGCCGGTTCTGATACACGCTCAACAGCACGCCCTTTGCCGCGGCCAAGGCAATCAGTTCATCCGCCTCGGCCACCGTCGTGGTAAACGGCTTATCCACGATAAGGTGCTTCCCGGCCTCGATCACCGCCTTGGCCGCTTCGTAGTGAGTGGACGTCGGTGTGGAGATCACCACCAGCGCGATGGCCGGATCCGCCGCCAGGTCCGCATACGAGCCAACGATGCCAACGCCTGGCAGTTCCCGCGCCACCTGTTCCTCGCGGCTGGTAGCTACCGCCACCAAGCGCACCCCGGCAGTAGTGCGAATCAGCGGCGCATGAAACACAGCTCCGCCAATGCCATACCCGGCCAGTCCCACTCCAATTGTTTTCAAGGTATCTCCGTTCTAAGAGAGCAGCCCTTGCCCCAGCCGAAACCACTTCACCCGCGTATAGGCAATGCGGAACCCGCTCCGTTCGGCATTGCGCTGGGAGCTGCTACCCACCGCCGCGCACATCATCGCCAGATTGCATCCTGCCTGCTTGGCATAACGGAGTCGTGCCTCCAGTAAGGCCGTTTGGGAACCCTGCCGACGCGCTTCCGGGATTGTGCTGGCCCCAGCCAGCAGCGCCACGCTTCCATGAATGCCCATGCCGGCAGCGGCCACGGGCTTCCCGTCAATCTCGGCCACGAAGTTTACCGCCCCTCCGCTTGCCGCACCCACCCGCATCAGGTCCACCATCAGCGTCTCCGGACCCGCCAGGTCGCGCCACCCGGCCGTCGCCGTCTGGGCCCACAACTCGTGCTCATTCTCGCCCGCCAAGCGCACCGTTACCGTCCGGCCGTCCGGCCCGGGAAGCCATTCCAAGAATGGCAGGTACATCACATTGGTGAACTCCATCGGCCTGTACCCCCGGTCCGCCAGTGCAGCCATTGTGGAGCTATCGGCCAGAGGGCACACTTCGTGGGAGGGTTGGGCGCTGTGTTCGTCGAAGAACGACTCCAGGCGATCCAGATCACTGTCGAGAAACGGCTCAAACAGACCCAATCCGAACGTTTGGGTGATAGGTGAAAGCGGCCCGTCGAACATCGCGTACGCTCCCGCGATGTCCACCCAAGCCGCTTCGCTCTCAGGAAATGCCTTTGCCCGCGCCTCTACAAACGCGGCGCCGGCTTCCGCTTCGGTGCGCTCCAACAATCGCGCAAGATGGAGATCGGCGAATACCATTTACAGAGTCATTGTCGAAATATCGATGGTGCCCCGATGCCCTTCCACCACGACAATGCCGCTTTCAGTGACATGGTGGAACTTCTTGTCCTTTTCCAGGTCGTACCCGATGGTGGCCCCTTCCGGAACCCGCACATTCTTCTCCAGGATAGCCCGCCGGACCTTTGAATGTCGTCCAATATCGCAGTTGTCGAACAAGATGGAATCTTCTACGACTGCGCCTGTATGCACTCTGACGCCGCGTCCCAGTACCGAATTTTTCACGACGCCGCCTGCCAGAATTGTACCGCCTGACACAATCGAGTCCGTAGCCTGCCCTCGCCGGCCCTCGTCATCGAAGGTGAACTTCGGTGGCGGGTCGTAATAACCCGCCGTCCGTAGCGGCCAGTTGCGGTTGTAAAGATTCAGATCCGGCTTCACCGCACGTAGGTCCATGCTGGCGTCATAGTATGCGTCGATGGTTCCGACGTCGCGCCAGTACACCATCTGGTCCGGCGGGTCTCCTGGAATATGGTTCGTCTGGAAATCATAGGCGAACATATCGTTGCGGTGAATCATCTTCGGCAAGATGTCCCGTCCGAAGTCGTGGGAACTACTCTCGTCCGCCGCATCGTCGTACAACGCCTTCAACAGCACTGGCGTTGAAAACACGTAGTTGCCCATCGACGCATAGACGCAGTCCGGATTGCTCGGCATCGTCGGCGCGTCTTCCCGCTTCTCTACAAAGCCGAGCACCCGCCCGTCGGGCGCCGTATCGATCACGCCAAACTCGCTCGCCCACTTCTTCTCCACCGGGATGGCGGCAATGGAAACCTGGGCGCGTTTCCGCTCATGGAACTCGATCATCTCCCGGATGTTCATGCGGTAGATGTGATCCGCGCCAAAAATCACAACCACGTGCGGATCGGCCTGCTCGATGAGGTTAATATTTTGGAATATGGCGTCGGCAGTACCGCGGTACCAGGTCTCTCCGGCCGACCGCATCTGCGCCGGAACGGGAATGATGAATTGGTTCCGCAGAATGCCGCTGAACTCCCAGCCATCGCGCAAATGCTGCAGCAGAGACTGGCTCTTAAACTGAATCAGCACGTAGGTCGAGTAGATTCCGGAATTGACAAGATTGCTAAGGACGAAATCGATGATTCGATATCTTCCTCCAAACGGAACGGCGGGCTTGGCGCGTTCCTTTGTCAACGGATAGAGGCGGGTTCCCTTACCGCCCGCCAGTACGAAAGCGAGGACTCGAAGTTCCATGGATGCACTCCCGGGTCGTTTAACGCAGACCCATTGTATCCACAAATATTCGGCCTTCGGGATACCGCAGATGAAAAACATTACTACTATCTTCTGTTTGTGGCTGGGCACGCCGGTCCACGACCTTCCACGGCTTGTCCGCGGTCGCGATTTGGTTTGAACACTGGGCCGCGGGGGGCCGCGTCGATTCCGCTGTCGCCGCAGCCTCCTTTGCCCATTATCCTGGGACCTCCTGCAATGAACGTGATGAAAAGCAGGGCATCCAAGACGTTCTCCTATTCGGTCTTCTACGCACAGGCTCCCGAGAGCGGTTACGTGGCGTTAGTTCCGGCTCTGTCCGGCTGTCACACGCAGGGGGAGACTCTGGAAGAAACGGAGCGCAACGCCACGGATTCATCCGCGGCGCCAGCCTCTCACCATTTGGCCGAGCAGACCGAACAGCCGTTAGAAGATGAATCTGACGCCACCGTTGATGACGCGGCCGTCGAGGGGAGCCCACGCGTCGACGGTCCATCGGCCATCCGCACTTCGTGTGGGAAGGAGCATCGGATCCCATCGGGTCTGACGCACGTTTGCCAGGTTCTCCAGGTTGAGGAAGAGCTTGATATGCGCCGTGATTTTGCGTTCTCCCATCGCGCCGACGATTAGATAGGGCCGGGACGTGTCGCGGTATGGGTTGAGTTCGAGGCGCTGCTTGCCCGTGAAGTAGCACTCGATGCCAAAGCGCGCGATGCCTTCCTTCTCCCACATCCCCACTATTCCCAGGCTGTGTCTGGGCGTGAGCGGAAGATCGACGCGTCCGAGAGTGGAGTCGACTTCGCTGGCACGCACGTAGGTGTAGGACGCGGTTGCGGAGAACGGCGCCTTGCGCCAGGTTGCGAGGATCTCCGCGCCACGATTCTTTCGCGGAGCCTGCAGGTTCGTGATCCGGTAGGCGCTGCCCCGGTCGACATAAATGGGATGGTCGATGTTCGAGAGAAAGAGCGTCCCGGTCATCGTGAGGGGCCCGATGCTGCGGGTCAGGTCGATGGAGGCGCTTCGTCCGCGCTCAGCCACTAATGGTCGCGGCAGGGCGAGGCGAGTGAGACCAGCGGCTTCGGTCTCTTCGGTGAGCGGCGTGGGCGCAAAGAATCCTTGCCCGACAGACCATCGGCTGGTCCACCCCGACCGGCGCAGGAGGGCCGAGAGCCGCGGGCTGAAGAACGTGCCGTATTGACTGTGGACGTCCGCGCGGGCGCTGGCGGACATAGTCGCCCATGAAGTGATCGCTAGATCGTCTTGCACAAAGACGGCCGGGACGACGTACGTGTAGGCGAATCGCGGCACGTCACGGGGCCGGTATGCGTCGCGTTGTGCGGCTGCTCCCACAACCCAGGTGTTCTGGCCCGCAGTCCCGCGCAGGGATGCTTCTCCGAAGAGGAGCTGATGGCGATCGTGTTCCGGGGTTTCTCCGAATTGGTGGCGATGCGCCTGTTCGGAACTGGAGAAGCGTGACGTGAGGACATACCGGTTCTCAAGGAGCCACTGGATGGTACCGCCCACGTCGTAGCGCTTGGTGTCCAAGGCTTCCGTGTACGGATCGCCGGTGGTGGGGAGCACCGCGCCGGGCATGGTTCCGCCTGATCGTTCCTCGTAGGTGGCGCCGCCGGTGAGCAAGGCCGTGCTCCCATTCTTGTTATCCCAGTAGAATCGTGGGCGCACGACGCCGCGCGTATATCCAGCGAGATCGGCCCAGCCGTCGTGGCTGACGTCGCGCCGCTCTTGCCAGTCCCCGCTGCCGAGCAGGGACGCGCTCCACTGTGAGGACAGCGGCGCTGCGAGAAACAGAGATGTATCCGTTGCGCCAAGCGTCGAGCGATTCACGAGGAACTCATAAACGGGTTCAGTTTTCGGACGGCGGGAAAGCAGATTGACGACGCCGGCCATGGCGCTACTCCCGTAGAGCGCGGAGGCGTTTCCTTTAATGACTTCGACTTGGCCGAGATCCATCGGAGGGATTTGTAGCAGGCCCAGCCCAGCCCCTTGTTGGCCGAACAGCGGCAAGCCATCCGATAGGAAGGTTGTATAGCGACCAAGCATCCCCTGTACACGAACGCTTGCCGCCCCAAGCGACGGGGAAGTTGTCTGCACACGCATACCACCCATTTCATTGAGCATCATGACGATGTCGCCCGGCGTCATGAGCAGTTTCTCCTCAATTTCTTCGCGCGAGAGCACTTCAACGTGCAAGGGAGAATCTTGAACGCGCACGTCGTTACGCGTCGCATACACCCTGACTTCTTCCTCCACTTTCTCTTGCGGCTGCAAGTCCACGGTGACATCCCAGATGCGGATTTCGTCGATGGTGAGTGATGTAGTGGCGGGGAAGAAGCCTTCTTTTTGGACCGTGATGGTGATCTTGCCTCGCTCGGTTGCGACTTGGGCGATGCCGTCCTTCCCGGTTTGTTTCGCGACGCCGTTGATGCTCACGCGAGCGCCGTCAATCGCTCCAGCGCCGCTTCGCACTTCGACCCGAATGATGGCTCTTTCCTGCTGCGCAATCAGAAAGGGAGGAACGCTGCAGAGCAGCAACGCCGCGAGCGCTGCCGGGAGAATGTCCCGTTGGCTCAAGCGATCTCCGTGTCGAGGCTTTCCAGAATCGGGCAGTCGCTGACGTGACACGCGCCCTCGCAGGAATCCTGCAGACGACGAAGCGCGCGATGGATCGTGCGGAGTTGTGCGATGCGCCGTTCCACTTCTGCGGTCTTCCCGTCGATCTGACGGATCACTTCGGCGCAAGGCTGTTCCGGATCGCTCCGCAGCGCGAGCAACTCCTTGATCTCGTAGAGCGAGAAGCCCAACTCTTGACATCGACGGATGAAGCGCAACCGCCGGACCGCGCTCGGCGAATACGTCCGGTGCCCGGAAGGATTGCGCGGCGGCGGGGGCATCAAGCCTTCACGCTCGTAATACCGAACGGTTTCCAAATTGACTCCGCCACGTTCGGCCAATCGACCAATAGTCAGCGTCTCCACAAAGTTGCTCTCTCCCCCTACCACTCTAGGGCCCGTACCCAACTACGGGTCAAGAAAAAAGATGGCACTGGAGATCCCGGGAAGAACTTCGCGGACCCTTCCGAAACACCTCAGCCATGTGAAATGATCGGGCTGGTACGATGGGGGAAGGGCACACGGTGATGAATTCCGAACTGCATTGGGAAGGAATCTACAGGACAAAAGCTCCGGATGCCGTGAGCTGGTATCGCCCTCACCTTGATCGCTCGCTGGGCCTCATCGAGCGGGCGGCAGAGGGGCGCTCCGCGAGGATCGTCGATGTTGGCGCGGGCGAATCAACACTCGTGGATGATCTGGTCGCACGAGGATACGAGCACATCAGTGTCCTGGACATCTCACCAACAGCGCTTGAGGTGACAAAGCAGCGACTTGGAATCGCCGCAGCACGCGTCAACCTTGTCTGCGCTGACGTGATGCGCAGTCCGTTCCCCCGACATTGCTTTGATATCTGGCACGATCGCGCGGTGTTCCACTTCCTCACGTCTCCTCAGGACCGCGCCGCCTATGTACAAAGTGTTCGGCGCAATGTCCGTCCAGGCGGGCACGTAATCGTGAGCACCTTCGGACCAGAAGGCCCGACGCGATGCAGCGGGCTGGAGGTGATGCGGTACGACGCCGGCGCGCTGCACGGCCAATTTGGCAGCAGCTTCCGACTCGTGGACAGCGCGAAAGAAGTACACTACACACCCTGGGGAACGGGCCAACAATTCACCTACTGCTACTGCAAAGTCGAAGACTCGTCGGTGGCCTGAGGCCCAAACGCAGTGTGGCTCCCGTTCGGCGCCAGTCCTCGAACTCGCGGTCCATTTGCGGCCAACTGGGAGGACAGTCGGGAGCAGATTCGAACCTCTTCCCCAAAGCGTGCTCGACATCAAATCAGCTAGTCATCATTATTGAATTGAGATGCGCACAATGCTGGATATAGAAAACGATGTTTTGGATGCCGCCCGGGTCTTGGCTGTCGCTCGTGGCGTGTCAGTGGGAGCCGCTTTGTCGGAACTCGCGCGGCGGGGTATCGCGGAGCGAACGACGTTGAGCGCGCGCAATGGTTTTCCGGTGTTCCAGGCTCCAACGGGAACGCCGGGTTTTGGTCCGGATGAGGTTACTGCGGCGAGTAGCAGGGAAGATTTTGACGCGGCGCGGGAATTCCTGGAGCCGGGGCGGTAAGGCGGCGCACCGGATGGTTTGCGGAGAATCACGCGGCAGGGTGGGTAACTTGTCCGCTGACGCAGTTGTCGTTTGTGTGGCGGGCAATGATGTAGCGGTAGTGAAGATCCTTTGATCGGAGGAATGGTGGATTTTTGCCGCCAGATTCGGCGTTGCGGGATGCGCTGGCGATTATTCCGGCGTAGCCGGGCTCAAACGGCATCGGCCTGCTGCGGGCTGGGGGCAAGAGCGAACTTAGCGGCTGCCGGCGATAAGCGCCTGGACCGCGGGCAATATAAATAACAGCATCGCGAGAATAATCACACCCGCGAAAACCCGCGACCGGCTCTTGTTGTTCAGGCGCATTCAATTTTCTCCGTGACCCAATTCAAACCGTACCTGTGCAGTTTGGATGCCATCGGCGTCCTACCGCAAAAGGGTAAGGGAATTGGCTGAAAATTGAGGAATTTGGCGATCCGCGAAAATTTGATCGGAATCCCTACTGAGGGATATCCCCCACCAAGCTAGGAGATTTACCCTATCGTCGGGATATACCGTGCCCTACCACTGCATCGCCAAGCTCACAAAGGTGCGCACCGCCACGCCGCTCGGACCCTTCGAGAGAAACGGTTTTCCTTCATCCAGCCATGCCGTCCCGGCGATATCCAAATGCACCCACGGCTTGTCTTCCACAAACTCCTTGAGGAACATGGCCGCGGACACTGCCCCACCATACCGGCCGCCAATGTTTGGCAAGTCGGCAAAAGCGCTCTTCAGATAGTCCTTGTACTCATCGTCGATGGGCATGGGCCACATCTTCTCGCCCTGCGACTTTGCGATCCCCCGCACTTTCTCCAGGAAAGCGTCGTTATTGCTGAATGCCCCGATGTTGAAATGCCCGAGCGCGACCACAATCGCGCCAGTCAACGTGGCCGCGTCCACCAGGTGCGTGCAGCCTTCCCGGATGGCGTAAGTCAGCGTATCGGCCAGAATCAAACGCCCCTCGGCGTCGGTGTTTAGCACCTCAATGGTCTTGCCGGACATTGACTTGACGATGTCTCCGGGGCGTTGCGCCTTGCTGCTCACCATGTTCTCCACGGCCGGCACGTAGGCGGTAACCGAGATGCTTGGCTTCAGCTGAGCAATCGCCTTCATGGCGCCCAACACGGCCGCGCCTCCGGCCATGTCGTACTTCATCTTCTCCATGCCGTCGGCCGGCTTGATGGAGACGCCACCGGTATCGAACGTCACGCCCTTTCCTACCAGCCCCAAATGAACGCCTGAAATCCCAAGTGGCGGCCGGTAGCGCAGAATAATGAGGGCGGGCGGCTCGGCCGAACCGATGGCCACACCCAGCAGCGCGCCCATACCCAACTCCTCCATCCGCGCGCGGTCCAAAACCTCGCATTCCAAACCCTCTTCGGAGGCCATCTGCCGCGCCTTGTCCGCCATCACCATCGGGGTCAGCCGATTAGCGGGTTCGTTCACCAGGGCGCGCGTGAAATTCTGCGCCTCTGCCATCACCCGGCCGCGCTCCAAGGCTTTCCGCGTTACGCTGCCATCACCCGGCGGAATGACGACGGTGAATTCGTCCACCATCTTTTCGGCCTTCTTGGGATCCGTCTTATATTGGTCAGGCTCGAAATCGCCTAAGAGCGCCCCTTCCACCAAGGCCGTCGTGTTCTCCATCGTCGCCAAGCTGCTGCCGAGCACGAATCCGATCCGGCGTGCGGATTTGCCCTTCATTACGCGCAGCGCCGCGCCTCCAACCTTGCGCAATTCGGTGGTTCCGAACTCTTCCTGCTTGCCGCAGCCGATCACCAACAGCCTCTTCGCTGCCATGCCGGTAGGGCGGTGCAACAAAGTCGCCTCCAGCAATTTGCCGGTGAACTCGCCCGAAGTGTACAACTCGGAGATCAGTCCGCCGGTCCGCTCGTCTGCCGCTCGCGTAGTGTCCGGTTCCAATGCTGAGCCGGCGGCCGCTCGCTCAAAGCAGGGAATGACGAGCGTCTCAACCTGAACTTCGTCAAGTGCCCGTGAAAGAAGAGTAGTTTCCATAAGATTACCGTTCGACTGCTGAGGTCAGCTGCGGGCGTTCCGGTTGCTCATCGCGGCCTTTGCCTCATTGTCCATTTCGCGAGCCCGCTCGCTTTCCCGTTTGTCGTGCAGTTTCTTGCCTTTAGCCAAGGCCAGTTCGATTTTCAAGCGCCCGTTTTTCAAATACACCTTGATCGGAATCAGCGTCAGACCCTTTTCCTTGGTCTGCCCCAAAAGCTTGTCGATCTCGCGCCGGTGCAGCAGCAGTTTCCGCTTGTGAACCGGTTCGTGGTTGTAGCGGTTGCCATGCGTGTATTCGGCGATATGCGCATTCAGCAGCCACGCCTCATTGCCCACGATGTCGGCATAGCTTTCTTTGAGTTGAATCTTGCCCGCTTTGGCCGCTTTAACCTCTGTCCCCGTAAGGACCATTCCGGCCTCAAAGCGGTCTCCAAGATGGTAGTTGTGGCCCGCGGAGCGGTTGTCCGCCACCACTTTTATGCCCGACTCCTGCTTTTTCAACGTGCCACCTCGACAATTGCCCTCAACGCGGGGAAGCCTCTGCTCGTCACTCTTTTATAGCTGCAGTGCGAGTTCGCGAGACAACTCAATGGTAGCACATTCAAAACGGATAAGATGCTTGTGTACAATCGTTTAGCTCGTTTCGCGGGGGTCGTTGCCCTGCTTCTGGCGCTCACGCCGCCCGTGCCCGCCAAATCGCGCAAGGGAGACAAACTTCTTGCCGATGGCCAACAGGCCGAACTCCGAAAAGAGTGGGACAAGGCGCTGGATCTCTATGAGCAGGCGCTGAGGAGTGATCCCAACAACTCGTTCTACGACATAGCCGTCCGCAAGGCCCGCTTTCAGACCGGAGAGTTCCACGTTGGCGTGGGCCGCAAACTTCGCGAAAACGGCAAACTGGACGAAGCGTTAGCTGAATTTGTGAAGGCCTACGCCGTTGACCCCGGTTCCGCCATCGCCCAGCAGGAGATCCGCCGCACCAATGACATGATCGAACGCGAGAGGCGGAAGAAGGAAGGCGGCAATGCTGCCGTCGATACTCGCACGCTCACCCCCACGGAACTGGCCAGAAAAGATATGGAGGAACGTATCGCTTCCGTCCTCCCGGTCCCCGAGCTGAAACCCATCTCTCCCCAAATCACCAGCCTCAAGATGAACAACCAGCCCGTGAAAGTGCTGTTTGAAACCGTAGGCAAGCTCGCCGGCATCAACGTGATCTTCGACTCCGACTATCAGGCTTCTCCCCGCAATTTTAATATCGATCTCACGAACGTCACTTTGGAAGATGCCCTGGATCAAGTGGGTGTTCTCACTAAGTCCTTCTGGAAACCGCTCTCTCCCAATACGATCTTCGTCGCCCAGGATAACCCCACCAAGCGCCGCGACTACGAAGACAACGTGGTGAAGGTCTTTTACCTTAGCAACGTCGTCAAGCCGCAGGACCTCCAGGAAATCCTCACTGCCGTCCGTACTATCTCCGACATCCGCCGCATCTTTCCCATGCAGGCTTTGAACGCGATCCTGGTTCGCGGAACCAACGACCAGGTGGCGCTCGCCGAAAAGCTCATCAATGACATCGACAAGCCACGCTCCGAAGTAGTCGTGGATATCGTTGTG
>JBDTMC010000234.1:0-11971 GCA_039934475.1 Bryobacteraceae bacterium | reverse complement strand
CGCTTCGTCGCTTTCGATCTTGTTTTCCTTCTTGATGTTCTCGACGATGCCGGTGTCCACGTCTCCACTTCCATGGCGGCCGGCGTCCAGCCTTCGATGCGGAACCCGCTTGCGCCCGCTGCTGGAACATCAATCTCCACCGTCTCTTTCTCTGTCGGCTTGGCGTCCACCTTCACCCAGCCATCCGCCTCAATCGTGGCTTTACTCTTGTTCTTCGTGGTTGCCGACACCGGAACGGCTGTCTGCCACGCGTTCTGCATCGCCGGGAGCCGCGCGCTGATGTCCCGCTCCCACGTAGCCTGCGCCGAACTGATCTCCGGAGTCTGGGTATCCAGCGCCTGCAGGAACGGTGCGACTGCCGCTTCGCGCTTTGCCAATTCAGCGCGGTCGCCGCGATAAACCTTCCTCGTCTCCGTAATATCGATGGAACTCTCAGCCGTGTTATTGAACACCGCGTACAGCGAGTAATAATCCTTCTGCGTGAATGGATCGTACTTATGGTTGTGGCACTGGGAGCAGCCGATGGTGCTGCCCAGAAACACCGCGCCAGTAGTATCCACACGGTCCTTCACCGCCGCATCGTGATATTCATCCTCTTTCGAACCAGCCTCGCTGTTGATCAGTGTGTTGCGATGAAAGCCGGTGGCCACAATCTGCTCATCTGTCGGCTTGTCAATCAGGTCGCCCGCCAACTGGTCAATCGTGAAACGGTCAAAGGACAGGTTCTTGTTGAACGCATCAATCACCCAATCGCGCCACGCCCACATCTCCCGCGGCTCGTCGCTCTCATAGCCATTGGAGTCGGCATAGCGGGCCAAATCGAGCCAGAACTGCGCCCACCGCTCGCCATAGTGCGGCGAAGCCAGCATTCGATCGACCAAGCGTTCATACGCGTTCGGTGCTTTGTCCCCGATAAACTCATCGACTTCCGCCAGCGTCGGCGGCAGACCTCTCAAGTCGAAACTGAGGCGCCGGATCAACTTGAACTTCGCCGCCTCCGGTGCGGGCGTCAGGTTCTCTTTCTCCAGCCGCGCCAGGATGAAACGGTCAATCGCATTGGTGGGCCACTTCTCGTCCTTCACCGCGGGCGCCGCCGGACGCACCGGCTTCATATAGGACCAATGCCGCTTCACTTCCGCCACATCTGAGCCCACGCTATCCGGCCACTTCGCCCCTTGGTCGATCCAATTGCGAATGGTCGCCAACTGCGTCTCCGGCAGTTTCTTACCGAACGGAGGCATTTGGCTGAAGCCGTCCAACGCGGCCATGCGCTTGTACAGCAGGCTCTCCGCGCCCTTGCCCACAATGATCGCCGGCCCGGTCTGGCCGCCGGTCATCACCACCTTCTTTGCGTCCAGCCGCAGTTGTCCCTGCTGCATGCGGTCGCCGTGACAAGGCACGCAAGAGTTTTTGAAAATCGGGAAAACGTCTTTCTCGAAATCCACGTCGTCTTGTGGCGCCCCATACGCCGCCAAGGCAAACAAGCTCCACAGTAAGATCGGACGAGTCATCCCAGTGCTACTCCTGAATCGCAGCCGCGGCCATTGTCATAAACGCGCTGATCTCATCGGCCATGTCGCCGCCGCCATTGGTGCGTTGCAGCATGATCACACCGACCATATCCTTGCCCGGATCGGCGTAAGTATAAGTGCGATAGGCGCCGCCGTGACCGAACGAGCCAATGGAACTCATGCGAAACACTCCATCGGAATTCCGAACTATGGCGAACCCGAGCCCGTAACCAACGCCCGGCGCGAAACCCGCAGTCAAATCGCCCGTCTGCACCGTGGTCATCAACTGCACCCCCGCCTGCGACAGAATCCGTTTGCCATCCAGCGCGCCCTTATTTAACATCATCTGATAAAACCGGGCCAAGTCGCCCGCGGTGCTATACAATCCGCCCTCCGGAGCAGGATATTTCGCCTCGCCCTTCCGGTTCAACCCAACGCCCGCGTTCTTTAGAACGCCCTTTTCATCGGTATAAATCGTCGCCACGCGGCTTTCTTTGTCCGGCGTCAGGAAGAAGAATGTGTCCTTCATTCCCAGCGGCCCAAAGATGCGCTCTGCGAGAAACTGGTCATAGGGCTGTCCCGAGACTACCTCGACAATGCGACCCAGCGTCGCCAGCCCAACGTTGCTGTACTGCCACTTCGTCCCCGGTTCGAAACTCAACGGCAGCTGCGATTCCAGTGCCACTACTTCCGCCAGCGTCCGTTTCATCTTCTCGCCGCCGTCATCCAGCACCGCTGGCCCGCCGGCCGGCAGTCCGGACGTATGCGTCAGCAGGTCTCGCAACGTGATCAACCGCGACGGCTTCACCAGTTGGTCGCCTACGAGGATCTTCTTATCGCGAAACTCCGGCAGGTACTTTTCCACCGGATCGGTAATCGCCAGCAGTCCCTCTTCCGCCAGGATCATCACCGCCGTCGCCGTAATCGGCTTGGTGCACGACGCGATCCGGAACAAGGAGTCCACCTTCATGGGAGTCTTCTTGTCCAGGTCGAGGTATCCCGATACCGACACATCCGCCACCACGCCATGGCGCTGGATAATAGTGACGATACCAGCCGCCTTACCCTGGTCCACAAACGCCTTCATGCGAGGACCAATGCGCGCCAGCCGGGCCGGGTCCATACCCGCCTTGCCAGGGTCGGCCGCGGAAAGCGCAGCCACGGAAAGAAGCACCCAAAGAACAGTTTTCATAGGCTAAAGGTCTTTTCGCAAGTATAACAAGCCCGCCCGCCCGTCACGCCTTCTTCAAGGCCCTCACTTCCTTCTGTAACTCCTCCAACTTGCGCATCAACTGAGCCGTGTCCGGCTTGCCGTCATGCCCTTCTTTCGGAGTAATGCAGAAGAATCCCCCCGGCTCCAGAATGCACATGTCGATGTCGTCGGTGCTCTTGAATCCCTGCTTCAGCACAGCCGTCCGCAGGTCCGTCACGGTCATCAACTCGCGCGCCAGATTGTGGTGCAGGATCTTTCCGTGCTCCATCAGCAGTGTGGGGTCACCCGCCAGCAACTGGTCCAACCGCCGGTGCTTGAACACGAATCGAACCACGACGTAGTTAGCGGTCAGCAGAGCCACCGCGCCCAACAGACCGCCGGATATCGAGTTGTCCTCTCCAATGATTGCGTTCTGAACCGTGTTCGAGAGCATCAGCAGAACGACAAGGTCGAAGGGATTCATCTGCGCCAGTTCTCGTTTTCCGAAAACGCGCAGCAGCACGATCAACGCCACGTAGACAATCAACGGCCGCAAGATCTTCTCAAGCAGCGGAAGGTGGAGCAGAAACATATCCTGGATCATCGTGCACTAGTGTAGGCAATACTGAAAGGCAGTGCGCTACTTGGTCCTTCTTAACGCTGCCCGCGGCCGACCTCCCGCGCGGAGAAATCGTGGATGCCGTCGCCTGCACTCGCGCCGCCACCCAAACCTACGCTCTCTACATCCCACCCACATATTCGCCGCAGCATCCCGCGCCCATCGTCTACTGTTTCGATCCCGCTGCCCGCGGCCGTCTTTGCGTCGAACAGTTCAAAGATGCTGCCAACCGCCACGGCTACGTTATCGCAGCCTCCAACAACTCCCGCAACGGCTCCTTCGATCAGAGCCTCGCCGCCGCCCGCGCCATGATGGAAGACTCCGCCGCCCGTCTCGCCCTCAATCCCCGGCGCCTCTACGCCGCCGGCTTCTCCGGAGGCGCCCGCGTCGCCGCCACGCTCGGCCTCGGCGGCTTCCCCATTGCTGGAGTCATCATCTCCGGAGCCGGATTCCCCGCTCTGAAAAGCGTTCCGACGGACGTTCCCTTCGCCGTCTTTGCCACCGCCGGTAGCGAGGACTTCAACTACAACGAGATCCGCACTCTCCACCGCACGCTGACGACACCCCACCGCACCGTGATCTTCCCGGGCGGCCATGAATGGGCCCCGCCGGAAGTACTCACTACCGCTCTTGACTGGCTCGACCTCCAGGCCGCCCGCGCCAACCTCCTTCCAAAGGATCAGGCCGCCTTGCAACAAGCCTTCGCTACAAGGCGCGACGCTGCCCTCGCCCTTCCGCCTCTCCCACGCCTGGAACAACTGGTTTCTCTCCAGGCCGATTTTGAAGGCCTCATCGACACCCATCTCGCGCCCGTCATTGACCCACTAGAGAAGTCGCGCGAAGTGAAGGCCGCACGCAAGGAAGAAGCTCTTGCCAGCGCCCGCGAAGCCGATTGGTTCAATCGCATAGCCCCGCTCTCTGAGCAACAGGACGTCAACCCCTACCGCGCGGAACTTGCCGATTTCCGCCGCATCGCCGACAAAACCGCCGATACCCCGGAACGCCGCATGGCCCGCCGTCTCCTCTCCGGCGAATTCATCCGCCACATCGAATCCGGCCAGCAGCTACTAAGTCAGAAGAGATACCCCGCCGCGGCACAGCATTTCAGTTTCGCCGCCGCCATCCGTCCTGACGCCGCGGGAGTCTTCTACAACTGGGCGCGAGCCACCGCCTTCGCCGGAGACCGCAAGGCCGCGCTCAAGCTGCTCGCCCAAGCAATAGATAAAGGTTTCACCAGCGCCGCCCGCATCGACCAGGACGAAGCCTTCGCGGCATATCACGACTTGCCGGCGTATCAATCTCTCATCGCGCCGCTCCGCAATCCCGGAACTCCGCGATGAATGCATTCACCGAGTTTCTTAAGGACGCGGCACAACGGGGAGAAGTGGTCAATCTATCGTTCGAAGAACGTCTATTCGATCTGGTTGGCGTGCTGCGCCTCATCGCGGACGCCCTTGCCAGAGCTGGAATCCCCTACGAGGTAATCGGCGGCCTTGCAGTCTTGATCCACGTCGAGGAAGTCAGCCCGGAGCATTCTTCGCTCACCCGCGATGTTGACCTCCTGGTGCGGCGTTCCGATCTTGATCACATCAAGGAAATCGCCGCCCAGCGCGGCTTCCGGTTCCGTCAGGCCGGGGGCGACTACATCTTGGTGTATGAAGGTGTCGAATCCGCCAAAAGCGCGGTCCACTTAGTGTTCGACGAAGCGAACGTTCGCGCTGAGCCTCAGGCCAAACACATCCATGGGAGAGAAGTGATGGTGATACCCGTCACCGGACTCCTGCAGATGAAGCTGACCTCTTTCCGCCTCAAGGATCAGGTCCACATCAAATCCCTCGATGCCGCCGGTCTCATCACGCCAGAGGTGGAGGCCTCACTCACTCCGGAACTGCTCGCCCGCCTGACTCGCGTCCGGCTCACAGAATAACTCGGACCTAATCGTTTAAAGAGTGCCACGCGGGTCGAACGCCTTCGCCATCAGCTCTTGTTCCGCCTTCGGAATTCGAAGTCGCGAGGCCTCCCTCCGCCAAGTGGCAACGGCCGCAACAGCCTTCGAGACGATGCCTTCGGCTTCGGCGGCCGACAATCCGTAGTCCGCATGTGCTTCCATCGCCACAGCCACATCGCAGGTTGTCAGGTCGACCAGTTCGAGATAGCTTGCGCCCGCATCGCCGTCCCTTCTTTGCGTGAGAGTCATTGCTGAGACGAAGGCCAAGCGTCCGCCGGTTGGAGTGCGATCAAACCGTCTCGCTACAAAAGTGGTGTACCTGTTGCCCGGCACACGGATTGCGCGGGCAGGTGGGACATCGATCCCTGCCTTCGCGGCCATGCGGTGCGCCACCAGTTCCCAGGCGCCAATATCGCGCCGATCCTGCCTGCTGGGGAACTTGGCAATGCACAGAGCGCCGTCCTCATCGCGCACGGAAGCTTTCGGACGAGCTCCGCCTAACGACGATCCCGGGGCAAACAATTGGGCCAGCCACTCTTCGTCTTCTCTGCTAACGCCTTCGTCAGCGCTTTGCTCGAAGAGCAGACTCGCTTTCTGAAGATCGTGCAAAGACGTGATCGGCGGCGCCGCCCGGGCATCATCAGAATCGACCCATCGCCCGCTGGTTGGATCTTGAAAACGCAAGGCTCCCAACCTGGTCTCGTCGTGCACGCCAAGCAGGAAATCCCAATCGGTCAGAGATCGTGCCGCTCGTCCTTCACTGCGCGCCCTGAGGGTCTCTCGTTTCTGCATGAGAATGCGTCCCCATCGGTCTGGCGCGGAATCCAGAAAGATCCCGAAATTGGCGCGGTCTGCGGCAGGGTACTGCGGGCCTTGCACAAGTGCGAGGTCCGGATCGAAGGGGAAATCCGCTCCTGATCGCAACCAGTCCCGGTCATACTGAAACGAGAATACGTGGTCCGCTCGCGCCGTCTGTCGACGGAGCGATCCCATCGGCCGCGGCGCCGCGAAATGCGGAAGGTCGGCGTAGACGGTTACGGAGTCGGAAGGCCGCGGCACTACCCTGGGTCCTTCGTGCGCTGGGCCGCAGTCCGCTTCGGCGCGCGCGACCTCGCCTCCAGATTCAGATCCTGCAGCTTCCGGCCAAGCACGTCATCCGCCGCAATCGCCGCTAAATCATTCTCCAGACGCAGCGCCTGCAACACTCGCGCGTAAATGCCAAGGGCGACAGCGGGATCGCCTTGTTCCACCCGATACAACGTCTTGCGAGTGACGCTTGCCCGCTGCGCCACCGTCTCAAGCGAATGAGCACGCCGCAAGCGGGCTTTTCGGATGTTGCCCCCAACACCCGAGAGCAAACGTTCCATACGAGGCAGAATCGGCGGTGTGGTGCGAGGCATACTGAGTCATATATTACCCCTTACCGCCATTTATTGGTTAAGATATGACACGTTATGGCCATGCGCGGTGAAGGAGAAAAGGGTCTCAGGACCTATTCCCGCACGGTCAATCTCGAACGCTTTGATGCCATCCACTGGATGACTGCGGAAGAAGATGTGTGGGATATCCCGTGGTACCTGACGGAACTGAAGCATACACCCCTGCCCACGCCCGTGGCGAGCAGGCACCGCTACCGCGCGGATGAGACGCTTCAGGCGGTGCGGGGACTGGCGAGGAGTATAACCCTTCAAGGCTGCTTGTGCTTTGACTGGCAGTTGGTGATTTTTTTGTCCAACGCCTTCATCAGCCGGCTGTGTAACTCCTCGGGAAGTTGTTGCGGTTCCACTCCCTTGTACACTTGCAGCGTCCGTTTCGTCGTATCGACGATCACCCAGCAATTCGGGCACTCATTCACATGCTTGGTGAGATGAGCATGGCTCTCCGGATCCGCTGTCTGATCCAGAAAATCATTGAGCCCGTTTAGAAAGTCCTTACAGGTAAGCAAAAACGTCGTCCCCTTTCCTCTTGAAGAATCGGGTCAGCTTTTCCCGCAATTGCAGGCGTGCCCGCAGTAGGCGGCTCTTCACGGCCGGAATCGACAATCCTAGCGTCTCTGCGGTCTCCTCCGTGGATAACTCCTCCACGTCGCGCAGCAAAAACACCGTCCGGAACGACGGCTTCAAGCTGTCCACCGCCTCGTCCAGAATCGCCCGGATCTCGTCTCGCGAATACTGCTTCTCCGGGTCGTCTTCCCATACCGCTATTTCCCGAACAACCGTCTCCTCACCTGTATCGATGCTTTCATCCATCGATACGGTGCGGTCCGATTTCCGTTTTCTCAACTTCATCAACGATTCGTTGACGGCGATCCTGACAATCCACGTATAAAATTTCGAGTTCCCCTGGAACTCGCCTAGATGTTCATACGCCTTCAGAAACGTTTCCTGCAGCACGTCCTCGGCGTCTTCGTCATTCTGCGTGATGTGTTTGGCGAGCCGGTATATCTTGCGCTCGTACTTTGTCACCAGGTCCGAAAATGCCCGTACGTCCCCGGCACGCGCGCGCCCCAGCAAGGGGGCTTCGTCAAATAAGCCTGCCTCATTCACAGTAGCCATGATACAGTCTTCCAGTTCGGTCCTTGAATCCACTATATCAAGCCCCGGCTGCTACTCCTCCCGGCGCGGCACCACCATCTCCAGATCCGTCGGCCCTTTTGCCCCCAGTGAGACAAACCGGCTGATCGTTCGCCCGTCCTCCAGAATCACTGAAAGGCGGTACAATCCCTGCGGCGCCCCATGCAATCCGGTGATCACAATGTCCCCTGACGCTGCCTCTTGCGACACCCGGTCGTCTGTCAACTCCATATGATGAAGCCGAATCTCGACACTTCCGTCAAGAAACGCCCGGTCCGCACGAAGAACCTTTAGCCGAAGGCTGGCGCCTTCTTCCGTTGCCGTCACATTGCCTGTCATGGTTTTGGACCCTCGTCGGTCCGGTGGTTGGTCCAGGTCATCCTGACCCTATCACGGAACCAAGCGGGTGGGAAGCCTGGGCCGGCCCCCTCGACGCCACTTCGAACAACGGTCCCCGTTCCCACTTGCGACGGCCCCAGAGCAATGCGGCCTGATATAAAAGTGAGTATAGGAAGGACAAAGTTGCTCTGATCACTTTGCCTAGCATATTGATACTATCAGGTGCTGTTAACTCCTTAAGGCCGGCTCGCCCGCAACTGGGTAAGTGCCTTCGGGAAGCTCCGACCTCGCTTTTGTTCCCAAAGTCAGACACAATGAAAACATGCGCCAGGTCCTGCTCTATCGAGGGGAAGACGGCATGGTGGTCGCCGAGTGCCCCAGTCTACCCGGCTGTGTGTCCCAGGGCGAAACCCACGAAGCGGTGCTTGCGAACATTAGGGAAGCTATCCAGGCCTACGTCGCCGCCCTCCAATCCGACCACCTGCCAGTTCCAGAAGAGCACTTCGAAGCACGTCTCGTTACCGTGTGAGCCCTCCCCGTCATTTCCGGGCGCGAATGCCGGCGGGCACTTGAGCGCTCGGGCTTCCGCTTCGTCCGGCAAGTGGGAAGCCATATGATCCTGCGGCGCGATGACCCATTCTGCCAGGTGGTTGTGCCGGACCACCGCACACTGGATCGAGGCACCCTGCGCTCAATCCTCCGGGCTGGTGGTGTGGGTCCGGAACATTTCCGCCAGCTCTTGTAGCCACCGCTTGCGACCCCGACCCGATAGAGCTCCGAGTTTGGGCATCAGGCAACAGCTTCAAGCTCCATGGTAGCCAGGATCGTCGGGTTACTGGAAAAACCGAGCGCCGCCAAGTCTTCACCCTCGAGGTGTAGGCCAATCGCTTCACCGATGTTGAATGCCAATTCATCGAGCGTGGCAGCCTGGGTGACCACCGGCAGATCCAGGCACTCGGCCACAAACAGACGCTCTCCTCTGCTGATGCGTACCTGAATTGTTCGTCTCACGGCAGTGCGCGCCTCCGGCTCCAGTATCCACCAACCTCCCCATCGGGCCACCGCGGCTCGCCGTTTCAAATAGTCGATGAACCGCCGCACCGCTTCCTGCCGTTGCGGGGCCAGGGCCTCGGGATTTAGCAAGGCGTGAGAAGACCGGCTGGAAATCGGTGCGAGAAGTTGTTCAGCCTCCCCGCACTCACACGTGTGAGATATCATCTTGCCCCAATCGTCGCGCTGGCCGCTTTTTGCGGGCCCTTCCTGGCGGCGCAGCCCACCGATACCACCCGTCTCAAGCAGATCATTATCTTCGGCCGTCATGCCGCGCGCACTCCCATAACCGCCACCTCCGCCGAGAATACCTTCTCGGCGCTTCCGTTCCCGACCTTCTCCGTTTCGGGCCAGGCAGTGATCACTCCCAATGGCCAGACGAACGAAACTCTTCTCGGCGGATATTTCCGCCTCTGGCTCACCCAGGAAAAGTTGCTCACTGGCCAAGACGCCTCGGACGCGAATTTCGTTTATATCCGTGCCAATAACGCTCCGCTCATTGTGGATACCGCCCAAGCCTTCGCCGCCGGCCTGCTCCCCGCGGTTTCGGTCACCGTCAATACCACACCCGCCCCCGACCCGCTGTTCGATCCCATCAATGCCGGCGTCGCTCGGTTGAATACCAACATGGCCATTGCCGCCGTCAATGGGCGCCTCGGCGGGAATCCCCAGTCCCTGGCCACCACCTATTCCGCCGAACTCGCCCTCATCCGCTCGGTTTTGTTTAACTATCCCGCCGGCACTTTCCCGGTACCCGCCACGCCCGCGGGTAAGACCGATGTCACCGCCATTCCAATTATTATGGCGGCCGGAAATTCCACGATGCCTGTCAACCCAGGCGGCCTGCTATACCTCTACACGGCTATCGATCCCTTCATGATGGAATACGTCGATGGCATGCCTGCTTCCGACGTCGGTTGGGGACAGTTGAATGCCGCCGGCATCAGCCAGATCTTTCGCGTCTACGACGAACTGATCAATTTGGAATTCCGCACACCCTATCTGGCCAGCGTGCAGAGCTCCAATTTGGCCTCGCACATCGTCCGCTCAATGGTGCAGGCCGCCACGGGCAATACCATGACTGGCACCTTGGGAAGGCCGTCCGACAAGATCGTCGTGCTGGTCGCTTCCAATACCAATGTCTCCGGACTCGCCGGCCTCTTTAGTCTTGACTGGCTGGTGAATGGCTACCAACCCGATGTATCCGCTCTCGGAGGCGCCATCGTCTTCGAACTCCGCCAGTCTCAGAGAACTGGCGAGTTCATCGTTCGCGCGTCCTATGTTGCCCAGACAATGGATCAGCTTCGCAGCCGCGCGCCGTTGACACTCGCCGCTCCACCGGCGAGCGTCCCTGTATTCATCCCCAGTTGCAGCATCCACAATGCGACGTTCGATTGCCCTCTCGGCGCTTTTGTACGCTTGGCGCGGCGCCAGATCAACGCAAGTTACGCGGACATCAATAACTAGCCCGGCAGGCGTTCAGCAGTGCGAACGGCATCGCCACGCCGATTACCGCTGGCGCATGTTTCAGGCTGACTCAGTCTTAGGGCTCTATGTTTCCGTGCCGTGGCCGTTCCTACTTCGCCGGGCTCAACAAAGCCTGATACACAGCTTCTTGCGACAGCGTGCTCATATCGGGGCTCCCCGGACCAACCATGCGCTGCATCATGCCGACGAAGACGATATCGTTCGTCGGGTCGATCCAGAACCACGAACCCGCCGCTCCTTCCCACGTGTACGAGCCCTCGCCGAGAGTCCGGCCGATCACCGCGGGATGATCAAAAACGCCGAAATCGAAGCCGAAACCGAAGCCCCGATTAATATGGAAGAAACCGACGCCGTACGCATCCGCGTCGGTGACGGCAGGCCCCAGGCGGTTGGTGCGCATCAGGGTCACCGATGACGGAGCGAGGATGCGCGTGCCGTCCAACTGGCCGCCGTCTAGTAGCATCTGGGCGAAGCGGAAATAGTCGCGAGCCGTGGAAACGAGCCCGGCGCCTCCCAGGGGCCGCGTAGTGTCCTTGCCGTAATCGATATCCAGCAGACTGGTCTTGTTCGGTTCCAACTCCCCGCCGGCATTGGCCGTGTACAACGTGGCCAACCGTGGGAGTTTATCGGAGTTCAGGAAGAATGCGGTGTCCTTCATGCCCAGCGGTTGGAAGATGTTCTCACGCATGAACTCGCCGAGCGGCTTGCCGGACAGCTTCTCCACCACGTAGCCCTGGATGTCCACCGACAGGCTGTACACCCACTTCGTGCCCGGCTGGTAGAGCAGTGGGATGCCGGCCAGCTTCGTCACCATCTGCTTCAAATCGGGAACGTTGAAAACCTTGGCGTCCAGATACATCTTGTCCACCGGCGAGCTTGGGTCAAAGCCATAGCTGAATCCGGCGGTATGGCTCATCAGCTCGGCCATGGTGGGGGCGTGGGCCGGCTTCTCCAGCACCGGCTGGCCATCGGGACCCATTGCCTTGAAGACCTTCAGGTCGGCGAATTCCGGGACGTGCTTCGAGATCGGATCCGAGGGGCTCCACTTGCCCTGCTCATAGAGGATCATCATCGCCACGCCCGTCACCGGCTTGGTCATGGAGTAGATGCGGAAAATCGTGTCGGCGTCCGCGGCCCCGCCCGACGCGAGGTCCTTCTTGCCGTAGGCGCCCGTGTCAACAATCTTGCCGTGCCGGGCGAGGATGGTGACGGCTCCCGGCAACTGTTTGCCGTCCACCTGCCGTTGGATCA
>JBDTMC010000233.1:0-11979 GCA_039934475.1 Bryobacteraceae bacterium | reverse complement strand
TATAGAGACGCAGGGAAACCAGATAAAGGTTACAACTTATGAAGCACTACACTAGTGCCGTCTGCAGAGACACACCTGTTCTGGTGGTGACCTCTTCCGATTCCGTGCGCGACCGCCAGTCAGTGAACGCCCTTGGGATCAGCGGATACTTTCGCAAGCCCTCCGTTTTCACGGAATTCATGAAATTGGGCTCCATTGTGAAGAGTTTGTTGTCCGCCTCGAAAGACAGCCCTGAACCGTCAAGCAGCGAGTAGCATGGCCCGTCAGCGTCACGTTGAGCGCGTAGTGTTGCGCGGCGTGGGGGTGGCGAACTACACTGCAACGGATGTGCTTGACATGATTCGGCGGTAAACCGTAAGATGCAGCTTGCAAGCGATTACAGTCAGGCGGCGTCCACAGACAGGAAATCTTGTTCATGACCTTTGCAACCCCGTTTGCGTTGTTGCTGGAGACCACGACGTCCCGGCTTGTTTCGCTTAACGCGATCGATATCGCGATTATCGCTGTCTACTTCGCCGTTGTGCTGGCGATCGGCTTCTACTTGAAAGGCCAGTCGGAGACCGGCGAGGACTTCTTCCTGGCGGGGCGCGAGATGACGGCGTGGATTGCCGGATTGAGTTTTCTTTCGGCGAACCTTGGCTCCCTGGAGTTGATGGGCTGGGCGGCGGCCGCCTATCAATACGGCATTCTGGCGACGCACTGGTATTGGATTGGGGCAATTCCGGCGATGCTGTTCCTGGGCATCGTCATGATGCCGTTCTACTACATCTCCAAGACGCATTCGGTGCCGGGCTACCTGCAACTTCGCTTTGGTGAGCCTAGCCGCGCGTTGTCTGCTGTGTCCTTCGCTTTTATGACCGTCCTGATGAGCGGCATCAATATGTATTCGATGGCGCTGGTGATGAAGGTTGTCCTGGGTTGGGACATCAACTTCAGCATTTGGGTGTCGTCCCTGACCGTCGCCGTCTATGTCGCCCTGGGCGGATTGCGCTCGGCAATTTTCAATGAGGTGGTGCAGTTCGTACTTATTTGGCTAGGCGCGATGCTGATACCCATCCTTGGACTGATCGAAGCAGGAAGCTGGGCTGGTTTGCAGTCGAAGGTTCAGGTGAACTTCACCCATCTATGGAGCACGCTGGGGACGTTTGAAGGCAACCCCATGGGTATCCACTGGACAGGCATCGTGATGGGCCTGGGATTTGTGATTTCGTTTGGCTACTGGACGACGGACTTCCTGGTGGTGCAGCGTGTACTGTCGGCGAAGGATTTGCGGGCGGCGAAGATGGCTCCGATCATCGGTGCGGCGTTCAAGATGATGGTGCCGTTCATCGTGATTCTGCCGGGCCTGCTGGCTTTGGCGGTGCTGCCGGTGAAGCTAGTGGGTGAGAGCCAGGTGGGCGTGGGCGGCCACAGTTACAACGAAGTGCTGCCGCTGATGCTGGCTCGCTACTGTGGGCCGGGCCTGCTGGGGCTGGGGATTACGGCGCTGATCGCCGGCTTCATGTCGGGCATGGCGGGCAACGTCAGCGCGTTCACCACGGTGTGGACGTACGACATTTACCGCGCGTTTATTCGCAAGGATGCAGCCGATTCGCACTATGTGGCGATGGGCCGGTGGTGCACGATTGTCGGCGTGCTGGTAAGCATTGGCACGGCGTATCTGGTGATGCAGTTCCTGAGCATCATGGACTATGTGCAAGCGCTGTTCAGCTTCTTTATTGCACCGCTATTCGGCACGGTGATCCTGGGCATGTTATGGAAGAGGGCGACTCCGGCGGGTGGCTTCTGGGGTTTGCTGGCGGGCACTGTCTCCTCAATCGGGATGTGGGCCTGGGTGAAGGCCGACCCGAGCGCGCTGCGTATCATCGCCCTTTCGCCGAATGCCAAGGATATGGCAGAGAATATGTACCGCGCACTGTGGTCGTGGATTATCTGCGTCCTTGTTACTGTGGCGGTTAGCATGGTGACTAAGCCGAAGACGGACAAGGAATTGGAAGGGCTGGTAATGGGCCTGACGGATATCCCGTCGGAGCAGGATCTACCGTTCTACGAGCGGCCTCTATTTTGGGCCGGGGTGGTGGCGGTAGTCTTTGTGGCACTTAACGTAATTTTCTGGTAACGGTCCGCGGACCTTGGAGATTTTCATGCAACAGATGACATTCGGACTGATTGTTGGCAATCGCGGGTTCTTTCCCGATCACCTGGCCAAGAGCGGGCGGGAAGATATGGTCGCCGTCTTACAGGCAGCCGGACACAAAGTAATAGCGCCCACGCCTCAAGAGACGAAGTATGGCGCGGTGGAATCGCGCGAGGACGCGAAGAAGACGGCGGCGCTGTTTCGGGCGCACCGCTACGAGATTGACGGCCTCATCATTACGCTGCCGAACTTTGGCGAAGAGAAGAGCATGGCGGAGTGCCTGCGCCTGGCGGGGCTGAATGTGCCGGTGCTGGTGCAGGCAACTCCCGATGCGCCGGGCAAGATGCTGATTACGGACCGCCGCGACAGCTTCTGCGGTAAGATGTCCATCTGCAACAACATGAAGCAGTATGGCATTCCGTACTCGATCACGACGTTGCACACAGAGGCTCCGAACTCGGCGGAGTTTGCGGCGGATCTGGCTTGGTTTGCAGGTGTGTGCCGCGTGACGAAGGGTTTGAGGCGGTTGCGGATTGGCGCCATCGGCGCGCGGCCGGCCGCGTTCAACACGGTGCGCTACAGCGAGAAGATCCTGGAACACGCGGGCATCAGCATCGAGCCTCTTGATCTGTCGGAAGTGATGGGTAGAATCGATCGCCTCTCCGATACCGACGCTGACGTTGTGAAGCAATTGAAGAGCATCACCGGCTATATAGAAACGAGTGGAGTTCCGGCCCTGGCACTGACTAAGATGGCGAAACTGGGCTTGGTGATCGACCGTTGGATGGCCGACAACGAACTTACAATCAGTGCAATTCAGTGCTGGACATCGATGGAAGAGTTTCTCGGAATTGTGCCTTGCACGGTGATGAGCATGATGAGTAACTCGCTGGCTTCGAGCGCCTGCGAAGTGGACATTGCGGGCGTCATCGGCATGCATGCGCTGCAACTGGCGAGCGGCACGCCGAGCGCGTTGCTGGACTGGAATAACAATTACGGAGACGATCCGAATAAGGCCGTTTGTTTCCATTGCAGTAACCTGCCAAAGCATTTCTTCCGCGAAGTGAAGATGGACTTCCAGGAGATCATCGCCGGCACAGTGGGTAAGGACAATACGTTTGGCACTTGTTCCGGGTTGGTGAAGAGCGGCGCTATGTCGTACGCGCGGTTCTCCACCGATGACTTGACGGGAAAGATCCGCGGGTATGTGGGCGAGGGAAGGTTCACCGACGATCCGCTATTGACGTTCGGCGGGGCGGGCGTGGTGGAGATTCCGCGGCTGCAACAACTGCTGCGGTTTATTTGCGAGAACGGGTTTGAGCACCACGTAGCGGCGAACTTCTCGACCACCGCGGGCATGGTGCATGAAGCGGCGACAAAGTACCTGGGCTGGGACGTCTCGTGGCATCAGTAGGTCTTCTATGATGCTGGAAAAACTGCGCGCTGAGGTTTTGGAAGCCAACCTGGAAATTGTGCGCCGCGGGTTGGTGTTGTACACGTGGGGAAATGGCAGCGGTATCGATCCGGAGTCGCGACTGGTGGTGATTAAGCCGAGCGGCGTGCCCTACGATTCGATGACGCCGGCGGACCTGGTGGTGACGGATCTGGATGGCAATATCGTGGAGGGTTCGCTGCGACCCTCCTCCGACCTGGATACGCACCTTGCGCTCTACCGGGCCTTCCCGAAGATCGGCGGCGTGATTCATACGCATTCTAAACACGCTACGGTGTGGGCGCAGGCTTGTAAGCCAATTCCCTGCCTCGGCACGACGCATGCGGATTATTTTCATGGGCCGGTCCCGGTAACTGATGTGCTCTCCGCCGAGGAAATTGAAGGGGAGTATGAGGAGAACACCGGCCACGCGATTGTGCGGTGTTTTGCGGGTACGGATGCGATGTCGGTGCCGGCGGTGCTGGTGGCGGGGCATGCTCCGTTCTGTTGGGCGAAGAGTGTGAGTGAGGCGGCGAAGGTGGCGGTGGTTTTGGAAGAAGTCGCTTATATGGCTTGGCAGACGGTGATGCTGAATCCTGGGGTGGCATCGCTTCCGCAGGAGTTGCACGATAAGCATTTTCTGCGGAAGCATGGCGCTAAAGCTTATTACGGGCAGAGTAAGGTTTAAGGCTTCCGGGTGGCGTTTTCGCGAGGAAAGGCAAGACCAGGACTCTTGGTGACTAACTCCTCAAGACTTGTCTTGCCGATCAATCGCTGAAGTTGTTGCGCATCGAATTGCCGGTGCTCCCATCGGCCATTTCGTTCTCGAAAGATATAGGTGACGGTCCGAGTAGGGATTTGCTTTTCTACTGCCGGGCCAAAACCGGAGACGTTGAATTGAGCTTGGAAGGCGAAGAGGTAAGCCGTCTCATTTACGGTCACTTTGCCTAGTAGGTCCGTGTCAAAATTCCCAGAATCGCATTGTGCGGCGATCTCAAGGCACCACTTCTTAGAGATCAGCGGCTCAATCAAGCGCGAGAATTGGCGCCGCTGAAGATCTCCGGTGTACGGATATATCTCCGTTGCCTGGTTTTGCCGTACATCAAACACGGCGAGGTGCAGTGGGTGGACAGACATAAAATGGATTTCGCTGCGACGCAAGATTGCGTAGTCCGCCCCGATAAACCCAACCAGCCGCCCGGAGAGGGCTGCTTTGAACTCCAGTCCTAAGGAGAGTACGATGACGCACCCTGCCGAGGGATTGGAGTGTGTGCCGATGTAGATTGTGTCGCGATACTCTCGAATATCGACAACCGATTCAAGGCAATTCATTAGGAGCTCACTTTGAAAGAGAGCACTTATGTTTCGGAGATCGGTACGCCGGAGGCTGTCGGTGGCACGGTCATAACGGATGATGCGTAGTGGGGGCTGGAGGACTCCGGAACCGTTATCCACGAAGTAAGCGAGTAGGAATGGGCCGTCCTTCGAGACTGCATAGCTCGTGATCTTACCCGTTAAGTCCGAGGTTGAGAACTGCTGGACTGGCACCTTCGACGCCCGAAGAACGTCATCGAGAGTCTCCGCCGACAAGGCGGTGGTTCCGCACGTGAAGATCAGAAGGACTGTGATAGGCAAAGCGCAGGTTGACATATGGAGTGATGCTACTCCGCCCCGGAGCGTTGCTCTCGCTCCGGGGGCGACGGGTTTGACGGTGATGCTAGGGCAGGTAAAACACTTGCGGTATGGCGAACATTTGCTCATCCGCATTGCGACCCGGTTCTCCATCGAAGAACTCGGCCATTTGCTTTTGCCAGCGAGCGTTGACGTCGGTGCCGGCCATCTGGCTAAGGGCCTTTTCGAAATCAGGCGTTTCGACATAGCCGATGAGCAGACCGTCGTCACGCAGGAAGAGGGAGTAGTTGTGCCATCCGGCTTTGCTGAGAGCATCGAGCATCTCAGGCCAAACGGTCACGTGACGCTGCTTGTATTCCTCGAGACGGTCGGTTTTCACATGCAAGGTGAAGCAAATTCTTTTGAGGGTTTCCATCACCAGAGAGTGTATGCGATTGCAGGGGCGGAAAGCGAGGACACCGCGCCGTTTGGTGGCGGAGAACTTACAGGCATTTGGCGATGGTGAGGGTGATGTCGTCGTGCTGTTCGTGGGCGCTGAAGCGGCGAACGTCGTCAACCACCGCAGCGATGATGCCGTCGGGCGATAAGTGCCGATTGTGCCGTAACGAATCGAGGAGACGGTCTTCGCCGAACTCTTCGCCGGCCTCGCTGAAGGATTCGGTAATTCCGTCGGTGTAGACAGCGACTAAATCCCCCGGTCTCAGGTTGCGTTCTCCGACCAGGCAATCCCAGTCGCGAAACAAGCCTAATACGGTGCCCGTGGATTCCAGCCGTTCCACTGAGTTGTCGGCGCGCAGAAGAAGGCAGGGGAGATGGCCGCAGTTCGCATAGCGGAAGCGGCGGAGTTCGTCGTCGTATTCGGCGAAGAAGAGTGTGGCGTAGGCGCTCTCAGGGGTGTTCTTGTGAAAGACGCGATTGACGGCGCACAACAGGTCGCGCGGCTGATCGAAGGCCTCGCATTGAATGCGAATGTTGGCCTGGAGATTTGCCATGAGAAGAGCGGCGGCAATGCCTTTGCCCGCGACGTCGCCAGTCACCATGGCGAAGCGGCGTTCGCCAAGGTCTAGGAAATCGAAATAGTCGCCGCCGACTTGGCGCGCCTGGATGCAGGACCCCGCGTATTCGAGAGTGCCGATAGAGGGCAAGGTTTGGGGAAAGAGCCTGGCTTGCACTTGTTTGGCAATTTCGAGCTCCTGTGCGGCGCGGCGTTCCGCCGTCTGTTTCTCAGCCGTCGCACGACGCTGCGCCTCGATTTCACGGGTCACTTCGTCGAAACCGATCAAGGCAAAGGTATTGCCGTCCAAGTCTCTGAAGTGAACGAATACCCCGCCCCAAGCCTGGCTGTGCTCTTCGTGATCGGGCCGGACGGCGGACAACAGGCTCTCATATCTCACCCGCCTCAGGCGCGGGGAGTAACTGAATTGGACACCGCGCTTGCGCCACTCGGCGTACTTGGCGATGACATCCTCGGTGACGAATGCAATCCCGGTGGGGCGGCCGATGAGTGCGTAGGCGCGGGTGTCGGGCTTGGGTGCGATCAGTGCCAGTAACGCGCTGCCATCGGGAGGGGCGACGGCGACCCAACGATCCCCGGATTGTGGTTTGGCATCGACAGCGAGATCGAAGCCGAGCTGGTCCCTGTAGAACCGCAAGCTCGCGTCCTGATCCCGGACGTAGATATTCACGGTATGCAGGCGCAGATGCCGCTCGAGAGGCTCCGTGGTCGCTGACGCGGGACTGCCCATTGGTAGTGATTATACGAGTTGGGACCTCAGTCCATCAGTTTTCGCGTGAGGTAGATGTACGTGACGGCTCGGGTCTTGGCCTCTTCCTTCAAGTCGGCCCCGGCACCGTGGCCGCCCTCGATGATTTCATCGTAGAAATACGGCTTGTTGTATTCCTTCATTCTGGCGGCGAACTTTCGTGCGTGCACCGGACCGACGCGATCGTCTTTGGAAGTGGTGAAGATCAACGGCTCGGGATAGGTGACGTCCTTCTTGAGTTGGTGGTAAGGAGAGATCGACGCGAGAAAAGCCCGCTCTTCGGGGTTCGCGACCGAGCCGAATTCGCTCACCCACGAGGCGCCGGCGGCGATTTGTTCATAGCGGAGCATATCCAACAGAGGCACCTGAATGACGATGGCGTTCCACATCTCGGGATGCTGCGTCATCTCCACTCCCATCAGCAGGCCACCGTTCGAGCCGCCCTGGATTCCGAGGCGGCGGGGCGAGGTGATCTTTCGCGACACCAAATCGCGGCCTACCGCGGTGAAGTCATCATAGATGCGCTGGCGGTGGGTCTTGAGTCCGGCATCATGCCAGGCCGGGCCAAACTCGCCGCCTCCGCGGATGTTCGCGAGAGCAAAGACGCCTCCGCGCTCCAGCCACAGCTTGCCCAGCACGGGGCTGTAGAACGGTGTTTCCGAGATCTGGAAGCCGCCATAGGCATTCAGTACAACCGGGTTGGATCCGTCGTAACGAATATCTTTGCGATGAACAAGGAAGTAAGGAATTTTCGTGCCATCCTTGGACACCGCCGTCAATTGTTCTACGACATCCGCGGAAGCGTCGAATTGCGGCGGCAGGGCCTTGACCTCCTTATATGTTCCGGCGGCAGCGTCGCCGAGCATGAGCGAAGAGGGATTGAGAAACCCGCTGAGCGAAAGAAAGAACTGATCATTGGACCAATTGGTGCTGACGATGTTCACGGTCCGATTGTCGGGGACGTTCAGCTTGGTACGGGTCCACGCGCCCTTCGCGGCGAAGGTGTAAATGTACACGCGGCCCTGTACGTTTTCCAGTGTCGTGACGACGAGATGCTTCCCGGTTGCGGCTACCTGTTGGGCAAACTCGGTTGCCGTCGGAGCGAACACCACTCTCGGTTTCGGATGAAGAGGATCCTTCTCCAGGGTCGCCAGGTCCAGGGAAACCACTGAGCCCTGGGCGAGCTTCACGCCTGCCGGTTCGGGCTGCCAATCCTCGTTGAGGGTGACGATCAGCTGGCCGCTGAGTAAGTCATTGATATCGACTTTGGGAGGCAAACCAATGCGTTTCACTCCGGCGGACGTTAGCAGTGCGTTCTCGCTTTCAAAGAAGTTCAAGGCGCGGGCGAGAATGGTGGCGCGATGTCCGGCGATATCGTTGAAGGTTCGAATTCCGGCGCCGACGTCCGTCTGGACACCGCGGTAAACTTCTTTCGCCTTATCCAGCGATTGTCCACGCTTCCACAATTTCACAACGAAGGGATACCCGGACTTGGTCATGGTTCCGGCGCCCCAATCGCGCGCCACGAGCAATGTATCTTTGTCCGCCCATTCGACTGATTGTTTTGAGCGGGGCAGCACGAACCCAGCGGCGACGAACGCGCCAGTCTTCAGATTGAACTCGCGCAGTGTTGCGGCATCTTCTCCACCGGCCGAGAGGCCGACCAGGCAAAACTCGTTTTTCGGATAGAGGCACGTAAGGCCCTGCTCGACCCATTTCTGCTTGTCCTGCTTGCCGAGCGCGTCGTAGTCCACTAATGTCCGCCAATGCGGCTGTGGGGTGAGATAGTCCGCGAGCGTAGTGCGGCGCAGGATACCGCTGACATGCTGCGCATCCTGCCAGGTGTTGTAGACGTCAGTTCCGTTGATGAGCGGGGTGGGCAGACGATCCGGGGACTCCAGCACCTTGAGTGCGGCGGCCTCCATGCCGGCATAGCGGGGGTCGTTCTGCAGCACCTTCGCGGAGCGGGCGTTCTCTGCCCTTACCCAGGCCATGGACCGTTCGCCGGTGACGTCTTCGAGCCATTGGTAAGGATCAGACGGTTCCGGCCGCGTTTGCGCCCCGAGGGATCCGATTGTTGTCGCCACCAACAGAAGTATTTGAAGGCGGGAAGCGAGAAAGTTGGGAGAATGGGGTGCCATGCGGACTCTGATTATTATTGTCGTCCTTTGTTGCACGGGAAACGCGGCGGAGAGGAAGTTGATCTTGCATGCCGACGATTTCGGCATGTCCCACGCGGTGAATCGCGCCACCATCGAATTGCTGGATAGCGGACGGGTCTCGAGCGCTTCGATTATGATGCCCTGCCCGTGGGTTCCGGAGGCGGCGGCTTACGCGCGGAAGCATCCGGAGAAGGACATTGGGCTACACCTTACGTTGACCAGCGAGTGGAATGCGCTGCGGTGGGGTCCGGTGGCTGCGGTGGATCGTGTGCCCGGTTTGTTGGATGAGGAGGGCTATCTGTGGCGAAACGAAGGGGACGTGGCCCGCCATGCCAGTCCTTCGGAAGTGGAATTGGAACTGCGAGCGCAGATTACGAAGGCGAAGAAGCTCGGCATCCGATTCACGCACTTCGATACACACATGGGTACGCTCTATACGCGTCCCGATTTCTTCCAGGTGTTTGAGAAGTTGGGGAGGGAGTTCGGGGTTCCGATTTTGCGGGTGAAGCCGGGCGATAGGGAAGCTCAGTATGGCGTTCCTAAGAACGTGATCGACTACCTCTTGTCGAACGAGGCACGTTACCAAGCCGAGGGTGTGTTTCGATTGGACCGGCTGGTTCGCGATGGCGGGGGCAAGGCCAAGACCGTGGAGCAGAGGATGGCTGCCTATCACGCCGTGCTACAGGCGTTGCCTGACGGCGTCAGCATGATCATCGTGCATCTGGGGCGGTTGGATCCGGAACTGGCGGCGGCGACGGCCAGCGCTCCGCAGCGCGAGGGCGACTACGTTGTTTGCAAGGATCCGTCGACCGTCGCGCTGCTGGAGAAATTAGGGATTCAACTGGTTGGTTGGAAAGACGTCGCGTCTAGCCAATGAGCGAGTAGCGACGGATATCGGGTGGCCCGGCAAGCAGTTCCGGCATGCGCTCCCGCGCGGCTTGGAGATGCGGCGTAGCGAGGTGTTGATCGAGCGCGTCGTCGTCCTTCCACTCCTCGATGAAACAAAAATCGGCGGGATTGGCGTTGTTCTGGTGAAGCTGATAGCTGATGCAGCCGGCTTCCGCCCGGGTGGGCGCAATCAGGCCGAGTAAGAGGGCGCGTGTGTCTTCGATCTTGTCAGGACGCGCCGGGAGAAGGGCAACAACTATTAGGGACATGATGGAATACCTTATCGCATGGCGCCTGCCCGTGGGAAGATCGGGTTGTGAAAAAGAACGTGAAAGTGGCCGCGGTCCAGATGGAGTCCGCGCAGGGAGACAAAGGCGCCAACCTAGCGACGGTGCGCGACCTGGCGGCACA
Organism: Bryobacteraceae bacterium; assembly: GCA_039934475.1. Classification (GTDB taxonomy): domain Bacteria; phylum Acidobacteriota; class Terriglobia; order Bryobacterales; family Bryobacteraceae; genus JBDTMC01. Next base: position 1,554 of record JBDTMC010000233.1, on the reverse strand, counting down.
GGCGGCCGCGGCCGGCGTGGAAATCGCGGTGTTCCCCGAGTGCTGCCTCACCGGGTATTGGTTTCTGCGGCGCCTGAGCGAACCGGAGATGCGGGATTTGGCCGAACCAGCTTTCGATGGGCCTTGCGCCGTGGAGTTACTTGCGATGTCGCGGCAGTTGGGCATGAGCATTGGCGCGGGCCTGGTTGAGGCGGGCGAGGACGGGCGGTTTTACAACACGTACCTGTTTGCCATGCCGGACGGCGGGATCAGACGCCATCGCAAGATCCACGCGTTTGAGAGCGAATTCATCAGCGCGGGCAGCGAGTTCACGGTGTTCGATACGCCACACGGTTGCCGCGTCGCGATCCTCATCTGCTATGACGTCAACCTTTTGGAGAACGTCCGTATCAGCGCGCTGGCCGGCGCGGATGTGATCCTGGCTCCGCACCAGACCGGCGGATGCCGTACGCGGAATCCTCATCTGATGGGCGTGATTGAGCGTTCCGTTTGGGACAACCGCCACGCGGACCCGCAAGGCATCGAACGGGAATTGCTGGGCGAAAAAGGGCGCGGCTGGTTGATGCGGTGGTTGCCGAGCCGGGCCCATGATAACGGTGTGTTCCTGGTGTTCAGCAATGGCGTGGGTGTAGACGACGATGAGATTCGCACCGGCAACGCCATGGTGTTGGATCCGTACGGACGCATTCTTGCGGAAAGCCACAAGGCGGATAACGATGTGGTGATTGCGGAATTGGACGCATCGCTGTTGGCGGACAGTACAGGGCGTTTGTGGATGCAGGCGCGGCGTCCGGAGCTTTACGAAGCGCTGACGCGGCGCACAGGAATCGAGCGCGACATGCGAGAGGTTAAGTTCTCAGAGTAGTTACAACGCGGCCAGAACATCCGCCGTGTTGACGACGCGGCAGTATTCCGCTTGCATGTTGGCGAGGGACATTGCATGAACCTCCTCGGCCGAGTGGGAGACACCCGACCAATCCGTGCGGGCGAAGGTGAAACAGGCGTCTTCGGCGAGCAGAATGTTAAAGCCGAGATCGGCTCCGTGGCGCACAGTGGCTTCCACGGAATTGTTGGTGATGACGCCGCAGACGACCACCATGCTCTGCTGGCCGGCGTGTAGTTCCGCTACTAACGGGGTGCCGAGGAAGGCGCTGTGCACGTGCTTAGTGATAATGGTTTCGCCCGCCAGGGGCGCAACGATTTCTTTGAACTCATTCCCGGGCTGTCCGGGACGGTAGGTGGAGAAGGTCTCAGTGCTGTCGTGCTTGACGTGGTAGAGGGGCCGGCCGGTGCGGCGCCAGGCCGAAAGAAGGTCAAAGGCACGCTGCTCCGCGTTTGGATTGTTGCGAACACCCCAACTGGGATGGTCGATGGCCTTCTGAAGGTCGATGAGAAGTAGTGCGCAAGTCGGGGGAATGGCTATGTGAGGGTCCATGCTACACTCCGTTTGTCTCTATGTTCTCACTCTTCTCAAAGCCGCTTGCAGTGGGTTCGCCGGCGCCGGAGTTCACGCTGCCGGATCAGGATGGCAAACCGGTGGCACTGTCGTCGCTG
>JBDTMC010000232.1:0-12028 GCA_039934475.1 Bryobacteraceae bacterium | reverse complement strand
CCAGCCACTCCAGATGGAGATCGAGGAGCGTCCCGAGGGTTGGCCGTCCGGCAGAATCCCAGCCGCACATTTCGTAGTAAGTGGCGATCATTTCCGCGAACTCGGTGCGATCGAGGACGGCTCCGGCGTGGCGTCCGGTGCGGATGGGTTCGTTGTAGAAACGGTCGGGGAGTTTGTCGTCGGCCGCAGTGAAACCTTCGCGGTAGTTGTAGGCGCGCATGAGGACGTTGCGGCGTTCGCCGGCGCGGAAGAGTTCGTAATCGCTGAAGTCCCAACCGGTGACGGCGCTGACCAGAGACGCCATCAGACCGAGGTTGAGATAGCGGGTGGGGGCGCAGGCGTAGAGGCAAAGTCCGAGGGCATCGGTGCCGCTCCAGATGAGGTTGAGCGCTTTGTAGTTGCGGACTTTCACGGGCGATTGCAGACCCATGGGGATACGTTCGACGATGCCCATGGTGGCGCTGCGGTCGAGTGTATGGTCCCAGCCGACGGTGGTGTCGTAGTCCCAGTCATGCTCACAGATGTCACCCTGTGGGCCGACGGGCGCGGTGGCGAAGCCCAAGGCGAGGTTGGTTTGAGAGCGTCCTTCTATGGCGATGCATTCGACGCCTTTAACGTGCAGGGCGAAGGCTTCGGAACCCTTGCCGATGCGGGCGGCGGCGCGGCTGACTCCTTCGGCAAGGGTGTCTCCCACGCCGCGGCGATGGGCGATGTCCTGGATGAGGCGGCAGGCGTTGCGGTCTGCCAGAGGGCCGAAACCAAACTCGCCGGCGAGGTCTTCGGGGGTGAGGATTCCTTTTTCAGCGGCTTCGGCGGCGAAGGCGAGGACGTTACCGGTGGAGACGGGGTCGAGCCCTTCGAGCGCACAGAGGGTGTTGGCGTCGAAGTAAGTTTCGAGGTTAGTGAGATCGAGGTTGATAGCGAACGCAGCGAGCGTTTCCCAATACGTTCCGCCGAAGCGGTTATCGGAGGTGAACTTGCCGGTGTTGAAAGTTTTGATGCAATCGTTGGCGCATCCGGTGCATTGGCTTTCGACACGCATGTAGGTGGTGTAGATATCCTTCGCAAACGTTGCCGGCGGCGTGTAATCGTGACGCTGGCCGTTGTGCGAATAGACGTAGCCGGGATCAACGACGTTGTCGAGCCAATAGGAGGAGCCAGGGGGCGTCTTCTGCCAGAGGTTGAGGGCGTTATGGGTGGTGCCTTCTTCGCGGAAGAGTTTGTCGATGGCTTCGATTTGTGCCGGGGCCGCGACGGGCGGATAGACGGGATTGACGATGACGACGGCTTTGAGGTTCTTGGAACCCATGACGGCGCCCATGCCGCCGCGCTGGGTTTGGTGGGCGCCAGAGACGATGCCGGCGAAGCGGACGAGGTTTTCGCCAGCCGGCCCAATGACGGCGATGTGGGCGTCTTTTCCGTGAGCGGCTTCAAGAGCGGCGGTGGCTTCGGCGGTGTTTTTGCCCCAGAGGTCAGCGGCTGGCAGGATGTGCGGGACGCCGTGGTCGATCAACAGATAGCTGGGCGCGGCGGCGCGGCCGGTGAGGAGGAGGGCATCGAAGCCTGAGCCCTTCAGGCCGCGGGCGAAAGGACCTTCCCCACGGCTTTCGAAGATACCTCCGGAGAGTGGGGACTTGGCGACGACACCGAAGCGGGCGAGGCCGGTTCCGAGATTGCCAGCGGCGACGGCACAGCCGAAGATGAGCAGGCTTTCGGGCGCGAAGGGGTCGAGGCCGGGCGGGGTTTCCTTGAGGAGATGGTAGGCGCCGTAGAGGGCGGGTCCGGGGTAGAGGCGATAGAAGAGATCGCCTGGTTCGTGGGTGTGGGAGGCGGCTGTCGAGAGATTGAGCCGCAGCATCTTGCCGTGATATCCGTTGGGCATTCCGGCTGCCTATTTTACATGGTACGAGATCCATCTATTTAATATAAACAGCTCCTGAGGGGTTAAATTAAGACTATGACTATCGGCGGACTCGTGTTCACGGGTCTGCTCCTGTGGTCCGTGTGCGGCCTGGCGCAAGGCTCGGGCACGTGGAACCCGACAGGGAGTCCCGGCGCCGGCAGAAGTGCGGCCACGGCAGCGAGTGTGAATGGTATGGTGCTGCTGGCCGGTGGGAACGACGGTTCGAACAACGTGCTGGCGAGCGCGGAGCTATATAATCCGACGACCGGCGCTTGGACGCCGACGGGCAGTCTGAATGTGGCTCGGAATACGTACCTGGCGACGGCTTTGTCCAACGGCAAGGTGTTGATTGCGGGCGGGTGCACGACGTCTTCCTGTTCCGCGGCGACGCGTACCGCCGAGATCTACGATCCGACTACAGGCAAGTGGACGATGACGGGTTCCATGGCAGGCATCCACTACTACAGCGCCGCCACTCTGCTGCCGGGCGGGAGAGTGCTGGTTGAGGGCGGGTGCAGCCTGGGTAACTGTAACGCGATCACAGCGAGTGCGGAAGTTTACAATCCCGGGACGGGGAAATGGACTCTGACCGGGGCGATGAGCACGGCGCGGGATTATCACACGGCGACGCTGATGGCCAACGGGAAGGTGCTGGTGGCGGGTGGATTCAGCGGCGGCAACTCCGTGGAGATTTACGATCCGGCAGCAGGCAAGTGGTCTAGCGCGGCACCGATGGTCTATGCGCATGCGCAACACGCGGCCGTGCTGTTGGTTAACGGATCGGTGTTGGTGGCAGGCAGCAATTCACCTAGCGTGTATTGCGAGATCTACAATCCTTCGACTAATGCGTGGGCGTTGACCGGACTGATGGGCACGTCGCGGTCGCTCCCCGTGTTGGTGGGGTTGTTTTCGGGCAAGGTCCTGGTGACGGGCGGCGCGAGCTTCAAGCGGCCGTCGTGGTTCAAGGTTGCGACGGCGGAATTGTACGACCCGGCGACGGGGGGTTGGTCACCGACGGGCAGTATGAGCGCGGGGCGTTACCTGTTCGGATTGACGGTTTTGAATAACGGTCGCGCGCTGGCCGTTGGGGGCGTGATAAACGGGGGGACGACGCTGGCCACGGCCGAGTTGTACACTCCGTAGTGACTGGCGTAGTTGGGCTGGAAGAGCCAGGCGGTCTGTGTCGCGGTTGCTAAGATTGGTTCATGATCACCACGCGAAGCCGTACCGCTTCCTGGATGAGAACGTCATTCCGGGTGCTGGTGGATCAGTTTGTGCCAGCCTCACTAGTGGGCGGCGATTCCGCATTTGCCGCCCTTTCGCAAATCGATCATGATCTTGGCCAATGCCATAGCACCGGCGCCGCTGCGGCTGTCCTGAACACCGGCAAGGATAACCTCTACCAGTTGTTGCAGCGCCGGTTCGCTGTTCCCGCGGCCCAGGCGTTGACCCTAAAACTCCTGAATATTTGTACCAGCAAATATCACTTCCACGCCCGCGATAGCACACTGCTTTCCCGGCCGTTCGGGCTGGTGGTGGATCCCTCGAACGTGTGCGAACTTGCCTGCCCGGGCTGCGTCCATTCGGAGCGTTCTGAGGAGTTGAAGATCTTCGATTGGAATAAGGGGACGCTTTCAGAGAACCGCTTCAGGGACTTACTACGGCTCTATGGGCCTACCGCGATCGGCATTTACTTCTGTAACTACGGCGAACCGTTGCTCAACCTGAATACGCCGAAACTCATCAGGCTGGCGAAGACATATCTGATGTCCACGGCGCTATCCACAAGCCTTTCGGTCCGGCGCTTCGACGCGGAAGCCTATGTGGAATCGGGGCTGGATTTCATGGTCCTCTCCGTGGACGGCGCGACTCAACCGGTGTACGAGATTTTCCGGCGAAACGGAAAACTGGAATTGGTGATGGACAACATCCGGGCCCTGGTGGATGCAAAGCGGAGGCTCGGCAAACGCACGCCAGTGCTTTCGTGGAACTTCCTGGCGTTCCAGCACAACATCCATGAGATCCCGGTGGCGGAGCAAATGGCGCGCAAACTGGGTGTCAACGTGTTCCGCGTCGTCAATCCTTTCGACGTGGGATGGGACGACCCGAGCGTGAAGCCGGCCACGGTCAAATCCTTCGTGAAGCGGTTAGACTGGACATCCATGACCAACCCGCCCGAGAATTGGAACCCGTTCCCGGATGCCCTGGACGCGGACGCGATCGGTAGGGCGTTTGAGACTCGGTTCCACGGTACGGACGGCACTGCCGAACCAAGTAGTGGCCATACCTGCCACTGGCTATACAAGAACATGGTGATGGACGCCCATGGCAGGATCATGCCTTGCTGTGGCGCCCCTCGTCCGGATACCAATTTGGTTTTCGGTGCACTGGACGCGATGGGCGGCGATCATTTCAACTCCGAAAAGTATCGTCAGGCGAGGACCTTTTTTCGGCAGGGGGACAAGCCCGCCTCGGCCGGCGACCCTTACTGCACGCAGTGCGAGTGGGATCACACAACGGTTAACATAGGCAGCCCTGAGATCCGCCGCTATTTCCGTGCGGCGGATTCGTCGCTGTTTGATCGCCGGGCGCTGCGCTTGCTGGCCGACTGGTGAAAGCTACCACAGCTTCGCGCGAAGGCCCATAATGGGAGGGTTATATGGCTACCGCCGAATGTCCGCATTGTGGGGGTTCCGGGTGGAAGACTGTCGAAACAGATGGACTTTCCGGGGCCGAGCGCTGTGAATGTTTTTTTGAGCACCGCTCGCAACGGATTGAGGAGCGGGCGTGTATTCCACCGAACTACGAGAATGCTTCTTTCGACAACTTCATGCTGCCGCAGGATAACCACATCGCGCGGCGCAGCTTGGCGGATAGTTTGGTGATTGTGCGGTCGTACACGCGGGAGTTTCCGCATGGGGATAAACCGGGGCTGCTGTTTCTGGGAGACCCGGGAACGGGCAAGACCCACCTGGCGGTGGCGGCGATGCGAAGTTTGATTGCGCGGGGCTTCGAAGGGTTGTTCTACGACTACCAAGGTTTATTGGAACGGATTCGTTCGAGCTACGATTCGGCGAGCCAGATCAGCGATAAGGCGGCGTACCGGAACGCGCTGGATGCGGAAATTCTGCTGCTGGACGATTTAGGCGCGCAGCGCATCACGGATTGGACCGAGGACACGGTGACCTCGATCATCACGCATCGCTGCAATAACAAGAAGCCGCTGATTGCGACGACGAACCTGATCGATCCAGATGCGGGCGGCGTGGTGATTGAGCGAACACCGGGTTCAGGCAAGGTGGATTACAAGATCACGCTGGCGGAGCGGATCGGCGCGCGGGCACGGTCGAGGCTGTTCGAGATGTGCCGCATTGTGCGGATGCCGCAGGTGCAGGATTACCGCGTGAAGACGTCCCGATAATATGGCCGCAACGGCGCTGGTGCTGTTTGACATCGACGGGACTCTGATCCGGCGGGCGGGACCGCATCACCGCGAGGCGCTGGTGAAGGCGGTGAGGCGGGCTACAGGTATGGAGACGACGACGGAGGGCGTCCCGGTGCAGGGGATGCTGGACGGGGATATTGTCACCTGTATGCTGCGGACCGCGGGGGCCTCAGAGGCTTTGATCCGGCGGGCGATGCCACGTGTAGTCACCGACGCGCAGTCCATCTATGCACGGAGTTGTCCGGATCTGCGGACGAAGGTGTGCCCAGGGGCGAGAATGCTGCTGTACCGGTTACATCGGCGGGGCATTCCGACGGGCCTGGTGACCGGCAATTTGACGCGCATCGGCTGGAAGAAGATGGAACGCGCGGGGCTGAAGGGGTATCTGCGTTTCGGGGCATTCGCAGAGCAGGCGGCGGACCGGGCGGGACTGGTGCGGATTGCAGTGGCGCAAGCGAGGGCGGAAGGTTGGATTGACGATCGATCGCAGGTTTCGTTGATCGGAGATCATCCGAACGATATCCGCGCGGCGCGCGCGAACGGCGTGAAGGCGATTGCGGTGGCGACGGGTTTGTCGAGCCGCGACGAACTCATGGAGCACTCGCCGGACATCCTGCTTGACGACTTGCGATTGCTCAGTTTGGAGAGGCTACTGCGATGACTCTCTCACGGCGAAGTCTGATTTCCACTTTGCCCATTGCCGTCCTGGCGGGGTGCGGCGGTTCGAAGGAGCCGAAGATCGCGCTGGTGGGCGGGACACTGATTAACGGCCTGGGGGAAGAGCCGATGGCGGATTCGGTGTTGGTAGTGAGCGGCGGTTTGTTCCGGTCAGTAGGGAGCAGAAATAACACTGCGGTGCCGGCGGGGGCGACCGAGGTGGATGTGAGAGGCAAGTTTGTTATTCCGGCTTTGATCGACGTGACGCCGGAGGGCTGGACGGAGCCACACTATACGGAAGCGGAAATCAACCGCGAACTGCAGTCGGCGTTGGTGTTGTACGGGATCCCTTGCGAGCGCAGTCTGGTTCCGAACGATATTCTGGACAAGATCCGGAATCTGCGGATGCCCGTTGCACCGATGTTGAGCAAGATCAACGATACGGTTCAGTTGGGGTTCGCACAGGCGAATGTGAAGACTATGTTGGAGAGTGGTGTGTTAGTGACAGTAGCTTCCGGGGAGCGGAACCACGAGGCGACGGTGCGAGAGATACTTTTGATGGCGGGTGGCGGCGCCGAGGCAAAGGACTTGATGGTGGCAGCGACGCGTTACGGTGCGACGGCGCTGAGGGACTCCAAGCACAGCGGTACGATTGAGGCGGGAAAGCCGGCGGATCTGATGGTTCTGGCGGGAAACCCGTTGAAGGATTTGGCGGCGTTACAGAAGATAGAGAAAGTGATGCGCGATGGTGCGTGGAAGGAGTGGTGACGATGAAGACGCCAGTGTTGCTGATGGTAATTGCGGCGGGGTGTTTTGGGCAGGGCTATAGCGGGCCGCGGCCGGAGAAAGCGGATCTTCCGTACTTGTTGCACGGCACCAACCTGCTGGCTACGGAGGCGCTGACGGCGAACCCGGAGGAGAAGAAGGACACGACGGTTTACGGCGTGGCTGGAACAACGTCGGCAGTGCGTACCCCGCTGGCAGAGCCGATATTCCTGTTAAAGATCGACAAGATGGCAGCAGAGCGCCTTTCGCTGTACAAGATGGACATCAAGAACGGGCGGCGCGAGGTGAGCTTTAACAAGAAGAAGGCGAAAGAGAATGCGACTGCGATTCCGCTTTCAGTGAAGCGGTTGGAACAGGGTCTGTATCGCGTGGAGGCGAACGAAATGATGGTAGCGGGAGAGTACTGTCTGTCGCCTGAGGGGGCGAACGAGGTGTTCTGCTTTCAGGTTTATTGACCGGGTTTCCTGGTACACTCCGAGTTATGTTTACGGGTCTGGAACACATGGCGATAGCTTCGCCCGATCCTCAGCGGCTGGCTACGTGGTACGTCGAAAAGCTGGGATTCGTGATCAACTTTGCCTATGACGGCAACTTCTTTGTAAAGGCGCCGAACGGGGCGATGCTGGAGATAATTCCGGCGAAGGGTGAGCGCGGGGACAATGAGATGAGGACGCCTGGCCTGCGGCATCTGGCGGTGATGGTGGAGGACTTCGACACGGGTCTGAAGAAGCTGCAGGATCTGCAGGTGACGATGGTGGGCGAACCGTTTGAGAATCAAGGCAACCGGCTGGCGTTTTTTGCGGATGCGGATGGAAATTTACTGCATCTTATTCACCGAGAAAAGCCGCTCCCCTAACTGGATCACCTTTGCTGCAGCGCGTATTCAAGGCATTTCACCACCGCGACTTCCGCATCATGTGGTTTGGCGCATGCACGTCCAGCATTGGTACGTGGATGCAGAAGCTGGCGCAAAGCTGGCTGTTGTTCGATATCACGCATAGCGCATTCCTGTTGGGTTTAGACGCTTTTCTGGGCGAGATTCCGATCTTTCTTTTTTCGTTGATCGGCGGCGTAGTGGCCGACCGTATGGACAGGCGCAAACTGCTGGTGGCGTCACAGGTAATCCAGATGACGTGCGCGTTTTCGCTGACTGCGCTGGCCGCGTTTCACATGGTCCAGTGGTGGCACATCCTGATTCTGTCGTTCTTTGTGGGGCTGGCACAGGCGTTTGGCGGTCCGGCGTATCAGGCTCTGATTCCGGGGTTGGTGCAGGGGGAAGACCTGCCAAATGCCATCGCGCTGAACTCAATTCAATTTAACCTGGCGCGAATTATCGGGCCGGCGCTAGGCGGATTGGCGCTAACGAAACTGGGCGCACAGTGGTGCTTCGGACTGAACGGCGCTTCCTACATCGCGGTTATCATCTCGCTACTCTCCATCCGAATGAAGTTTGTTCCGCGAAAGACGACCGAATCGATGACAGAGAGCATGAAGCAGGGAATCTCGTTCATCCGCAACCGTACGGCGATGACTGCCCTGATTGTGCTGGCTTTTTCGATGACGCTGCTGGCGATGCCGATGATCGTGTTCCTACCGGTGTTTGCGCGAGACGTGTTTCACGGTGGTCCCGATGTGTACACGATGTTTCTCTCGATTTCGGGCGTGGGATCGGTGTGCGGGGCACTGATTGTAGCGGCCATTGGACAGCGGCCGCATCAGGGACGCGATGCGCTTTTGATGCTGGCGGGCTTGAGTGTACTGCTGGTGGGGTTCGCCTTGTCGCGAAACGTGAACGTGAGCTATGCCCTTATGCTGCTGGCGGGGATGCTGCTGATGGGGGTGTTCACGTTGATCAGTTCGCTGGTGCAATTGATCGCCACCGACGAGATGCGGGGCCGGGTGATGAGCGTATACAACGTTGCCTTCCGCGGAGGCATGCCGATTGGAAACCTTGTGGCGGGCTCATTGATACCGCTGTTCACCGCGCCGGTGGTGCTGGCAGTGAACGGGGTATTGCTGTCTTTTCTGGCCATGTACTTCCTGTTCATACAAAGGAAAGTGGCTGCGCTTTAGAATAGGAGGAAGCATGCGAGTTTTTGCGCTAGTTCTTCCCCTGCTTCTGGCCGCCAACGGCGTAACCGCGGATTTAGAGTCGGCCCGGGACCGTCAGGATCGCGCGTCGCTGGAAAAGCGCGTGGGCGAGTTGTCGGATGCCGCGGCCAAGAATCCGAATGACGCGGCGGCCCAATATCAGTTCGCGCTGGCGGAATCATACCTGGCGGAAGTCGCTCTGGAGTTGAAAGACAAGAACCTGGCGAGAGCCGCCGCGGAGACCGGGATCAAAGCGGCGGAGAAGGCAGTGAGCCTAAAGGGTGGGGAGGCGGAGCACCACCGGGTTCTAGGCACTCTGTGCGGGCAGGTGATTCCGGCGAATGTGCTTGCGGGCCTGAAGTACGGACGGTGCGCGCAGGATTCGATCAACAAGGCGATTGAGCTTGACCCGAAATCGGCAAAGGCGTGGCTGAGCAGAGGCGTGGGCAACTACTATCTGCCGGCTTCGTTCGGCGGCGGGATGGACTTGGCCATTCGCGATTTCCAAAAGGCGGCGGATCTGGATCCGAAATCGGCCGAGCCGCAGATGTGGATAGGATTGGCGCTGCGCAAATCGAACCGGAACGCGGAGGCGCATAAGGCGCTGGCGAAAGCTGTGCAGTTGAATCCGAACCGGATTTGGGCGAAGCAGCAACTCGAGAAGACGCCGGCGCAATAAATGCCTTTGCGAGTCCCTGTTCTTGCGGCGCTCGCTTTGCTGACGCTGCTAGGTTACTTCCAGTTTCCCGGGCACACTTATCTGCAATCGGACACTCTGATCTATGTGCCGATTCTGGAACACCTGAAAGATCCATCGGTGCTGGCAGGCGATATTGTGGCGACGAAGCCGCATGTGTCGTACACGATATACGACGAAGTGACGCTGGCTCTGCAGAGGTTCACGGGGCTGGACTTCCAGTGGGTTTTGGAAGGGCAACAGCTTCTATTCCGTTTTTTGGGCGCGTGCGGGCTGTTTCTGATTGTTTCGGCGTTGGGTCTTTCGCCGCGAATGGCGCTGCTGGTAACGGGCGCTTTGGAGTTGGGCGCCACGATTGGCGGGCCGGCGGTTTTGAGCATCGAGTATGAGCCGGTGCCACGCGGGTTTGCGGTTCCGTTGATCCTGCTGGCGGTGGGATTACTGGCGCACCGGCAGTATTTGGCCGCGGGATTCGCGACGGGGGCGGCTTTGCTGTATCATCCGCCGACCGTGTTGCCGCTGCTGGCGGCAATTGCAGTACTGGTGATATTGCCTTCGGGGGAGCGGAAGCAACGGCTGGCGATGTTGTGGCCGGTTGGAGTGGCTTTTGTATTGTTGCTGGTGGCGGCGCGGCTGCAAACGGGCGTGTCTGAGCGGCAAATTCTGTTCGGACATATCGACACGGCACTGGAAAGGCTGCAGCGATTCCGAGGCGCTTACAATTGGGTGTCGTTGTGGCCGGCACATTGGTTCGCACAGTATGCGATTCTGGCCGCCGTGGCTGTGTGTGCGATGGCGCGCCTGGGGCGTGAGTTGCGGGAACCGGTGGGCGTTCCGTTGGTGGCGATGCCGATTTATGGCTTGCTGGCGATTCCGGCATCGTACGTGGTTTTGGAGACGATGCGGTGGAGCCTGATGCCGCAGTTGCAGCCGGCGCGGGCGGCGCTCTTTTTCACCGTGTTTACGCTGTTGCTGGCGGCGGTGGCGGGCGTGAAGGCTGCTACTCGCGGGGCCATTGCAGAAGCCGTGTTGTGGTTTGTCCCGGTGTTTCTGATTCCGGCGAATGCGCGCGTGTGGCCGGATCTTTCGGAGCCGATGCTGGCACGACGGGCGGTGATTGTTCTCGTATTGGCCGCGCTGGCAGCGGCTGCGGCGTGGAGCGGAACGCGGCGGCATGGCTGGACGGCGTGGTGCGCGGCGCTAGTGCTTCCGTTCTTCCTGATTCCGGGCTGGGGCGGATTGCAAAACTACCCGGAGCTGCATTCGGCGGAACTGGATGAGCTGTCGGCGTGGGCGCGATCAGGTACCGCTCGCGATTCCGTGTTCCTATTTCCGGAAGCCGGAAGAGGGTTGCAACCGAGCGTATTCCGGGCGCGGGCGTTGCGCGCCGTGTATGTGGACTGGAAAAGCGGCGGACAGGTGAACCTGTTGAAGGACTTTGCGGAGGAGTGGTGGCGGCGGTGGCAGGAGACGATGCAGGACGGGGCGAAAGTGGATTTCGCCCTGTATTCTCGGCTGGGCATTGACTATGTTGTGGTGAGGGCTGAGCAGCGGTTGGAAGGGCGCGCGGCGGAGTACACGAACTCGGCGTATGCGGCATATCGCGTGGGGCCGCGGCAATGATCGCGGCGCTGGCGCTGTTTGCGGCAACGTACCTGGTGCTGGCAATAGGAAGGTTTCCGGGGCTGCGGGTGGACCGGACGGGCGCCACGATTATCGGCGCGGCGGGGATGGTGGCGTGTGGTGCGTTGACGCTAGGGGAAGCCATGCGGGCGGTGGATATGCAGACGATTGTCTTGCTGTTCGGCATGATGATCGTGGTGGCAAACCTGCGGGTATCCGGGTTCTTCGGACTGGTGAGCGCCTGGGTGGTGCGGCACACGCACGGGCCGATGGCGCTGTTGGCCGCGATTGTCGCGGTGTCGGGTGTGTTCTCCGCTTTCTTTGTGAACGACACGATGTGCCTGGTGTTGACGCCGCTGGTGCTGGAAATTACGAGAGCGTTGAAACTGCGTCCGACGCCCTATCTGCTGGCCGTTGCGATGGCGTCTAACGCGGGCAGCGTGGCGACTATTACGGGTAATCCACAGAACATGCTGATCGGGAGCCTATCTGGGATTTCGTATCGGGAGTTTGCGGGGGCGCTGGCTCCGGTGGGTGCGGTATCGCTTGTCATCACCTTCGCCGTGATCGCTTGGCTGTACCGGGCGGAACTGCGAAGCGTGCAGCGCGTGGACATGGAAGAGTTGCGGACACGGGTCTTGCGGCCGATGGTTTGGAAATCTGCAGTTGTCTCAGCGGGGATGGTAGCGGGATTCTTCTATGGATGGCCGGTATCGCAGGTGGCGATTGTAGCGGGAGCGCTGCTGATGCTGACGCGGAGAGTGAAGCCGGAGAGGATCTATCGCGAGATCGACTTCCCGCTGCTGGTTCTGTTTGCCGGCCTGTT
>JBDTMC010000231.1:0-12065 GCA_039934475.1 Bryobacteraceae bacterium | reverse complement strand
CGATAAAACCGGCCGCGTTTACGTTGCCGATCGCAATAACAGCCGCCTCCAGATCTTCGATGCCGATGGCAAGTTCCTCACCAAATGGACGGACGTCGGTACCCCCTGGGGACTCGCTTATGTGGCCGCGGAAGAAGCCATTTACATCTGCGACGGCGTCAACAACCGCATCCTCAAAGTGTCCACTGATGGTAAAATCCTCGGCCGCCTTAGCGGCTTTGGCAAAGTGTGGGGCAAACTCGATTTTCCCCACCACATGGCGGTTGGGCCAGACGGTTCCATCTATGTTGCGGAGATCAAGAACTGGCGCATCCAGAAGTTCGCCCGCCAATAGTCGTTTTAGTAGCAAAATAGCAGCATGAGATTCGATTTTTCGGGCAAGACGGTGCTGGTGACCGGCGCCGCCGGCGGCATCGGTTTCGCCGCCGCCCGCCTGCTGAAGGACTGTGGCGCCGACCTCTATATCCTCGACCTGGAGCCCGACCGGACCGCCCTCGCCGCCGCCGCGCTCGATTGCATCGGCCTCTCTTGCGACGTCACCGACGTGGCGGCCATTGAGCGCCGCTTCGCCGAATTGCCTGCCATCGATGTACTCATCGCCAACGCCGGCATGGGCATCCAGGCCGAACTGACCGCAACAAGTACGGAGCTCTGGAATCGAACCCTCGCCGTCAACCTCAGTGGCATCTTTCATTGCCTCCGCGCGGCCGCGAAGAGTATGAAGGAGCGCCATTCGGGCTCCATCGTCATCACCGCCTCCACAAACTCCTTCGACGGCGAACAAAACCTCATCGCCTACAATGCTTCAAAAGCCGGCCTGCTGGGCGTCATGAAGACAGCCGCCAACGAACTCGGCCCCTGGGGCATCCGCGTCAACGCAATTTGTCCCGGCCTCATCCGCACCCGCCTCACCGAAACACACTTCAGTGCGCCGGATATCCTCAAACCATACTTCGCCCAATTACCCCTCGGCCGCGGAGGCCGCCCGGAAGAAGTCGCCAGCGCCATTGCTTTCCTCGCCTCCGATCTCGCGTCGTATATCACCGGCTCCACTCTGTTCGTAGATGGCGGCCAAATGTGTACGAAGTTCGCCACCTGGCCTGACATCGACGCCGAATTCGACGGCGATCACTGGAAGGTAAGCTAATGGCTCCCCTGCGCTTCCTCCTCCCCCTGTTGCTGATGGCAGTGGCCTGCGCCGGCCAGCCGAATCCGGGCGCGCCCCGTGTTCGCACCAAGACAATCGCCACCGACCTCAAAGGCGGCTACCAGGTGGTAATGACGGACATGAATGCGGATGGCCGCCTCGATCTTCTGGTGGTTGCCTCCAGTCTAAGCGAACTCATGTGGTTTGAAAACCCCACGTGGGAGCGCCATGTCATTGCCCGAGGCTTCAACCGCATGATTAACGTCGCCGCCGTAGACACCGACGGTGACCGCATTCCCGAGTTACTCCTCGCCCACGAGTTCTCTAACGTCGCCGCTAAGAGCGAAGGCATCGTCTCCCTGATCGAGTATCAAGGCCCGGGCAAGGACTGGAAACGGACGGACATCGATCGCCTTCCCACATCGCATCGTCTCCGCGTTCTGAACGGCCTCTTTCTCAACTCGCCGCTCACCGATGAAAAGGCAGAACCGCCCGACTACCGCGGTCACACTCCGCTGGTTTACTACAAACCCGGTGAGTGGAAGCGCCGCGTCATCAGCGACCAGGACGACGGCGTTGCCCACGGTCTCTACCTCACCGATTGGGATGGTGACGGTAAGCAGGATATCCTCACCGCCAGCTTCCAGGGCATCCACTTACTCCTCACCCAGAAGAATGGAACTTGGACCCGCAAGAAATTGGCCGATGGTAACCCCTCGCCATGGCCCAAAAGCGGAGCCAGCGATATCGCCGTCGGTAAGTCTGGCCGCAAAAGATTCTTCAGTACCATCGAGCCATGGCACGGCAATCAGGTTGCCGTCTACACCGAAGGCAAGTCCGGCTGGCAGCGGGAAGTGATCGACGACACACTGAATGACGGCCACACCATCATCACCGCCGACCTCGATCGCAACGGACACGATGTCATCATCGCCGGCTACCGCGGTGCCGGCCAAAGCGTGAATCTCTATCGCCAAGAGGGCGCCAAGTGGGTAAAGAGCGTTTTGGACAACGGCGATATGGCCGCCGCTTCCTGCGCCGTAGGCAACCTCAGGGGAGGAGATGGCGCCAGTGAGTCGGCCCTCGACATCGCCTGCATAGGCTCAGCCACCGCGAACCTGAAAGTTTACTATTATCTCGGGAAAAACTAACTCTCAATCAAACGCTGTCAGCGGGAAGAAACTCCCGCTTTCCTTGGCGGTGCCGACATAGTTACGACGGAAAGGCAGAATTGAAATGAAGGTATCTGAGAAAAGGAAGAGAGGCGCCCATCGGCACCTCTGCTTGGTGCTCGCCCTTCTTGGAACTGTAGGAACCGCGGAACGGTGGTCGCCTGGGGAGACAACAGCCTGGGACAGGTGACACCACCGGCTGGGCTGAGCGGAGTAGTTGGGATCGCGGCGGGATATTTCCACAGCCTGGCTCTGAAGAGCGACGGGACGGTAGTCGGCTGGGGAGACAACTCCCTCGGGCAGCTGACACCACTGCCTGGGCTGAAAGGGGGTATTAGGGATCGCGACGGGACGGTCTCACAGTCGGGCGGTAGTTGGACTGCCACCAGCCTGACCGTCTCGCCGGACTGCGGCTATGCCGGAACTCCTGTCACCGCCACGGGCAATGGATTCCTGCCCGGCGAGACCGTGGAAATTAGTTATCGTAACGCCAGAGTTTCGGTTCCGATAGGCACGGGGACGGCTGACAGTAATGGAACTGCTACCGTCATGCAACGCGTACCTTCGGCGCCTTACGGAGTGTACGCACTCTACGCCACGGGTCTAAGCAGTGGCTCGTACGCGCTTGCGTCCTTCTCGGTGACACCACGGCTGATCGTGAACCCGAACGAGGGGACACCCGGCAGCACCCCATCCGTGCAGGGGTATGGTTTCGGCGCAGGTGAGGCGGTGAATGTCTACTGGAACTACCCCCGGAGGCTTCTCGGTACGGCAACGGCCGACGGGCTCGGGCGCTTCCTACCGCTGACATTCCAGATTCCGGGCGCGTCTTCCCCGGGCGACAATCTACTCATCGCTAAGGGACAGAATACGTTGGCAACTGTCGAAGGCCACATCACTGTGGAGTGACGGCATCGGAACAGCCGCCGCCACTTCGTAAATTTGCGATTTTCTCCGGCCACGAGCATAACCTCGACGCTATTCTCAAGGAGAAAAGATACCGCTGCTCGCTGTCTAAGTCTTCTCGGATGCCTCTACGCACAGGGGACGACTTCCAGTTGGCCGATTTCGCTGATCCTCACTGGTCATCAACGTGCAAACACCTTCAGCGCAGTTGAGTCGCTGGAGGAACAATTCGCCATGAATACGTTGGAACAAAATACAAAAAACAAATGTGCCCATCCCGCCTGCAAGTGTCTCGTGGAATCTGACGAAACCTTTTGCAGTCAGCTTTGCGAAGACGCGGGAGACGAAGTAGAGATTTCCTGCGACTGTGGCCATCCCGGCTGCGGGCTAGCAGGGTAGAAACTACACGCCCGGCTCGAATCTTCGCGATCCATTCGGCGATTCGAGCCGGCCTACCGCGCCGGTAAACCGACATCCCGCTCCCAGGCCAGTGCGCGTCGAAACACGGATCGGATCAAAGAACTATGGCTTGATCTCAGTGTGTTTCGGAGGGTTGCTGGGCGGCCCAGTTGCGCCAGAAGTCGAGGGTTGTTCCGCCGTCGGCAACAAACGCGTCAAAAGGGGGCAGAACACCGATAACTTTCGTGTTCTCTCGCGGAACTCGCTTTATTGGCAGCCCGTCTGCCATCAGAGTTTCTTCCCGGAGCGCGGCGCCTGAATTTGCCGCGAGGTACAAGCCTGTCACGGCGAGATACTGCTCTTCCTTTGAAGCGCTGGTTAAGCCGCTAGCCATCCAAGCCACCGTCTCCGGAGTGTGGATCGCCTTTAGAGAGATCATCGCGCACATCTTTAGACCCTGATTCAAGGAGGTTTGCAACAGCGATCCGATGAGGCGGATGCCGGAATCATCGGGGTTGCGATAGTGGCACAAAGAATCGGCAACATCCAGCGTGACCTTTTCGGCTTTGACGAGTTCCATTAACTGTGTCACGCCCTGAACGCTGCTCATTCCGAGTAGTGCGCTCGCGTTTTCAGGGGTTGCCGCCACTGCCTGATTTGTTTGAACCAGCCGAAGAACGTCTTGCCGCTCCGCGCTTGGGAGTTCCCGGATATATCCGTTCAACTGCGTGCGAGTTCCATCATCAAGGCCCTTCAGTCGCAAGATAGCCATTACCTCGCGAGTTAGTTTCTGCGGTCCTGAAGCCGACTCTCCGATGGCATATTCCGCGGCTGTCGCCGCAGGTAGAGATAGTGCTTCGATTCCGTCCACATTTACGATTCGGGAGGCAACGACGTTTCCCGCGCGAACAAACCACAGGCGCGGACCGAGAGAATCAGCAGCCTTTGAATCCGGTATCGGAGAGTCCACTCGGAGAGTGACCGTGGATCCAGCGGACATTTTGCCTTTGACCACGCGTTGAACCTCTACGGAGACGGAACTTCCGGCTTCGGTGGAAGAGACGCTAACCGTCTTTCCGACTATAATGTCATTCGACTGCTTTTGGAGGATGCCTAGGGGCGCAAAGGCGATTAACCCGGCGAAGATGGGCAGCGCGAGAGCGCCCGCCAGCGCAAACCGATGTGCTTTCATTTGGATGCTCCTATTCGTGATTCCCGTGATCGATGTACTTCTGGTGTTTAGGTACGGTATTCACCAATTGTCCCTGGCCCGAGGTTGTGGAGCCAGTATATAACCACTGATTTACCCAATTGATCTTGGTGGTAGAAAGTGGCGTGACCGGAGCGTAGGGTGCGGGAGACAAACCGCCGAAGGCAGCGATTTCGTCATAGAAATAAGAGATGAAGTAGGGGGCACTATGGGTGCTTGGATTTGGCCAGGTGTTGCCGCCCGGGACGCCGAACACACCGGCGCGCTGCGTGAAACGCACGCCCCCGGCCGCCAGCCTGTCCAGATGCGGCGTCCGTGCGTCCGATGCGCCGTAACACCCCACATCGCCCACGCCGTGATCGTCAGTTGACGACCACCAGGAAATTCGGTTTTGGCTTTTGTGCCCGTAGAATCGCCGGGGCAGCCGCTGTTCCCAGAAACGCCCTGCGGCTAATTCGCTCGCAGGCGCTCATACTCCGCTTCAATCACTGCCGGGCCATAGACGCGTTCCAGTCGCCGCACCACGAAATGTCCCCCGGCCAGCTTTTGGAAGTAGTGCAGGAACATCAGGTTCACCGCCGCGCCACCCGCCGCTCCCACTAACGGCACTAGTTCCGCTGCCACCTTCTCAGACACCACCAAACCGAATCGCGAAGCGATCTGTGCCACCAGCCGGATCATCGGCGGCGCCCCTTCGACCGCCAAGCCCCGTTCCGCCAGATACGTTGCCGCTTCCGAAACCGTCCGCGCCAGCGCCGCCCTGATGGCATAATAACTAGTCTCGCTCGAGGCTTCCGAGGCCGACTTGCCGCCCAGCGCGAACACTTCCAGGCACGCCAACTGCCCCGCGGGATCGTTTAAGTCCTCGCCTTCCGATTGCGCGATATCGGCGATTGATCGCAGCATGATCGCGGTGGAGAGCGGAAGTTCCACGGCCAGCGAAGCCAATCCAAAGAACCCACCCACGCCGCCTGCGGCAGCTACAGACAATTTGTGCAGTCTACGATTCGCCGGGCGCCCCACGCGCTTCGGCATTGTGCGTAGCGCCGCTTCCAGAGCCTTGTGGATGGCCACCGATGTCGCCTTATGCACGGCCACAGACATGCTCTCGGGCAGGGATTTCATCACCCGCTCCACCGGCGCGCCGATCACATTGGCCACCTTCAAAGCGAACGAGGGACTCTCCAGCAGGATCACCGCATCCCGCAGCTCTTCCAGGTGCTGGCTGGTGATTTCGGCCATAGGCCTATTTCGCGCCGGGCAGAAGGCTGAGGACACCCGGGCTGGGATTGGGAATCACATGCGCCGCAATCAGCTTCCCCAGGCCGTTCACTTTGGCCGCGCCGGCATCCACGGCCGCTCGCACCGCTGCCACGTCGCCTTTGATCACCACCGTGATGTAGCCGCCGCCCAGTTTCTCCCGCGCGAGCACTTCCACAGACGCGGTCTTTAATGCGGTATCGATCGCTTCAATAACAGCGATGAATCCCTGCGTCTCAATAAGGCCAACCGCAAAACTCTCGTTCTGACTCATATCTCTCCCATTGGGCGCCTTTACAGTCGCCTGCTCCATCAGCGGATTGAAATCCGGCACGCCCTCGTAAGCGGCGCTGGAACCTGGATCCGGCGCGCTGATCACGTCGCACACGATGCTGATGTTCATCGTTCGCGCCATCGCCTGGGCTCCTTCCACGGCAGCCTTAACATCGGCCTGTGGCCCGGTCAGCTTCAAGCAGACGCCCGGCTGATCGTTCAGCTCCGTCTGCAACAACTGCACGCTGCCCGCCTTCTCCATGGCATCCAAAATCACCATGCCGGGCGACCAGCCCCCCACCTCCACCAGTGCCAGCGAAAATCTCAGAGGACACCCCTCTTCTCCAGCACACTCATCACTTCAAACACGATTTGCGCTACCTTGTCCGGCTCCGCCTGGCCGGTACGCACCGCACAGCCGCCCGCCGGAGGCGCCACCACGCCGAAGTCCGAAAGAACGCACTGCAAGACGCCTTCCAATTCCGCCCGGTCGCGCTGCTGCTTCTCCGTCGTCGGCTGCCGACCCGGTCCGAAATCGAAGCCGCGCAGCGAAGCCCCCAGCCGGAACCCGTCGGGAAACTCGAAGTTGTTCAACATCAGGTCGAAGATTTCCAGAACGCGGTAATTCCACTTCATGGCTTCATCGAACTGGTTGGCGCGGCAGAAATCGTAGATCCGCCGCATCACTTCTGGAAGGCAATTGCTGGTTGCATTGGTGCCACCGTCGGCGCCCGCCATGATCATTTGCGTCAGTACGCAGTCCCAGCCGGTGAGGAACGTGAAGTCGGGACGATGCGGCCGCACCGCGGCAATCATGCGCATCATAAACGACACGTCGCCGGTCGAGTCCTTGATTCCAACAATGCGCGGAAACTCCAGCGCCAGGCGCCGGATCGTCGGCACGTCGATCGGGGTCGCGAACATCGGGATGTTGTACAACGTGACGTCGATTACTGACCGCCGCCCGATCTCCGCAAAGTGCGCGTAAAGGGACTCCGGGCTCAGGCGGTAGTAAAACGGCGACACGATGGCCACGGCCGTAGCGCCCATTTCCGCGTACGCTTCACACGCCGCCAGCGTCTCTTTCACATTGGCTTCAGCCGCGCCGGCCAGCACCGGGACCCGCCCGCGCGCCTCTTCGCATGTGATTTTCACGATGCGCCGCCGCTCCTCGGCGGTCAGCCGCGTGAACTCCCCGGTTGACCCATTTGGGTACAACCCGTGCACGCCTTTCTCGATCAGCCAATTGATAAAACGCCGAAGTTCGGCTTCATTAATATCGCCGCGCGCGTCCACCGGGACCAGCGTCGGAGTGAATATGCCTGTCAGCTTGCCTGCCATGAACCCTCTCATCATACACAAGAGGGCAGGGAAGTCTGGACTACTTCACTCTCACCATCGCTTCCACCCATTCCTTCAACACGCGCCCGCCGAACTCCACATCCGCCGTCACCACGTGCAAACCCGGCGTCGCGCCCTCAAAAACGGCTTGCACCTTGCCTTCGGTCCGCGCCGGAATCGTCACTTGTCCGGCGCTCTTCACCAGTGTTAAACCCGCCGGAGCCGTCCACAACACGTTGTACGTCTCCCTCTTTGGCGAGTGGTTCAGAATCTTTAACTCCAAGGTCACTCGCCCCTTCGGCGCAACCTCGCTTCCATAGGGATAAACCCGCGCCCAACCCTCGTCCACCTCGTAGTTCAAATCCGGCCACGGCGAAAGCGCTCGCAGAAAATCCATCCTCGTGTGCATTTCCCGGCGCATGACGACAATCTGCGTTTCCGTGTAGCGGAACATCGGCTCTACATGCTGGTTCAGCACCCACGTTCCGGCTTTGGTCTTTGAGAGTGAATCGAGACACGCCAGAAACCCTTCCCCTTCGCGCAGGAAATCGCGGTTCTGCAGGCAGTAATCGTCCATGCCCGACGGCGTGAACGAATCCCCCGCGAAGTAAAGGCTCTCTCCCGTCTCCCGCACGATAGAAAGTCCATCGTGATACAACGTCTGACCTGGAAAGAACTGCATGGTCAGTTGAAACTCATGCCATCGCATCGAGGACCCGTCGGCCCGGGCCATCCCGGAACTGATCGCATTCGTAGTCAGACAAGGCATCCGATACGCCGCTGGTCTTTCCAGCACGTCGCGCAGTCGATCGTTGAAATACACCGGACACTTAAACCGGTCGGCCACCGCCTGCGCGTTGTCGGTGTGGTCGTCGTGATAGTGAGTAATCCAGACACCCTCCAGCGTCTTGAATATCCCCGCCGCCTGTAGTTTCTCCAACTCCGGGATGATCTTCGAGTATCCCGCATCCACAAGAAACGCCGCCCCGGAGGTAGACACAATCAGCCGCGAATTCGAAATCGGAATCACCCACTCCGGCAGTTTCGCCCGTTCCGCCATCGGCATCCACTCTGGCATCTTCCCGTCCAACGCCTTGCCGGCCCGCGTTCGCAGATTGTCGTCGCCCCAATACCAGCGCAGCGCATCGGTGGTGAAATGGCTCCGCATCACTCCCTGCAGCCGTTCCACCAACTTCCCCATGGACCCCATTGGATCCTCGATCACCGGTCCCCGCGCCGGCACGATGACATCCGGCTTCCATTCAGCCACTTTCCGCAAACTCGCGATCAGGTCACCCGCGCGAGCGGCGTAGCCGTGATATCCACGAGCCTTCGCCTCCGGAACCGCATCCTGCAAGCTGTAAAGATCGAACAACTGTCCATCGCCATAGATCAAATCGCCGGTGCAGGCGATTCGCCGCCCGCCAAACTCGATCAGGTAGGTGACCGCGCCCGCCGTATACCCCGGCGTGTCCAACACGATCACCTTCGCACCGTCCATCTCGAACGTGTCGCCGCCGCTCACCGCCCGTGTCACGGCCAGCGGTCGGACCGGGACCTTCGTCGAAATCTGGGAGTAATCGTGGAACCGCTCCGTCTCAAACGCCTGCCAGAAAGCCTCCGGATGCTCCAACAGGTGGCGTTCCTTGGTCGGGGCAAACACCTCGGCTCCTGCCACGCGTACCGCCGCTGCCGCCAAATCCCGCCGCGCATGTGTCACTAACACTCGCTTCCCCGCGGCATTTCCATACACCACCAGTGACTCACCCAGCCGCAACCCGTTCACCGGCCCCGGTACGAACTGTGCCCCAGGAGGAAGCGAACCGGCCCAAGCCATTCCGGCCAAAACGAACCCAATCGCGCGAAACCACATAGTGCGCAATATCCTACCAGAACAGAACCCCTCGCTTGCGGCCACTGTGTCTCGACTGCTACACTGGTCAAGAATTCGCGAGGAGTTTTTCGTCATGTCCAAAGTGTGTGAAGTGTGCCATCGCGGTCCGGCGTTTGGAAACCGCATCAGCCACGCCCATAACGTCACTAAGCGCCGCTGGAACATCAATCTCCAGAGCGTGCGCGCGCTCGTCAATGGCGCGGCGCGGCGCCTTCGTGTTTGCACCTCCTGCATCAAAAGCGGGAAGATCCAGAAGGTCGCCTAGTCCGATCGATTATCGTTACACCCGAGGCGCAACGCTCGCTTTTTTGAGCCCGTTGCGCCTTTTCCTTTTGCGGCACCTTCGTTGAAACCGAAACGCCGTGTGTTACGTTCCACTCCTTAAGAAGGGGTTGCTCCGGCGAGTCGCGCCAGAGCTAAATTCCGGCCATCCTTGACGCTTGCGGGAGCCGGACCTAAAATAGGGTAGCTCGTCTTATGTTCTGGTTCTGGTGGAGAGTATGATAGCGAAACCGATCCTTGCGTTTTGCACCCTGTCCGGCTTGCTCCTTTCAAGCCAGATTTCTTTCGCAGCCGACAAGAAAAAGGGTACTGACGACGGCCAGCGCGAAACCATCGCTAAGCCGCTCAGCGAAAAAGAGAAAAAGCGCCGTGAGGACAAACTCCGCAAGGAGCTTGAAACCCCCTATCGCAAGTGGCTCAACGAAGACGTCACCTATATCATCACCGACGAGGAACGCGCTGCCTGGAAGCGCATGGCCACCGATGAAGAGCGCGAGCAGTTCATCGAGCAGTTCTGGATGCGCCGCGACCCTTCCCCCGACACCCAGGAAAACGAGTTTAAAGAAGAGCACTACCGCCGCATCGCGTACACCAATGAGCGCTTCGCTTCCGGTATTCCCGGCTGGAAGACCGACCGCGGCCGCATCTACATCACCTTCGGGCCTCCTGACGAAATCGAATCGCACCCTTCTGGCGGCACCTATGAACGGCCGATGGAAGAAGGTGGCGGCACTACGTCCACCTATCCCTTTGAAAAGTGGCGCTACCGCTGGATCGAAGGAATCGGCACCGACGTAAACATCGAGTTCGTCGATCCGACGATGACCGGGGAATACCGCATGACGATGGATCCTTCGGAAAAGGACGCCCTCATGATGGTTCCCGGCGCCGGTCTTACATTGATGGAGCAGATGGGCATGGCTTCCAAGACTGACCGCTTTAATCGCACCGATGGTACGCGTCTCGGCACCGGCAACCAGCCTCTGCCCGCTCGTATGAATCAGTTTGAGCGCTTGCAACAGTTCGCCAACTTGCAGAAAGCGCCTGCTGTCAAATTCAAGGATCTCGAAGCACAGGTCAACTCCAAGGTTATTTTCAACCTCCTGCCGATGAAGGTCCGCGCCGACTTTGTGCGTATGACTGGCTCCACAACGCTCGCCAGCATTACCATTCAGTTCGACCGCAAAGAACTGCAGTTCAAACAGGTGGGCCAAGTCTCTCAAGCCGCTGTCAACATCTATTCCCGCATCACTTCCATGGCCCGCCGTCCAGTCAACGTATTCGAGGAAGTGGTCACCGTCGATGTCCCCACCGAGCAGTTGCAGGACGTCGTCAAGGGAGCGTCCGTCTTCAATAAGACCATCCCGCTGCAGCCCGGCATGTACCGGCTCAACATCGTCGCCAAAGACGTCATCGGCGGCAACATGAACAATTATGAAATGGCCCTCAACGTACCCCGGTACGAAGAGGAAAAGCTTGCTTCCAGTACGGTCATCCTCGCCGATCAGTTGGAAAAAGTGCCAACCCGGAATATCGGTACCGGCCAGTTTGTCATCGGCACGTCGAAGGTGAGACCGCGCTTCAGCGAGACCTTCCGCCGCGACGAAAAGATGGGTATCTACTGGCAGCTGTACAATTTCACCCCTGACGAGAAGACCCAGAAGCCGAGCGGCACAATCGAATACGAAGTGGTGAAGAACGGTAGCAACGAAAGCGTCTTCCAGTTCTCCGAAGAAGCCTCAACGCTTGAAAGCGCGTCCGCCACCCAAGTCACCGTGGAGAAGGTTTTACCATTGAAGGCCTTGCAGCCGGGACAATACACGCTCAAAATGAAGGTGACCGACAAGATCAGCAATACGGTGCTGAATCAGACCGCCGCCTTTACGGTAAACTAGGAATTGAGGCGGGCTTTGCCCCGCCTCTCATAAGTTCTGGACTTTACGGCGTTTCGGTTTGGTTGGGAACGCCAGGCAGGCTCGGGAGCGATGAGCGCAAAGACGTGGCAAATCGGCCTTGGGATACTGGTCGGCTGTGTGTCCTTAAGCACGCCTGCAGTAGCCGTTGCGCCTGTTGCCGATCCGCTCAAAGTCGCTGGTAGCCTCGTGGGCTTCGTCGCCGGCACCACCGGGGTGTCCCAAATGGGCGCCACCGTCCTCCTCTACAATCACGCTGAAAAGATCG
>JBDTMC010000230.1:0-12092 GCA_039934475.1 Bryobacteraceae bacterium | reverse complement strand
TTCTAAAACAACATGCCCCTTAATTGTATCGGAGTGCGTCAGGCGAGTAACCCGGGCAGGCGCCCTGTGCTGTCGGCAAACCGCTCTACCGGCGCGCCGAAAGCGTCCAACAAGGAGACATACAGGTTGGCCAGTGGAGTGTCTTCGGTGTAAACCAGGTGCCGGCCGCCGGGAATGCGGCCACCGGCGCGGCCACCCACCAGCAGCGGCAGGTTGTGCGGGTCGTGCTTGTTCCCATCCCGAATCCCGGCGCCGAACACCACCATTGAGCTATCCAGCACGTTGGTGTCGCCTTCCTTCATCTCGCGCAACTTGCGCAGCAGATAGGCGAACTGCTCCACGTGCCAGCGGTTGATCAACTGGTACTGCCGCAGCTTATCCGGTTCCTTCTCATGATGCGATAGCGAATGGTGCGCCCCCTCTACGCCGGGGACGAATGAGAAACTCTGATTGCTCACCTCATTGCCGAACATGAACGTCGCCACCCGCGTCGTGTCTGTCTGAAAAGCCAGGGCGATCATGTCCAGCATCAGCCGCACATGCTCGGCATAGTCTTTAGGAATGCCTTCAGGCCGTCCGGATTCTGAGATCGGCGCTCTCGGCTTCCACGCGCTCCGTTCGGGCCGCCCGGCGCGTTCCAGTCGCTGTTCTAAGCCGCGAACCACGCTCAGATACTCATCCACGCGGCGCCGGTCCGCGGTGCCCAGTCTTCCCTGCAACTGCCGTGCATCGTCCATCACGCTATCCAGCAGCAGGACTTCCCGGCGCTGCCCTGAGCCCGCAGGCCGCATGGCGCGAAACAATCGTTCAAACGCCAATCGCGGATTGATCTCTCTTGCCAGGGGCGTCGTCGCGTCGCTCCACGCGATATGCGATCCATAGACGCGGGTATAGCCGACGTTCTTGTCCACCCCCGTGGTCACCGGCGCCATCCCCAGTTCCAATGACGGCAAGGGCGTGCGGTCTCCCAACCGCTTGGCCGCCACCTGGTCCATTGAAATCCCGTTGCAACTGATGTCCACACCAAGTGTCTTGGTGATGGTGGTGCACGTGAGAAAGCCGGAGATTTTCACGTAGTGGCCTTCGCCGCCCTTGCTGCCTTCGTTCCACAAATTCGTGAGGACGGTCACCCGGCTCTTCAGATCTTCCAGCGGCTGTAGCGTCGGCGAAAGGGTGAACTCGCTATCCTTGCCCTCGGGTGTCCACAGATCCGGATGCACGCCGTTCGGCATGTAAAGCGCGGCCATTCGCACCGGCGGCCGAGCCTCAGGCGTCATCGCTTCCAGCCACGGAAGAGACAACGCGGCGCCTGCGCCATGCAGCACGGTGCGTCTGGACAACGGGAACATGCTGCGGCTCATTGCGCCTCCGAGTGTCGCGGTTCGGTCCCAGGTACGGGGAGATTCGGCGTCGTACCCGGCTGCCAGCGGAATGATGGGCTCAATACAATCTCCCGGATCAGCGTATTCGCGCTGTAATTCTGCTTATCCAGTTGTTCCACAATCCGATCCACTACGCAAGAGTCTTCGGCCGTTAAACCGCGCCCAAGCGCGTAGCCGAGCATCTTTGAAGTGAGATTGTGAAAGAACAGAGTCTTCCGCGCCAGCAGTGCCTGCTTCAATTGGTCTACACCGTCGAACGACGTCCCATCGGGCAAAACGCCGCGCGTGTCGATCGCCTTACCCTCTTCTTGCGACCGCCAGACTCCCGCGATATCGTAGTTCTCCATGGCGAAACCAAGCGGATCGATTCTGCTGTGGCACGAAGCACAGGCGGGATTCATGCGGTGCTGCTCCAGACGGTCACGTTGCGTTTTCGGGGCAGCAGCGTCTCGCTCTGTCTTCAAAGTCGGCACGTTTGGCGGGGGCGGCGGAGGTGGCGTCCCCAGCATCGCATCCAGAATCCATTTGCCGCGCAGCACCGGACTGGTTCGCGTCGGATACGAAGTCACAGCCAGCACAGCCGTCATCCCCAGCAGCCCGCCGCGATGACTCCCCGCCGGCAGTTCGAAACGCTTCGGCTGTTGCGAAAGGCCCTTGCTGTCGAAACCATAATGCTTCGCCAGCTTATTCGTAAGCACGGTGAATTTCGAATCGATCAGGTTCAACAGGGACTCGTTGTTCGACAATAACTCCTGAAAGAACAGCACCGGCTCATAGCGGATAGCCGATTGCAGTTCCGCATCGTAGTAGCCGGGAAACAGCTTCGCGTCCGGCTTGATGTCGCGCCCCAACTCGCGCGTGCCCAACCACTGCTCCACAAAACGCTCAGTGAACTCCAGCGTCTTTGGGTCTTTCAGCATGCGCTGCGCTTCGGCGGCCAGCACATCCGGCTCTCGCAGACGGCCTTTTGAAGCGAGGTCGAAGAGTGTATCGTCGGGCATGCTGCCCCACAGGAAATAGGACAGGCGCGAGGCTATCGCATAATCGTCCAACAACCGCGGCTCCGGGTCGGGATTCGGTTCGGTGATGCGGAACAGAAAATTCGGCGAGACCAGCGCGGCTTGCAAGGTCATTGCCATGGCTTCATCGAACGATCCGCTCTGGCCGGTGGCCATTCGGAACAGCTTCATGTACTTGCTGTGCTCCGCTGTCGTGATGGGGCGTCGAAACGCACGAGGCAGGAATCGTTCCATCACCCGCGTGCCTGCTTCCTCCGCCGTCATGTCGCCCCCCGGCTCCGCAATCAAAAAACGTTGGCGCGCCGGCGGATCTTTGATTGCATAGCCCAGGGCCTGCTCAGCCGCTTCCATGTATTTCTCCGCGTGAATGGGCGAAATGGAAAGGGTTTCGGCGGCGTTATCGAACCCTTCGCCGCCGGCGCCGTCGGCGGGCAGGTTATGCCCGGCGTTGATATGGATGTCCAGCAGGTCGCGTATCGTGGCCGCGTACTCATCGCGATTCAGACGGCGGATGGAAGGTGGTCCCGGCACGATGCCCGCAGCGCAGGCCTTGGCCCGTAGTCCGGCGCCAAGGACAGAGACAAACTCCTCGCGCTCAGCAAATGCGGGCGCCGGCGCGCCTTTGGGCGGCATCTCACTATCGCGGACGCGCGCCAGCACGCGATTCCATCGCTGTCCCCCGTCGGCCTCCAGTTTCTCCAGGTTGAAACCGCCCGCGGCGGAGGTGCCTGTGTGGCAGGCATTGCAATACTTCAGCACGAACTCCACCGGGTCCGAAGCGGCGATGGCCGGACACGCGAGCACCAGGATCAGGCAGACTTTCCGCATCGTCAGGAGGCTTTCTCAAACCGCAGCGCGATTCCGTTGATGCAATACCGCAGCCCGGTTGGCTCCGGACCATCCTCGAAGACATGACCCAGATGCGCGTCGCACTTTGCGCATTGCAGTTCTGTTCGTTGCATTCCCAGCGAGTAGTCGGAAATTGCGCGGACGTTCTCTTCCGCTAGAGGGGCCCAGAAACTGGGCCAGCCCGTGCCCGATTCAAACTTTTCTTCGGAACGGAAAAGTGCATTGCCGCAGCAGACACAACGGTAAATGCCCGCCTCGTGATTGTTCCAATAAGGGCTGGCGTAGGGCGGCTCCGTGCCCTTACGCCGTGTCACTTCAAATTCGGCATCGCTCAGAATCGCGCGCCATTCCGAATCGCTATGAACCAACTTGCGCACCGGCACCGCCGCGCGCGCAGGGCCCGGCGTCACAATCGGAACCTCGGGGCCCGTTCCGCCGGCGATCACATCGGGCAGCTTCCGCTCCCGGCGCCAAACCAGCGCGCCCAAGCCCGCAAACGCCACCGGCATCAGTAATAGAGCGCGCCTCGTCACTGCTCCCTATTGTCCCATCTTGATACCGTAAATCGTCAAGGTGCAGGCGCCTAAGCCGCTCCGTCTTGCCCCCTCTTAGCCGCGTCGGACGCTTTCAAGGCTTCAACTCCGACGACTTCGTTTACCTCATAATGCCGGACCGTTTTGCCAACGGCGATCCCAGCAACGACGATCCGGTCATATCCCGAGGCCTCTTCGACAAGAACCGTCCGCATTAGCCATACCCCGCCAACGTTGTGATCACCGCGTTTCAGAACGCGCCGGGACCAGATTCCATTGATGTCGATCCTGGTCCTGCTTGAAGGCCGCCAATCCGCCCTTCGGATCAAAGGCGCGAATCAATAGCGAACACCAACTCCGGGCGCAGCAAGTACGGCGCCACCAGGCAAGCGATGTTCGATAGTGGCAGCACTTCTTCGGGTAACTCAATGCCCAGCGACTCCGCCAGAAACGTCCGCCGTGCCTCGCAACGTGCGGCGCATTCCGGGAAGTCGCGGCGCAATTCCTCGCGCAGATCCCGGTCCGCAATCGCCACGCCATCTTCCATGCGCGTCGATGAATACACCGGCGAAGAAGGAATCACGTCGGTCTGAATCACCATGCCTGAAGCCACAGCAATCTCAGACCCTTCAAAAAACGGCGAGCTCACCCACTCATCCAGATGGATCAAGTGGCCGGGGTTGAGGTAAACGCGGAAACGCTCAAAAGGCAATCGTTCTTGAATCAACCGGTAGAGATCACCGCCGCGGCTCCCAATCCGAAGCGCGCCCAACCACTCGCACATCGCCGCGAAATAAGGCCCCGCGAAGGCCTCCACATAGTCGCGCGCCGCCGCCGGTAAATCTTCTTCGCCCTCTGCCACCCACGCTGCGCGACAGATGTTGCTGCCCCAGTAGGCGATGTTGGCCGACCAGAAATGGCCTCGCTCCAGACGGTTACCGGAAGGGCTGGCGAGGCTGATCCGGTTCGGTCCCGTCTTTAGAGTCATCGCGCACGCCAGCGGCAACCCGTCGTAGCGCGCGTGCTCCAGCAGTTCATGATCGGTCATCCCGCGGCGCGCTGCGAAGTGGATCCTCTTCATCCCTTCCGACGCCTTACCATTCGAGTATTCAAAGAAGGCAATCTCCGACGCCGAACAGCGCGCGCGCAACCCATCGCCCGCATGGACGAACAGATCCGTGGCGTCCTCCACCTCACTCGCCAGTTCCCTCAACGCGTCCACGATATACGCCGGCGTGTCCATCCTGCGCCGGTCGCCATAATACTTCCACCCTGAGCAACCCACGCGCGCGCCGCCGCTGATTCCCTCGGCATGCAGAATCTCCTCCAGTGTCCGGCTGCTATCGCGTGGCTGGTCCAAGAGCGAAAACGGTTGGTAGCGCTCCGTCCGCAAATCGCCCGCTTTCCATAACGGGCTGATGGGTAGATAGCCCTGGCACTCGTTACCGGTCAACAGCAGCGGCGTCCCTTCGGCGCCCACAATCAGTAGCGCTTCTTCAAACCGCGGATCGAATCGCGTCAACCACGCGAGATTCGCGAAATGTTCGCGGTCGCCATACACCACCAGATGAGTCAGCCCCCGGGCCGCCATCCGCTTACGTGTCCGCGCGAGTCGCTGCCGGTATTCTTCCAGCGTACTCACAGGCGCAGCCGTCGCCATTCCAAACTCCGGCCACGCCATCTCGCGCAATGTCCACCGTGGTGATTCCATCTTCGCCATGTTGCCATCCCCCGCCCCGGATATGGTAACGTAACGCCATAAACCTGCCTGCAGGGGAGCGGCAGCGCAACGCCTGATGCCAACCGCGTGGAACTCTTTCTGGCGTACCGTCACTCGCTACCAGGCTGAAAAGGTCAACCCATGGATTGCCGCCCGCAACGCCGTTGGCGTTGTTGTCCCACTGGCGATTGGCCTGCTTACTGGCAATCTTGCCTCTGCCGCGGTAGTGGCTACAGGATCCTTAAACGTCTCTTTCTCAGACGGCTCTGATCCTTATCCCGTGCGTGCCGGCCGCATGCTGGCCGCCAGCGTTGTTGTAGCCATCGCCGTATGCGCCGGCGCATTCTCCGGGCACGATCCCGTCTTGGCCGTTGTCCTGGCCACGCTCTGGGCGTTTGGCGCAGGACTCCTTGTCGCCCTCAGCAACGCCGCCCCCGATCTCGGCGTTACCAGCCTCGTCACAATGGTAGTCTTCGCCTCCCGCTCCCTCTCCCTTCGAGATGCGGTTTTGGCCGGCTTGCTCGCCTTCGCCGGCGGCTTGCTGCAAGCGTTTCTGGCCTTGGCGCTATGGCCCGTTCGGCGCTATGTCCCGGAACGCCGGGTTCTAGGTGATCTTTATCTTGAGTTGTCTCGCGCCGCCGCGTCGCCCTCGCCGTCCGTCATGGCCGCGCCCGCTGCCAGCGCCCAAAGCACGTTAGCCCATCAAACCATCGCGCCCCTGGCGAGAGACCATTCCATTGACTCTGAGCGTCTGCAGGCCCTTCTCGATCAGGCTGAGCGTCTGCGTCTCGGCATCCTCACCCTGGCGCGCCTGCAGGTGCGCGCCAAACGTCAGTGTGACGATGTCGCGCCACTGGCCGCTGTCGACCGTTTCTTCGCCACCATGAGCGCTGTGCTTCACACTATCGGCGTCGCGCTCCATGCCGGCGAACCCGTCGCCGCGTCCCCGGAGCTTCTCCGCGAGCTTCGCGGGCTCACCGAAGCCCTTCGTTCGAAATGTGATTTCGAAGCTTCCCTCGTCGATGCCCGGCACCAGATGGATGCCATCGCCGGACAGTTGCGAGCCGCCGTCGATCTGGCCGCCTACACTTCCACCGACGGTCAAACGGCCTTCCAGCGACGCGAGCGGCGCCAGCCTGCCACCTTACGCTTACGAGGCGCGCTGGCAATCCTCGGCGCCAATTTGGATCTTCGCTCCGCCGCCTTCCGCCACGCCGTGCGCCTGGCCGTATGCGTCGGTCTCGGCGATGCGCTCGCTCGCTCCCTCGGCCTGGAGCGCAGTTACTGGATGCCGATGACCATCGCGCTGGTTCTTAAGCCGGACTTCACGGCCACCTTCAGCCGCGGTGTCCTCCGCCTCGCGGGCACGTTCACCGGCCTGCTGCTAACCTCGCTCCTCGTCCACTGGCTCCCCCACTCTCTCTCCTGGGACATTGGAGCCATCGGCGTGCTCATGTTCATCGTGCGCGCATATGGCGCGGCCAACTACGGCGTACTAACATCGGCTGTCACCGCGCTTGTGGTAATGCTGTTCGCCGTCGCTGGCATTCCCCCAAAAGACGTTATCTTGCCGCGTGCCCTGAATACTTTTGGCGGCGGTGCCGTCGCCCTGCTGGCCTACGCGGTGTGGCCCACCTGGGAGCGCCGGCGCGCCCCCGAAGCTCTCGCCAGTATGTTGGACGCTTACCGCGAATACTTCCGCGCCGTCCGCACCAGCTACGAACAGCCTGATCAGTCCTTTCAGCGCGAGCTCGACAACACCCGTGTGCTTGCTCGCCTCGCCCGTTCCAATCTCGAAGCCAGCGTCGACCGCCTCACCGCGGAACCCTATGCAGCCAAATCCATCGAAATGTATTCGTCGGTCCTCGCCAGTTCCCACCGCCTTGTTCACGCCATGATGTCAATGGAAGGAGGCCTAGCCAGTAGCCGCCCGGTGCCCGCGCGCGCCGGCACCACCATCTTCGCCAACCACGTGGAACTGAGCCTCTACTATCTCGCCGCGGCATTACGTGGATCGCCCCTCAAGGCGTCGGATTTACCCGACCTTCGCGATGATCATCATGCGCTGATCGAATCCGGCGACCCGCTCACCGAACGCTACGCGCTGGTCAACGTCGAAACCGACCGCATCACCAACAGCCTCAATACCCTCAGCGAACAGGTACTGAAGCTGATTGAGTAGCCTGTGTTACCGTGTGGGAAGGAATGCCATTCTCCCATGCGCTATGAGGTTCTTCGCGGCGGGCACTGCCGGTTGTTTGTTACTGGCGCTCTGGGCGTCACCGGCGAGCGCGGATGCTGCCACCCCGACCACGCCTGTTCAACCCGGTGAGATAGTAGCGCACCTCGCCCGAACCATCGCCTGGTACCGGCGCGTCGCCGCAGTGGAGCAGTCAACCCAGGTCACCGGTGACGTTCTGGCGCGGGACAATGCCCAACGTACCGCCGTGCGGGCTCTACAGTTGTCCTTCGACTTCGCACGGGCCGCCGCGCCTCTCGCCGGCGCCGACAAACCAGCTGGCAATACGGCAGCGCCGGCAACCACACGCGTGCAGCAGGCCGCAGCGAAAGCGATCGAACGCGTTGCTTCGGTGGAAGCTCAAATCGCCGAAGTGGATGCGACCCTGGCTACCGCCAAAGCCGCCACCCGCTCCACGCTCCAGGCGCGGCGCAAAGAACTGCTGGCGGAACTTGGCATCGCCAAAGAAATCAAAGAGGCGATGTCACAACTGCGGCTGTTCCTCAGCGGCCAGAACAAGAGCGGTGGAGCCGATCTGCTTGGCCTCATCGACAGGCTGGAGCGAACGGTGCCTGAGGCGACCCGCACGGCTCAACCCGCGCCTGCCCTCCCGGCCCCACCGGCGGTAGTTGGTGATGAGCCCGCAGGTATCTTTGCTCTCACCTCTGAAGTCATCGCCCTAGCGCGCAGCAAGGATGCACTCATCGAAGCGTTAGCCGAAACCGACACGCTGCGGAAGAGTATGGACGCTCTGCGAACGCCGCTTGTGAAGGACTTGACCAACGCCATCAAGCGGAGCGATTCCGCCGCCGCCGACTCCGCCTCGCAAAACGTAGAGCAGATGGATGCCGACCGTCAAGAGATCGAAGCGCTCACCGCGCGCTTCAAGCGGGTAACTGCCGCCCTCGCTCCCTTGCGGGAGCATGGCCAGCAAATCGAAGTGGCCCGCAGCAGCATGATAGAACAGCGCAACGCGGTTCAGCAGCGGTACAGCAGCATTACCAACCAACTGCTATTCCGCGTGCTCGCGCTCTTCGGTACGATTGCCGTCATCCTCTTGATTTCCGAACTGTGGCGGCGCGGAACCTTTCGCTACGTTCAGGATGGCAGGCGGAGGAAACAGTTTCTGCTGCTGCGTCGCGTAGTGGTGACGTGCGTCGTCGCAGTCACGGTGGTCCTCGGCCTCGTCAACGAGTTAGGCTCTCTGGCAACCTATGCCGGACTTCTCACCGCCGGACTGGCCGTTGCGCTTCAGAACGTAATCGCATCCATCGTCGCCTATTTCTTTCTCATCGGTAGATACGGCCTTCGCGTCGGTGACCGCGTAACCATCTCGGGAGTGACGGGCGATGTGGTGGACATTGGACTGGTCCGCATCTACCTTATGGAGATGACGGGGGCCGGTGCGGACTTGCAGGCTACCGGACGTGTGGTTGGATTCTCAAACTCCGTCCTCTTCCAGCCCGTCGCGTTGTTCCGGCAAATGCCGGGCACTGACTACGTCTGGCACGCGGTCACGATTACGCTGGTCTCCAGCACGAATCAGGAACTGGCTCAGACCAAGCTGATGGCAGCCGTAGACTCAGTTTATGAACAGTACCGCGAGCGAGTGGAACAACAGCACGCCGTCTTCCAGCGCATGGTTGACATGCCGCTGGAGCCGGCAAAACCGGAGGGACGGTTGCGCTTCACAGACGCCGGCCTTGAGTTCCTCGCGCGCTATCCGGTGGAGACCCGGCAGTCCTCCATCACCGACGATCGAGTAGTAAACGCCCTCTCCGAGGCCATCACGCACGAGCCGCTGCTTGTGCTGGCGCCCTCGGGCGCGCCCAAAGTCCAGGCGGCCTGACTACAAAGCGATATAGTGCCGCATGTCCTCCGGCCGGAAACAATGCGCCAGCGCTGTCTCTCGCGTGATCTTGCCCGTTCGTGCCAGTTCGCCCAGCGATTGTTCCATGGTCATCATTCCGTCGGCGCGCCCAATCGTGATCTGCGAACGCAATTGATGATCCTCGCCGCGGCGAATCAGGTTCCGCACCGCGTCCGTAGCCACCATAATCTCCAGCGCCGGAAAGCGCGAAACTCCGTCCGTGGCGGGCACCAACTGCTGCGCCAGCACCGCCAGCAGAGAGAGCGAAAGCTGTTGCCGGATCTGCGGCTGGTTACCCGTTGGGAACGAATCGAGTATCCGCGACACAGCCTGCGAAGCGTCATTCGTGTGCAGCGTCGAAAAAACGAGGTGACCCGTTTCCGCCGCCGTCAACACGGTAGCCATCGTCTCGGTGTCCCGCATCTCGCCCACCAGAATCACGTCCGGCGATTGCCGCAGTATGCTTCGCAGAGACGACACAAAGTCCGGCGTGTCATGTCCCACTTCAATCTGCTCGACGATGGAATTCCGATTCGTGTGTTGATACTCGATCGGGTCTTCAATGGTCACAATATGGTCGCGCCGTTTCGTGTTGATCATGTCGATCAGCGCTCCCAGCGTCGACGTCTTCCCACACCCGGTGGGACCGGTCACCAACACCAGACCCTGCTTGCGATCCACCAGCCGCGCCAGTGTCGCCGGTAGATGCAGCGACTCCAGAGACGGCACTTTGGCCGGCAACAAGCGCAAGCTCGCCGCCAGCGTCCCCCGTTGATGATGAATGTTCGCGCGAAAGCGGCCAATACCTTCGCGCTCAAAACAGAAATCGACAGACCGCTGCGCCTTAAGCTGGTCCACTTGCGCCTGTGTCAACAGTGGCAGCAACAAATCGCGCAAATCGTCTCCCGAAAGCGGCGGTCCCGTCGAAGGCGCCAGCGCGCCCTGTACGCGCAGCGTCACGCCGCTGCCCGCCAACAACAAAACGTCGGACGCGTTCTGCCGCGCCGCCTGCGCCAGCACGCGGTCCAATGTCTCGCTGATCTTGGCCGGCACAGGCCGCTCCGGCGCCGGTTTCCCGCCCGGAGTCGCCCGGTTCAGCTCTTCCACAATCTTCGCTAAATCGTCGTCGTAGCCAGCCACGTTACTATCGTGACATGACCCGTAAGTTCACGTTGCACGGCAGCACTGTGGGATGGCGCGCGCAGTGGCCGCGCATGGGTGAGATTGCCGTGCAGACTGGCTATCAAGGAGTAGTGCTGCCGCGCGGAGCCTACAAGACGGGCGAGTCCGCGCCGTCGGGCGTAGCCGTCACCGCGATGCCCGTGCCGGTGGAAGTCCGTCAAGACGAGGCGGCCTATCAGGCAGGTCTCGCCGACATCGAAAAGGCCGTCGCCTTCGGAGCCTCATTGGGATGTCGCGTTGCCGTGGTCGGGTTGCCACCATCGTCGGAGGTCCCCAAGGACCAACAGAAAGCCATCTACCGACGCCGCCTCCAGCCGTGCATTGAAGCCTTCGATCGCCATGGAGTCCATCTGGCCATTGAGGCGATCTCTCCCCTTCACATGCGCCGCGCCTTGCCCTACGAGTTCATCTGGCGCATGGACGAGATGCTCGAATTCGCCCATGAACTCTCGCCACGCGCGGGTCTGGTGTGCGATTGCTGGCATTGGCACCACGCCGGCGAAACTCAGGACGACATCCTCGCCCTCGGCCGCGATGCCATTCTCGACGTTCACATTTCCGACGCGCCTGCTCTTCCGCCGGAAGAGATTCGCGACACGGAGCGGCTGCTCCCCGGCGAAGGAGTCATCGACATTACTTCGTTCTTCAACGCCCTCGATCGCCTCGGCTACGATGGCGCCGTCTCGATAGAGGTCTTCGGTTCCCGCCTCGCTTCAGAAACTCCGGAACAAGCCGCACGCCTCGCTTTGGAAGCGGCACGGCACCAGCTAGGGTAGAATTCCCTTTGTACTCGCAGTCATTGTTGAACGAGGCTCTATGATTCTCCCCGCAACTTATCTCAGCGCGCTCCTGCTGATCATCCTCACCATGATCTGCTGGGGATCCTGGGCCAACACCATGAAGCTCACCGGCAAGTGGCGGTTCGAACTGTTCTATTTCGATTACTCCCTCGGCGTTCTGCTCGCCGCCATCATTGCCGCGTTCACCTTCGGCTCCATGGGTATCGAACTGTCTGTGATGGACAATCTCCTAATCACCGGTAAGCGCCAGATTGCGTTTGCGTTCGCGGGCGGTATTGTCTTCAACCTCGCCAACATGCTTCTGGTGGCGGCCATCGCCGTCGCCGGTCTCTCGGTTGCGTTTCCCGTCGGCATCGGCCTCGCCATGGTCATTGGCGTGGTCTGGAACTACTTTCTCAATCCGCAAGGCAACCCGGTGCTGCTGTTCGTCGGCGCGGCCCTCGTGGTTGCCGCGATTGTGGTTGAATTGATTTAATCGGATGCGACACACATGAATCT